>JABIPM010000024.1 GCA_018658955.1 Candidatus Woesearchaeota archaeon | reverse complement strand
TATATAAGTCTAACTCAAATTTTCAAAACCCTCTCTTGCACTCAAAACAGAAACTAAAACACAAACACCAAATAAAGGCAATAATGCGACATTAGAAACAGCTACAAAGCTACCCAAATATCCATCTAAAAATCCAAAACTCTCAGTATAAAGTGTATTCAATAAAACAAGAACGTCCACCAACTTAACCAAAGCCAATAATAACAATCCAAACAATAAAACATTAACAGAGGTTTCAAAAACACTTTTTTCATATTGTCTATTTTTAATAAGTAATCCAATACATAAAACTACTAATAACAATCCAACAACATTTAACCCTAATAAAATTGAACTCATTTCTTTCTCCTTTTTTTAACTCTAAATTTCTTTTCGCCAGTAACTTTTCCAATTTCTGGATCCATATCTCCTTTCTCTAAATCAACCACAGACTTTCCAAATTTAACCTCTAGAGCACTTAAATTCCTACTTTTTTTACTTAAACTTCTTTCAAATGAATTTAATTTCTTCTCACGTTCATTTAATTTATCTTCATGTAAATCTAATTTCCCTTCACGTTCATTTAATTTACTTTTAATTTTATTATTCTTATCTGTAACTCTATCGACTTTTTTCTTCAAATCAAAAGTATCATCTTTCTCATCTTCAAAATCTCTTATTGACTTCTTCAATACCCTTTCTTCTTTAGCAATATTCTTCTTTAATATTTGAATATTATCTAATGCTTCCCTGATATCAGATTCTTTAATTCTAACTCTGGACATTCTAGCTTCAACATCTTCTTCTCTACTTTCAACCCTATTCATTCTAGGATTCATCAACTTCTCCCTACGAGTTAGCTCTTCTTTCAGATTCTTTAATTCATTACGAGTATATTTTACATCTTTCTCAACTGCATCCAATTTCTTCTCTCTAACTATCAAAACACTTTCTTTCTTATCATAAACTCTCTCCCTATCAGATTCTTCTTTTTTTGCATTATTGGAACGTTTCAAGTTATCAGAAATAAATTTTTTCAATTCTTCTAATTTTTTAATAGTTTTATCTAATCCTTTTTGTTTAACATCAAGTTTCTTCTCTTTCAACTTAAATTTCTTATTTTTGTTATCTAATTTATCTTCAATCTTCCTTAACTTAGTGATTTCAGGAACTACAATTCTTTTTGCAAATTCATATCTAATTGGATGTTTAGATGATTCTTTCATTAAATCTCTCAAATCATTCTCTCTTTCCTTACTACTTCTCTTATTCAACTTAAGTAACACAACAACCATACTTAAAAAAATCAATACAAACAAGAAATTCATTCCAACCTCAGATAATTCTTCAGAAACTAAAGAGAAGTTACCTATAATAAAAGGCAGAACCATCAAAACAATTACAGTATAGGCACGATTAATTCTCAAATCAGCTAACCCTTCTTCGCCCCTTTCCTTACGTAGTAATAACCAAATAAACGCAGCAATAAATAAAAGTATAACTGTGATGTATTTCTGAACCGATATTAAAACTTCCAAAACCATCTTATCACTACTATATAGTGTTATCAAAAATCCATTCAAACTTTATAAGATTTACCGTGTTTAAAAAAGAATAATTTTTAAAGGATTTAAAATATACTCAGATTACACATGATTGCAGACATAACAATTCTTTTAGTTTCATTACTAGTTTTAACAAGATCCTCAGATATGTTATTAGAATCTGCAGTAGGTATTGCTAAATATTTTGGGTTGACGGAATTCTTTATTGGGACAACATTAGTTGCATTAGGAACTTCATTACCTGAATTGGCTTCAAGTATAATTGCAACTTCAGCAGGACATAGTACGATAGCCATTGGAAACATACTTGGTTCAAATATCACAAATATCACATTAATTTTAGGAATTGCTTCAATTCTAGCAGTAATTAAAGTAAAAGAAAAATATTTCTTAAACAAAATAAATTACTTAATAGCAGCATCCTTAATTTTCATTATTCTTTCATTAGATGGTGCAATCACCTGGGTTGACGGAATTCTTCTAACAACATTATTTGTTGCATATATTGTAAAAGAAAAGAAAGAAGCATTGAAAGGTGAAGAAAAAAAAATTCAAAGATTAATCCAAGAACTATTTGGAAAGAAAAAAACATTAGAAGAATTAACAGAAGAAGAAAAAGGAACTTTAAGAAATATAGATGCTAAAACTAAAAAGGAATTACGGGCAAAGGGTATTGACTTAGAAAAGAGTCTTAAACAAACTAAAACTATCTACTTAGTTAAATTATTTGGAATATCTTTATTTGCATTAGCAGCATTAGTTGCAAGTTCAAAATTTTTAGTAAGTTCCGCAGTAGGACTAGCAGAAGCAATGAGTATCAGTGAAGAGATTATAGCGCTAAGTTTAATTGCTTTTGGAACCTCAATACCTGAACTAGCAGTAACATTCTCAAGTTTAAAGAAAGGACTATCAAGTATCCTAATAGGGAATTTAATAGGTTCAAACATAGCAAACCTATTATTAGTTGGAGGAATTTCCGCAATGATTGGACCATTAGTAGTAACTGCATTAGATTGGTGGTTTACCATACCTTTCATGATTTTTGTTACTTTAATGTTTAAGAATTATATTAATACCAAGTGGATGTCTAAAGTATTTGAAGGCGTAGTTTTACTATTCTTCTATGCAATATTCTTATTAACCTTAGTTCTTACAACAGGAATATAAAATGAAACCAAGTGAAAACAAAACTGCAAATCATGTAGGAATCATATTAGATGGAAACCGAAGATTCGCTAAAAAATTAATGTTAAAACCTTGGAAAGGACATGAATGGGGGGCTAAAAAAATAGAAAGTTTACTTTCATGGTGTAAAGAATTGAGCATAAAAGAAATTACACTTTACTGTTTTTCTATTGAAAATTTTAACAGGCCAAAATTAGAGTTTGATCATTTAATGAGAATTTTTGAAGAAGAATTTACAAAAATAATCAAGGATCCAAGATTAGATGAAAATCAAATCAAGGTAAACTTCATAGGAAGAACAGAAATGTTTCCAGAAAAAGTAAAATCTGCAATGGACAAATTAGTAGAGAAAACAAAAAACAATAATAAACACATCATAAATTTTGCAATGGCTTACGGCGGAAGAGATGAAATTGTAGATGCTACTAAAAAAATAGCAGAAAAAGTAAAAGAAAACAAATTAACAGTTGAAGAAATTAACAAAGAGTTATTTGCAAATAATCTTTATCTTAAAAACGATCCAGATCTAATCATTAGAACAGGAGGAGATAGAAGATCTTCAAATTTCTTATGTTATCAATCGGCTTATTCTGAATGGTTTTATTTAGAAAAAACCTGGCCAGAATTTGAAAAAGAAGACTTTTTACAGTGCATAGAAGAGTTTGAACAAAGAGACAGAAGATTCGGAAGATAACATTTATAATCTAATTCTATCCCAATTATCCATGTCAAAGGAATTTAGCGAAGAAACTTTAAATTTATTAAAAGGAATTACTATTGAAAACCTAGAAAAATACTCAAAAGTTAATGCTAAATCTGTTCTAGGTAAATTAATAGGAACTGATCCAAACCTAAAAACAAAAATACCCTTACTAATCAAAGAAATAGAATCAACTATTGAAACATTCTCAAAACTTTCAAAACCAGAATTTGAAGAAGCACATACAAAATACACTGCACATATTAAACATGTAAATAAAGTAGAAAAGAGAAAAGGATTACCTGAATTAACGCCCACAACAAAGGAATATTGTTTTAGATTTGCGCCTTCTCCTTCAGGACCATTACATGTGGGTCATTTAATTCCACTATTATTAAACAGCGAATATGCAAAAAAATACAATGGAAAATTAGTTTTAAGATTAGAAGATACTAATCCATCAAAGATTTCTAAAGAAATTTACAAACAATTAGAAGAAGATGCTAATTGGGCAACAGAAAACAAAATTTCAGAAGTAATAACTCAATCAGAACACATAGATGACTATTACAAGTACGCTAAACAATTAATCAAAGACGGGCACGCTTACATCTCAACAGATAAACCAGAAGAATGGAGAGAATTAGTAAAAAACAAAACCGAAAGTCCTGAAAGAAATCTTTCAGCAAAAGAACAATTAAAAAAATGGGAAGAAATGCATACAATCCTAAAAGAAGGTTCAGCAGTTGTTAGAATTAAAACAGACATGCAACACAAAAATCCTGCAATAAGAGATTGGCCAGCATTTAGAATAACAGAAGAATCACATCCACTGGTAGGCAAAAAACACAGAGTTTGGCCATTAATGAATTTCTCAGTAGCAGTAGATGATAGGAGATCAAACTTAACACATGTAATCAGAGGTAAAGACCATTTAACAAATGCAGATAGACAAAAATATATTTACAATTATTTCAACTGGGACATTCCAGAATATCTTCACATAGGAAGAGTCAACTTTGAGGGAATTACAGTTTCAGCTTCACAATTTCAAAAAGACATTGAAGAAGGAAAATATTCAGGAAGAGATGATCCAAAACTTCCAACAGCTGCAGCTTTCAGAAGAAGAGGAATTAGTCCAAGGGCATTTGTAAAATATGTTCATGAGTTAGGGCCTTCAAAAGTAGACAAAACAGTTTCATTTGAAGATTTTATGAAAGCAATTTATGCATTCAATAGAGAAATAATTGAACCAGAAGCAAATAGATATTTCATAATTGAAGATCCAGTTGAAGTAGAACTTAATGAATTACCTTCAAACATTAAAGCAGAATTGCCATTACATCCCAACTTTCAATCAAGGGGAGTTAGAAAATTTCACAAATCAAATAAATTTTACATTGAAAAAAGAGACGTAAAAGAAGAGGGAAATATTAGATTAATGCATTTATGTAATTATTCAGTAAAGGATAGCAAGTTCATATCAGAAAATTTAGATAAAGAACTAAAAGCAAAGGTAATTCATTGGTTACCAATTTCAGATAAAGAAAAGAACGTCGAAGTCCTAGTAAAAAGAGCTCACGGAAAAGACATCAAAGCAATTGGTGAACCAGCATTATCAAAATTAGAACCAGGCACAATTATTCAATTTGAAAGAAAATTCTTCGCAAGATTTGACTCAAAAGAGGGTAATGTCTTAGTATTTTACGAAACACACAAATAGTCACCAAAACCTTTAAATACCCAAATCGTTCGAATCAATTATATCATAATCTTATCAGGAGGATTACCAATGACTGACGAAAATATCGTAAACAAGGCATATGAGGCTATTGAAATAGCATCTAAAACCGGAAAAATAAAAAAAGGAACAAACGAAGTAACTAAAGCTATTGAAAGAGGTAGCGCAAAATTAGTTCTAGTAGCTGGAGATGTAAATCCTCCTGAAGTTATCATGCACATAGAGCCACTATGTAAGGAAAAAAACACACCTTATGTTAAAGTACCTAACAGAGAAGAATTAGGAGCTGCGGCAAATCTTAATATACCGACTTCAAGCGTAGCCATCATTGAAATGGGCGATTCTGAAATAGCAATCAAAGAAATTGTAGCAATTCAAACAAAAGAAGCTGAACCTGAAGTGAAAGAAGAACCTAAGGAAGAAAAGAAAGAAGAAGTTAAGAAAGAAGAACTTAAGGAAGAAAAGAAAGAAGAAGTTAAGAAAGAAGAACCTAAGGAATAATTAAATGGCAGAAGACAACAAAAAAGCAAAGGGAAAAGAAACTCAAAAGAAAGGACCAGGAGTTAACTTTAGCAATGCTTACCCTGCAGAAGTTCAGGAAATTGTTGGAAGAACAGGAACACGTGGAGGAATTATCCAAGTACGTGCTAAAATTCTAGACGGTCCAGATAAAAGCAAGATTCTTAGAAGAAATGTTAAAGGCGCAGTAGCAATCAAAGATATTATCATGTTAAGAGAAAGTGAAATTGAAGCACGTTCTCTAAGAGTATCAAAGAGGGGAAAGCGTTAACATGGTTAACTGCACATTTTGCGGAAAAGAAGTTGAACCGGGAACAGGAACACTCTACATCAAAGACGATGCTAAGATGTTTAATTTTTGTTCAATGAAATGTAGAAAAAATCAACTTAAGCTTAAAAGAAACCCAGTGCATACCGTATGGACTGAAAGATTCAAAAAATGATCGAGCGCACATTAGTTCTAATTAAACCAGATGGGGTAGAAAGAGCTCTAGTTGGTGAATGTATTTCTAGATTTGAAAAACGTGGACTAAAATTAATTGGAATGAAAATGGTATGGACTGACAAAGATCATGCAATGAAACATTATACTGATGATATCACCAAGAGAAGAGGTGAAAAAGTTAGAGAAAAACTTCTAGAGTTTATTACTTCAGGACCAGTTGTAGCAATGGCAATTGAAGGAGTTAATGCAATTGAAAACATTAGAAAGTTAGTTGGAGCAACAGAACCAAAATCAGCATTACCAGGAACTATCAGAGGAGATTATACTCATGTTAGTTACTCATATGCAGACGATAAACAAATTGCAGTAAAAAATCTAATTCATGCATCCTCAGACAAAACAGATGCAGATCACGAATTAAATTTATGGTTCAACGACAACGAATTACATTCCTACGATATGGTTCACGATAAACATATAAAGGAATAAAATTATTCTAAAATTATGCCAAAAAAGAGTGCGAGTAATGGTTCCCTATTAATTCTTAATAATGAAACTCTCTCAAACACATTAACTAATTTTAAAAATAAATTTATTATTAAACATTTAAACAATCTAAAAAAAGGATTCATAAACTATGAAGAACCCTTCTGTGAAATAAGGCAAAACCATAAAGGTATGAAGATTACAATAAAACTTCCAGAAGTTAAAAAAAAAGATATTTTTCTAAACATTACTCAAGATAAACTTGAATTAAGGGCTAAATCTCTAGAAAAAGGAAAAGTATTAACTAACTATCATAAAATTATAGATCTTCCACAAATAAGCATCACAAAACAAGCAAAGGCAGATTATAAAAGTAAAAATCTAAAAATAGATATTCCTTACAAAAAGTTAAGGAGATGACCCTTAACAATAAGCTACAACTCTTCCTTCTTTAAAAGCAATCAAAATAGCTTGTTCTTCATCAACGTAATCATTTTCCAAAGCTTCTTGTTCTTCTAATTTCAACTCTCTTAAGGCATCACTCTCAGATTGAATTTTTACTTTATATTTCACACATCCCACCCCCATGAGACTAATTCGGAAAGTTTCCGATACATAGTAAAGTTTATATAACAATATATACTTACCCGATATAGAATATATAAGACATATTTTAATTTGCAGATATTTATATAGCATATGGGGAAAATAAAATGGAATATAGAAAATTAATCAAATTTGGCAATAGTTCTCATGTAATTTCCCTTCCAAAAACCTGGTTAGACAAACAGGGCATCAAAAAAGGAGACATAATTTATTTTGAAGAAAATGAAAAGGGAGATATAATTATTTCTTCAAACGAATATAAAGATACAGATGAAGGTAAAAATCTCAAAATAGACATTGATGGTTTAACAAACAAGGAAATTCAATTAGAAATAGTTTCAGGCTATATCAAAGAATTCAGAAAAATAATTCTAACTGGAAAAGAAATTAAAACTAAAGCAACCGAAATCAGAAAAATTTTACACGAACTGATAGGTATTGAAATTATAGAACAAACTAAATCTAAGATAATTGCAAAAGACTTCCTAAACATTTGTGAAATCCGATTAGAAGATTTAAGAAAAAGATTAAACAGCGTAGTTACGAACATGATTAAAGATTCAAAACTGGGCGGAGAAGACTCTAACTATAAAGATATAAAAAACAGAGACCATGATGCAAATAAATTCACTTACGTACTTCTAAGAGTAATTAGAAGAGGGTTAGAAAAACCAAATATCAGAAAATCAATAGGATTAACTAAATTAGAATTAGCACATGAACAGCACACAGTGCTTGCAATGGAAAGAATCGCAGACATTGCAAAATGGATCTCAAGAACAGATCACGAAGCAGATTTAACAGACAAAGAAATAGAAGAATTAAATAAAATACATGCAATTGTACTAGATAATTACAGATTAGCACTTAATTCATACATAAAAAAAGACTACACTAAATCTTGCAATGCGGTTTCAATAAACAAGGAAATTCAGGCTTCTTGCGATAAAGCAAAAATAAACTTAAAATCTTCTGAAGCATTCAAAATAACTCACCTATTAAGAGAAATGTCTAATAACATCGCAATAATTGGAGAGGCAGGATTTATGAATACAGAGAGTAATATAGGTAAAATATTTTATGAAGAAAAAGAACATAACCTTTAAAATAATGAATAAAATCACACTCATGGAGCAAAAAAATGATCAGACAACCGATAGTAATAATTGCAGGCCATATCGACCATGGTAAATCCAGTATTCTAGAGCGTATTAAAGGCATTTCTATCACTAGAGCAGAATCTGGAGGAATAACTCAATCAATTAAATCCTATAATGTTCAGATGGAATCCATAGAAAAATGTTGTGGAAATCTTCTAAAATCTTTAAATCAAAACATTACAATTCCAGGGTTATTATTTTTAGACAGTCCGGGACATGCAGCATTTAACAACATGAGAAAACGAGGCGGAAACCTTGCAGATTTAGCAATTTTAGTAATTGATGTAAACGAAGGAGTAATGGATCAATCAGCAGAATGCATAGAAATTTTAAAACAATACAAAACCCCATTCATCATAGCATTAAATAAAATAGATTTAGTTCCAGGATGGAGATCAAATAAAAATAAAAGTCTTTTACAAAATATAGAAAGTCAAACTGCAGAAGTAAAACAGGAATTAGATACTAAACTTTATGAAATTTTAGGAAAACTAGCTGAAAAAGGAATTGATTCAGAAAGATTTGATAGAATTACAGATTATACAAAACAAATTGCAATGATCCCAGTAAGTGCAAATACTGAAGAAGGTATGCCTGAACTATTAATGGTGCTTACAGGATTGGCACAAAAATACTTAGAAGAGAAATTAAAAATTTCAGAAGAAACGGAAGGAAAAGCAACCATTCTAGAAGTTCAAGAAGATCCAGGAGTAGGAACAACTTTAGACATCATACTTTATGACGGACAAATAAAAAAAGGTGACCAAATTTTAATTGGAACTTTAAACGAACCAATCTTAACCAAAGTAAGAGGATTATTTGAACCAGAAGGTAAAAAATTAAAGAATGTAGAAAAGATCCACGCAGCCTATGGGGTTAGAGTTTCTGCACCAGATTTAAAGGGTGCAATCGGAGGAATGCCATTAATTGTTGCAAACACAAACGTAGAAGAGAAAAAACATGCACTTCAGACTGAAATAGAATCAGTTATGATCAATACAGACAACGAAGGAGTTGTTGTTAAAGCAGATACTTTGGGAAGTCTTGAAGCACTTACAGCATTATTACAACTAGAAGGCATTTCAATAAAAAAAGCATCAATAGGAAACATAACAAAAAAAGATTTAGCAGAAGCATCTGCAGAAATTAATGATATCAATAAGGTCATTTTAGGATTTAATGTAAAAACTACAGAAACTGATGAAAAAGTAAAAATTATTTCAGACGGAGTAGTATACAAAATTATAGAAGATTATCAAAATTGGAAAAAGGCCGAAGAAAAGAAAGAAGAACAGCAAAAATTAGATGAGTTAACAAGACCTGTAAAAGTTAAAATATTGAAAGGCTGCATCTTTAGACAATCAGGACCCTGCGTAGTGGGAGTTGTTGTGGAAGGCGGAATGTTAAAAACAGGTACAAGATTAATCAAAGCAGACGGATCAAAGGCAGAGTATATCAAAAGTATTCAGCATGAACAAAAAACTGTAAATCAAATTGAACAAGGAAAAGAAGTTGCTGTTTCAATTCCAAACATTACAGCAGGAAGACAGATTAAAGAAGAAGACACATTATATTCAAATCTTTCAGAAACAGAGTTTAGAAAACTAAAGGAAATGAAAGACCTTTTAAGAAAAGATGAAATTGAAGTTCTAAAAGAAATTGCAAAAATAAAAAGAAGAGATAAACCTAGTTGGGGAATTTAATCATACAACGGAATTTTATTTCTTTCGGCTAAATAATTAATAAATCCTGACAGGATATATGTACCATTATTTAAAATTCCAAAATTTTGAATTGTACCACTTCCAGGCCGATTAATATTTGCCTGGACCAATCCTAAAAATTCAGGATTATCCGAAGTAATATTTCTAAAAATAGGAGAACCACTATTACCTTGATTAACAGTTCCACTCATAAAAGAAAATCCCCTTCTAATCTGGTATTCTAACGTCTGACCATAATGTCCATTAGTATCAAATTCTTTAGTTAAATATTCAGAAGAATGTTGAACACATATAATCTCTCCACCTCCATGAAATTCATTAACTAAATAACCATTCACAAAATTATCTTTATTTTTCACATATTCTATAAATGGAAAAAGGCCAGAGTTACTTTGTAAATCAATAGATGAATAGAATTCTGCAGCATCACCACACTTCACTTCAAAAATATTTGTAAAATTAAGAGGGTGAGTTTTAGGTTCTGCACCAGTATCTGCAACAAGAAGTGCATAATCTGTAAAGTGGTCTGAAATTTCCGTACTAACAACTGGATAAGTATTGCCATGAATATCAATCACCTTAGAATTTTCATTCTCAAATCGAGAAATATCTCTTCCGCCATGTTCAACAGTTAAAATAAGTCCACAATCATCAATCATATATCCTTGAGAAAGAGAGTTTTTAGATTGTATTATTACTAAATTTTCTAAAACATTCCCTTCATATTTATCCTTATTAAATGAAGCATTAACAAAATTATACAATGCTTTTAACCTTAAATCATCATTTTCAAGAGAATATTCTTCTTTTACATTTAAAATCCCCTCATTACTAACAATTTGTTCCAAACCTTTATCAGTTTCAGGATTATCAGAATTAAATAGTGCTGATCCACAGGCAGCAGCTACGCCAAGAGTTATTCCTGCAAACAAATTCACATTAGTAAAGTATTTCATCTAACAATCCAGATTTAGCCCTTAATAAACTATTTTGCTCAGAAACCTTTAAAAACCCCAAATAAACAACTATAACACTATGGCAGAAGAAATCAAATGTATCTTAAACGATCCAAAGGAAGGTAAGAGTTATTCTAAAACTATTGAAACAACATTACTATCTGGAAGAACAGTTGGAGAAATTATTCCTGGAAATCTTTTCGGACTAACAGGATACGAATTTAAAATTTGTGGAGGCAGTGACTCAGCGGGATTCCCAATGAGACCAGAAATACCTACCCACCATAGAAAAAGAATTCTTGTTAAAAACAGCATCGGTGCTAAAATCAGAAGAAAAGGAATGTATAAAAGAAAAACAGTTAGAGGAAATATTGTAAGTGAACACACTGCACAGATAAACATGGCAGTTTCAAAATACGGTACAACTCCAATCAAAGACTTATTAGCTCCAAAAGAAGAAAAAGCTGAAGAATCTAAAAAATAATTCTAATCAGAATCTTTAAAATTAATTTTTTTACGAATAACTTTTTTCAAATCATTCTTTGTTACTTTAGAATCTTTAACCATTTCTAACCAACTACAAAGAACTTTACTACTAACATCAGGTTCTTCTCTAATTGCTCTTCTAACTTCTTCTAATTTAACCTTATCTAATCTAACTGCATTAAAATCATATTGTTCCACCTCATATAATCCTGCATCGGCTTTAGGAACTCTTTCAACATAAACAATATCGAAAGGAGGGCCAATGGTACTTGTTGCTCGAGAAGTAGGGTCAGCAACCCTTAACAAGGTTTCAATCCCTTCTAAAGTACTTAACTTTAATTTGCCAGTTCTGTTTAATCTGTATTTCTGTTCACCCATAAATGTTTCAAATGGTGCAGATGCAGAACCTGTTGATAATCTTTCCATCACATTATATTCAGGTTTTATAGTTCCAACACCAACTTTGTAGATTACAGGTTTAGATATATTTGAAATAACCATAATGTCTGGCCTTTCTCCTGCTGCATCATTAATTCGTGCCTTGTATTCTGCGTCTAATGCTGGAGGAAGTTTATTAGCTTCAAATAATCCCTTAAAATAATCTCTGTCATTGAAAAAATAAAGTAAAAATTCGTCCATTACTTTTTCCAAATGTAAATCGTTGTATGATTTTTTTATAAATCTCTTAAACTCCTCTTCATTATCAAAATCCTGTCCATACATTCTTTCAGAAAGTTCATTTGCAAAATAAGGGTCCCCTGCAATTCCAAAAAAAGCATGCCTATTGATATCTCTAATTTTAGTTTCTAAACTTCTTTGTTGACCAGTTCTTGGTATAATCCCTAAAGAATCTTGTAAAAGAACTACAGAATTTTCATTTGGAATCAACCCGGCACATAGTGTAAGCGACGTAAGATCATCTCCACCCTTACCTAGAACCATTGATTCATATTTTTTAATCAATTTAGGACGATAATCACTATCTTGAGGAATATTTCCAATCAAGTTTCGTAGTTCTTCTGGATTATAAGACATATACTCTAATACCTAGTTTTTACTATATAAATCTTTCCGAGCTTCATACCTCTTAAACCCAAAAAAACGACACAAAAACCCTTATAAAAGCAATTGGAATATAGCATAGATATGCCTACAACTAAAAAAACAAATAGTCAACCAGAGATTAGCATTGGATTAGTGGGTCATGTAGACCATGGAAAAACCACCCTTACTGAACGTTTATCTGGTAAATGGACTGATACTCATTTTGAAGAATTAAAGAGAGGAATCACCATTAAGTTAGGTTACGCAAACACTTCATTCTACAAATTCAAAAATAAAGAAACTAAAAAAACAGATTACTGTGCAAAACCAGAAGGTCCAAATGGCGAAAAGGCAGAGTTAAGCAGATCAGTTTCATTTATTGATGCGCCTGGCCATGAATCTTTAATGGCTACCATGATTTCAGGAGCAGCAATTATGGATGGAGCAATCCTTCTTGTTGCAGCAAATGAAGAATGCCCTCAACCGCAAACTGAAGAACATTTAATGGCATTAGAAATTATTGGTTGCAAAAACATCATCATAGCACAAAATAAAATAGATTTAGTAACTGAAAAAGAAGCAATTGCAAATTATAAAAAAATAAAAGAATTCGTTAAAGGAACTATTGCAGAAAATGCATCAATTATTCCAATATCTGCACAAAGAGACATTAATATTAATAAATTGATTGAAGCAATTGAAACTACAGTTAAAACACCAAAAAGAGACATTAAAAAATCTCCACTTATGTTCATAGCAAGAAGTTTTGATGTTAACAAACCAGGAACAAAAATCAAATCCTTAGCAGGAGGTGTTTTGGGTGGAGCACTTAAAGAAGGAACTATAAAAATTGGGGACGCCATAGAAATCTTACCAGGAATTCCGCTTCAAAAAGAAGGTAAAACAGTTTGGGAACCAATTGACACTAAAATAATTGGAATAAAAACTGGAAAAGAAGATTTAGATTCTGCTCACCCAGGAGGATCAATTGCAGTATTAACCTCTTTAGATCCATTTTATGTTAAAAGTGATGCATTACGAGGAAACATACTAGGAATTAAAGGAAAGACGCCAAAAGTTTGGCATGAATTCACACTTAAATCAAATTTACTAAATAGGGTAGTTGGTGAAACAGAAAATGTTCAAGCAATCAAATTAACAGAACCTTTAATGCTGAATGTAAATTCAGCTGCAACAATTGGAGTAGTAACTCAACTAAAAAAAGATAAGATTACCATCAAATTAAAACTTCCAGTTTGTTGTACAACAGAAGATAAAATAACAATTTCTAGAACCATCGGAAACAGATGGAGACTAATCGGTTACGGAACTATCGAATAGCTTAGAACGATTATTCCTTAGGATATATTTCTTTAAATATTTGACTAACAATCTTAATTCCTAGTGATAGATAGCGAATTTGATAAACAAGTAAGGGCGTATTCTAGTTGGAGAAATAACAAAAATTCTCAAAATAATTATCCTATTCAAGAAACTTACTTTGATGGAATTTCTTGTGTAGCGGATGCAATGCGATCATTGGGAAATCCTTATGGTTCAAAACCACTAACTGGAATTCCAACAGTAAACAATCCATTAAGTTTAGATTATTTAACAGAGGGTCAAAAAGCAATGGTTCATATTGGATCAATATTAACAGACACAACAGATTTTTTAGAGAACATCATTAATGGAGGTATTAGTGAATTAGAAACTAATCAGGAAGAAATAACAAAAAGTAAAAACGTTATTGAGGATATTTTAGATAAAATAAGAACTGCTTATATGGAAGCTATTTAATTTTCGTCAGAATCTTCCGCCTTAACTTCTTCTTCAGTTTTAACTTCCTCAACATTTTCAGGAACTTCTTCTTTAGTTTCAACTTCTTCTTTAGTTTCAACTTCTTCTTTAACTTCAACTTCTTCTTTAACTTCAACATCATTTGCTTTAACTTTAGCAACACTAACTACTCTATCTCCAGGTAACAACTTCATAACTCTAACACCTTGAGTATTTCTCCCAATACGACTAATATCTCCAGCCCTCATTCTAATAACCACACCTTTCTCACTCATCAAAATTAATTCGTCAGAATCTTCAACAACAATAGTACTTACAACTTTTCCATTTCTAGGGCTTGCAATTATATTTCTAACTCCTTTTCCGCCACGTTTAATCAACCTATAATCTTCAAGATTGGTTCTCTTACCATACCCATTCTCAGTAATTGTAAATATGCAGTCTCCTTCACTACATCTACTCATACCCACAACATAATCCTCGGCTCCAAGCATAACTCCCCTTACACCATATGCAGTTCTACCCATATTTCTAACATCATTTTCTCTAAATTTAACAGCATTACCAGAATGAGTTGCAATAATAAACTGTTCACCTTCCCCACTTAATTTAACACTAACAACATCGTCATCATCTTTCAATCCAATTGCTTTAATTCCACCCTTTCTAGGTTTAGAAAATTCAGTAAGACTAGTTTTTTTAACAACGCCCTTCTTAGTACAAATCATAACGCCCTGATCATCTTTAAATTCTTGAATAGGCAACACTGCATTAATTACCTCATCTTTATCCAATCTAAGTAAATTAACAATCGCTTTTCCTTTAGAATATCTACTTCCTATAGGTAATTGATATGCTTTCAACCAATATACTTTTCCTTTATTACTAAAGAACAATAATTGATTCAAATTAGAAGTTACAAAAATATCATTAACAAAGTCTTCATCTTTCAATCCAGTTCCTTTAACACCTTTTCCACCCCTCTTCTGTACTTTGTAAACTTCCAAAGGCATTTGTTTAATATATCCTGAATTTGTAACATTAACCACAACTTTTTCTTCTTTAATCAAATCTTCGTACTCAATTGCTCCCTCTTCTTCACCAAGAGAAGTTCTTCGATCATCCCCATAAAGTTTCTTTATATTTTCCAATTCATCAACAATAATTCCATCAACTTTTGCAGATGATTCCAAAATAGATTTTAACTTTTCAATTAACACTAATAACTCTTCTCTTTCTTTCATTAATTTTTCAGTTTCTAATGAAGTTAATTTTTGCAACTTCATTTCTAGAATTGCAGTTGCTTGTTTTTCACTAAATTCATAAGTTTTAATTAACCCTTCTCTAGCAACAGTAACGTTCTCTGCTTTCTTAATCAACTGTACAAGCGGATCAATCAAGTCTAAAGCTTTTTTTAATCCATTTAATATATGTGCTCTTTCTTTTGATTTATTTAAATCAAATTTAGTTCTTCTAATAATTACTTCTCTTCTATGATTCACAAAATGTTTAATCATTTCTTTAAGATTCATTACTGTAGGTTTCCCTTTGTGTAATGATAAGAAAATAATTCCAAAGGTATTTTTTAATGAAGTGTGTTTTAACAATAAATTCAACACTAAATCTGGATCTGAATTTTTCTTAAGTTCAATAGAAATTCTCATACCAGTTCTATCACTCTCGTCCCTTAAATCAGAAATAAAAGGAATGGTCCCATTCTTAACTAAATTAGCAATATTCTCTAACAAAGTGGATTTATTCACCATATAAGGAATTTCATGAACAATTATTTTTCTATCTTCGAAACTAGTTTTGGCCTTAACAATTACCTTGCCTCTACCAGTTCGATAGGCCATCTTTGCACCAGAAGTACCACAGATAATTCCTCCAGTAGGAAAGTCCGGGGCCTTAATATGTTCAAATAACTCATTAAATCCAATATCATTATTTTTTATATATGCCATTACTCCATCACAAACTTCAGATAAATTATGAGGAGGAATATTGGTAGCCATTCCGACAGCAATACCTGTACTCCCATTAATCAATAAATTAGGAATTGCAGAAGGTAACACTGTAGGTTCCTTTAAAGAATCGTCAAAATTTGGTCTGTAATTTACAGTTTCTTTTTCAATATCTTTTAACAGTTCACTAGAAATTTTCTTCAATCTGTTTTCAGTATATCTCATTGCTGCAGCACGATCACCATCAACACTACCAAAGTTACCTTGGCCGTCAACTAAAGGGTATCTCAAACTAAAATCTTGAGCCATCCTAACTAATGAATCATAAACTGCACTATCACCGTGAGGATGGTACTTTCCTAAAACTTCTCCCACTACACGTGCACTTTTTTTGTAAGCTTTATTGTGAAACATGCCCATCTTATGTAATGCATAAAGAATTCTTCTGTGCACCGGTTTTAATCCATCCCTAACATCAGGCAAAGCTCTAGAAGTTATAACAGACATAGCATAGTCTACATAACTCTCCTTCATTTCATCTTCAATTAATCTGGGGATATAATCTTGAGCCATTTCTAATACCTAATATCTTCTCCTTCATCACATTCATATACAGAACGATACAATCTTGATTTTCTAAAATGATAAGAAAGAACTACAACTTCCTGTTCATCTGAAAAATCATAAGTATCTGCAATAAAAGACCCGTAAGGAATTATATCAATATCTGATAAATATGGATCCAAAAACTCTTCAAAATTTTCATCCCGATAATTTCCTTGAAATTTCAAAGATAACATAAAATCATCCAGAGATTCCCCCTTCTTTATTTTATCTTCTACAATATCTCCCAAACCTAACTTCAGAGATTCCAGGGTTCTGAAAAATTGTTTGGCAGATTTATCTTTATTATCCATTTTAATTTCCTCATACATCTAAATTTTTCACCAAATTTGCATTTTCTAATATAAAATTTCTTCTAGGAAGTACTTCTTCACCCATAAGAATACTAAATAATTCATCTGCACTTGCAGCATCATTAATACTCACTTGTTGCATAGATCTTGTTTCAGGATTCATAGTAGTATCCCAAAGTTGATCAGGATTCATCTCTCCTAAACCTTTATACCTTTGCAAACTAGAATCTTCTTTTCCAATTTCTTCATAAATCTTTTTCAATTCTCTTTCATTGTAAGCATAATATATTTTACGTTTCTTAGTAACCTTGTATAATGGGGGCATAGCGATATACAAATAACCTGATTCTATTAATGGCCTCATATACCTATACAAGAAAGTTAATAATAAACAATTAATATGTGCACCGTCAACATCTGCGTCTGTCATTAAAACAATTTTATGATATCTTAATTTATCAAGATTAAAATCTTCTCCAATTCCTGTCCCTAATGCAGTAATCATAGAAGCAATTTCATTGTTAGCAAAAATCTTATCCATTCTTGCTTTTTCAACATTAATGATCTTTCCCCTCAAAGGTAAAATTGCCTGCGTCTCTCTACTTCTTCCTTGTTTTGCACTATTATGTACAAAAACTCCACTTGCCAATGCAAAATTATGAGTATTTGGAACTTCAATATCATAAACGTCCATAGTTTCATTCATAGGTAAAATCTTTTGAATTTTATGATTATAATTTTCTATCGCTTCTTCAGCTAAATCAGCATCGCCTTCAAAAAACTTATTTGTAAATGTTTTAAAAGTAAGTAAAGTTTTATCATTTTTTTGCTTTCTTAAATTATTATATTCATTAATATCTAAAAATCCGCAGATATCATAAACATCATGAAGTGCCTTAATAGTTTTTTTCTTGTAAGTTTTATCATACGCTTTTTTTCTATTGATTCTAAACTCTGTAGTCCATTGACTTTTAGTTTTATTACTTCTCCAATTGATTAATTCAACATTTTCCCATTGTTTCTTTGCCAATTTTGAAAGTTCTTTTTTTCTTTGAGGATTTTTTTCAAAAAAGTTTTTAATTTTTTCAGATTGTTGTTTCCGAGAAGTTTCTTTGCCCCAATATTCTTTTTGCATATCATTTAATCTTCTAATAGTTTTTTTCTTAAATGAAGAATTACTATTATAAAATTCTATAAATTTATTTTTCATAAATTCTTTATATTCTACATTTTCCCATTGTTTCTTTGCCTGCCCACTAAGAATTTGTCTAGTTTTAGGATTTTTCATTCGTTGACTCATCCTGTTCCTAAATTCGGGAGTACGCCTTAGAATTCTACATTTTTCTTTTACTTCTTCAGTATGTAATGTCAGATTAGCATGTTCACGATGAATTTTTAAATGATTTTCAGGAGATAATAATGCAATATTTGAAGGGTTATTATTTAATTTATTGTAGTCTATATGATGTTTATGAGATTTTTTTAAAGGAAAATAAAGATTATTTTCTAAATTCCAGTTATTGGCTAATGAATGTGTAAATTTCCATTTACTTTCAAAATTGTCATAAACCATTTCATAACCTTTAATAGTAATTCTGCCAGAAATTTCAGAGATTTTTTTCCTTAACGGCATTAACGAATCTTTTAACGAAATTTTATTTATTTCTTTAAACTCTCCATCTCTTATCATAAATTTATGATCAGGAGTACAAATAATTTCTTCACCATTATCAAGTATTGCTTTAATTACAGAAGCTTTTCTTTTAGTAATTCTAGGCTGTTTTATCTCTTCAATACCTATTTTCCCATCTTTCTTTATAGTGTAACAATAATTTTTTTTACCTAATTTATCTTCTTCAACAAGTTCCTTAAAGGATAAATTTCTTCCATCAGTTAATGCTACCTGGGTATTGCCGGAAAAACATCCGCCCGCGGAATCTCCTTCAACAATATAAATTTCAGCAAGTGCAGGGTCTTTAGATTGACAGTCAGCTAACTTTCCCGGTAAGCTTGCAGAATCTAACACACTTTTTCTTCTTGTTAAATCTCTAGCTTTTCTTGCTGCCTCTCTTGCTTTAGCAGCAGAAACACATTTGGTAATAATTTTTTTAGCAACCTTGGGATTTTCTTCCATAAATGTTACAAATGATTCATAGAAACAAGAATCAACATAACCCTTAATCTCAGAGTTACCTAATTTAGTTTTAGTCTGACCTTCAAATTGAGGTTCTGGAACTTTGATAGAAAGAATTGCAGTCAATCCTTCACGTACATCTCCACCACCTAATTTAATATCTGCAACTTTATTTTTTCTAATATAATCATTAATTGTTCTAGTAAGTGCAGTTGCAAAACCGCTATAGTGTGTTCCACCTTCAACAGTATTAATATTATTTACAAATGAATGAACATTTTCTTGATAACCATTATTATATTGTAATGCAATTTCAATACCTACATCATTTTGTTCCTTAGTTACAAAAACAGGTTCTTCATGAATTGGCTCTTTATTCTTATTCAAATGTTTAACAAACTCAATAATTCCACCTTCGTATTGAAAAGTTTGTTCTTTACCATCTCTTTCATCCTTAACTACAATTTTCAAATTTTTATTCAAAAAAGCAAGTTCTCTTAATCTTGTAGTTAAAATCTCAAATGAAAATTCAGTTGTATTAAAAATTCCATCATCCGGTAAAAAGGTAACTACAGTTCCAGTTGTTTCTGCATCTCCAATAATATCTACGCCAGTTTGTGCAATTCCTTTAGAATATTTTTGAGAATAAATTTTTCCCTCTCTTCTAACTTGAACCTCTACCTGTTTAGATAATGCATTAACAACACTAATACCTACTCCGTGCAATCCACCACTAACTTTGTAAGTTTTCTTATCAAATTTTCCGCCGGCATGCAAAACAGTCATAACTAACTCTAGTGCGCTTTTTCCTTCTTCTTTGTGCATAGCAACAGGAATACCTCTCCCATCATCTTTTACTGTTACACTACCATCTTTGTTAATTTTTACAGAAATATACGTACAATTACCAGTTAAAGCCTCATCAATACTATTATCTACAACCTCATAAACTAAATGATGCAGACCTCTTGAAGTAATATCGCCAATATACATTGCAGGACGTTTTCTAACTGCCTCTAAGCCTTTTAGAACGGTAATATTTTGTGCGCCATAATCTTCCACTCTTTCTTTATTTTCTTTCTTAGAATCATTTATTTGAGGCGAAGTTGAATTTTCTTGATCCTCACTAGGAGCCTCCTGAGAAGAAGCTTCTTCGTTCTGAGTGTTATAATTAGTTTCTTCCATATTTGTGCCCCATTAAGCAGAAAATTGTCACCACTGTCAATATTCTAGTTATTTTAATACTTATGAATATAAAAACCTTTCTACCTCTGAAACCCTCGCATATACAAAGTAGGGAGGCTGTACGCCCAATATATATCTAGAATTTCAAAATTTAGTGACCCTCTCCAAAAAGCGAGCATTTATATATAATATTATCCCAATAATATTCAAATGAAAAAGAACAAAAATAGTACTGTTTTTACCTTCACAGTGCCTTCAGAATTGAAAATGTTATTAGAAGCAGCCCAAAAAATAGGTTATTATGATAGTTTATCTGAATTTTTAAGAGATAGTGTAAGATTCACATTAGAGAATAAAAAAAATTTAAGAATAGCAATTGCTTATGAATTATACTCTGAAAAGGAAATATCTTTAGGAAAAGCATCGGAAATAATAAAAACATCAATAGATGAAACAAAAGAGATATTTGCAGACAGGTGATCAAATGAAAAAAATAATACCAGAACAAAAGATGGCAGATATAGCCCATTCATTGAAGGGAGTTTATACTTTCAAAACAAACTCTAGAAATCAATTCTACCCCTATGAACTACTAAATTATACAAACACTCATACTTTAATCGTACCATTAAGAAGAACTGCTAGGGGGCAGGAAATACTTCTTGATCAACATGGATACGACTTAAGCAAAACACAATACATAGACATATTAGCGAAACATATCAATTCTTCGCTAGAACAAAAAAACACAAAATATCTTCACCAAACTAGTTTGAAAGAATTACATGACGAAATTCTAGAACAACTAGATAGTATGGGGAATTGTCCGAAGACTTTAATTATTGATGACCTTCATGCATTAATTCCCCATCATGGAGAATTAAAAACAAGAAGGTTCTTAGACAACTTAACCCATAACGCTGAAAAGAAATTAACAAAAACAGTGTTATTAACAGATCACAAAAAACTACCCATTGAAGTTTCAAAATTCTTATTTCATAAATCAAATGAAATATTAGAACTATAAATTAATTTCTTCTAGGAGCTCTTCTATCGCCAGGAGCAGGTTTACGGAATACTCTCTTTTTCTTCTTAGCAAAGTATTCATTACGAGCTTCTTCTGTTTCACCCATAAAATCATCTAAACTGTAACTCATTTCTGGAGCTTCAGGATGTTTTGCTTTAAGGTATTCTCTAGCTAATATATATAATATTAATCCAAGACTTTTTCTTCCTTTATTATTACAAGGTAAAACTAAATCAACATAAGTACTATCATTATTAGTATCACAAAGAGCTACAGTAACTGCGCCGACTTTTGCTGCATCTTTTAATGCATCTTTGTCTGGCCAAGGATCAGCAACAATAATTAATTTTGCTTCTTTGAAATCTTCTAGACCAGGATTAGTTAAAATTCCAGGATGGTATCTTCCTGCATATGCTTTTGTTCCAGTTACTTTTTCAAAAAGTTTGATTGCTCTCCAACCATTTTCTCTTTTACCTACAACCACAATATCTTCTGGTTCGTAGTTAGTAATAAATTCTGAAACTGTTCTAATTCTTTTATCAATTTCTTGAACGTTAAGTACGGTTAATCCGTCTGACCTAACTTTGTAAATAAAATTTTCCATGAACTTAGTTCTAAACTTAGTTCCAATATGTAAACCTGCTTTAAGATAATTATCTAAAGGCACCATCATATTTGAATCATCTTGAGTAGCTTTCTTTTCTTCTTTAACTTCAGCTTTCTTTTCTTCTTTAACTTCAGCTTTCTTTTCTTCTTTAACTTCAGCTTTCTTTTCTTCTTTAACTTCAGCTTTCTTTTCTTCTTTAACTTCAGCTTTCTTTTCTTCTTTAAC
>JABIPM010000009.1 GCA_018658955.1 Candidatus Woesearchaeota archaeon | reverse complement strand
GGAGATCCACAGCCATGGTAATCACATACGCCTCTTAGTTTATAGACTTCATCGGCCATACTCAACAAATAATTCATCTTTCCAAAGGGTTCTCCTCTAAAATCTAAGTCTAAACCGCCAACTACTACATTAATATTATTTCCTATCAATTCTTTAACTACTTCTTCAATACCTGAATGAAAAAATTGAGATTCATCAATTGCTACTAACATAGAAGAAGAATTCATTTTTTCAAGAATTTCATAGGGATTTTTTTCATCTGCAAATTTACAATCATAAGAAAGCGATCCAAATCTTGAACTAACGACTGGGTCCCGAGTATCTAATACTGGTTTAAAAATATCGAATTTAACTTCTTCAGGCAGATAATTTAATTTGTCCACCCTATTCATTAATTCTCTAGTCTTTCCACTTTTCATCGGGCCACAATAAACTTCAAGAACTCCTGGCTTAATCACTGGATAATATTTGTGCATATCAATGAATAAATCCTCAACTTAATAATCTTAGTTGTTTTTTATAATATATATTTAATCAAGAAGTTCTTAAAAGATAAACCTCACCAAAACTTATATATATTAAACTCTCCACAATTCAAGCATGGGAGAGGGCGCAAAACAATATCTTTTTCAAGATATGAAAATCAAACAGGATTCTATCTTTGACTTCGGAGAGCTATATCAGAGGCTTTTCTCATGGTTTGAAGTTATGGGTTATGAGTTCTATGAAAAATCCTATGAAAAGTTTGATTTAGGTGGGGCGACAAATCTTAAAATATTCTGGGAAGCAACTAAGAAAGTAGATGGATATACCAAATTTGTAATTGAACCAAGTTTTTTCATTATTGGATTAACTAAGGTTGAAATCGAAAAAGATGGTTTAAAGATTAAAACAAACAAATGTACAATGGAAATGCGTATTTCTGCATATTTAATTAAGGATGTAGATAACAAAATGCAAAAATCCATGGGAAACTTTGGAAGACATATCTATGAAAAATACGTAGCAAAAGATAGATTAGATGATCACGAGTTAAGACTTTACGAAGAAGCACATTTATTCATGGACGAAATAAAGTCTTTTGTAAGCATGCATAAATTCTAAAATGGAAATTTCCAAAAAACAAGGAATTTTTTTAGCAATATTTTTACTAATTATCGATCAAATATCTAAATTTTTCATAGTTAAAAATTCCCCATACATCACAAATACGGGTGCAGCATGGGGAATATTAAACAACTCACAATATCTTTTAATAATTATTTCATGGGTAGTAGTATTTTACATATTTAGATATTTTTCACACCACCCACTAGCACTCTCTTTTCTTTTAGGAGGAACACTAGGAAATTTAACAGACAGAATTTTTAGAAAAGAAGTAATTGATTTCATTAACATAAGAATATTCAACTACCCTTTATTTAATCTAGCAGATGTATTCATCACAATAGCAATCACACTATTAATAATTAAAACAATCAAAGAAAAATAATCACCAATCTCTTCTATTTTTACCTTCAATATTTTCAAGTCTTCTACTCACATTATCAAGCCTACTACTTATCAAGTCAAGTTTACTTAAAATTAATTGAACGTCTTTGTCAGAAACATTAGATCTAAATCCTTCACCGCTAATGATGCCTCTCTGTTGATGAACTTCTGGAACAGCAGGAACATGAAATTGTTCCATTTCTTCACTCCGAGTACTCTGATAATTTTCAAAATCTTGAGGTTGTTCTATTTCGGGAGCACCCCATCCGCTTTCATCTAAATTAAAATCTGTAGGAATTTCAGGAATAGATTCCTCTCTTTTACCAAATAACTTACTAAATATCCCCATTTCAACACCTCTTTACAACAACATTTATAAATTTGCATATATAAAAGATTTTTGTAACAACTCCATAAGGGGAATTCTATGACAACACAAAAAAAAGAGGGAAAGGCGGAAGATTATTTTACCGAAAACTTAGCGAAGGGTAAGTTCGGAGGTAAGGCAAGGTATAGATTATTAGTAGACTCTCCCCAATCAGGTGTTGAAGCAAAATATTTTTCAGTATTAAGAGCATTAACAAATAAAACTCCTTTTGGAAGAGGAATTTCAGGAGATGATGGTTACGTTGTAAAAACAAAAGACATCTACACTGCAGGGGAAACTTCGTCTTACTGGGGCGCAGTAGAACAAAAAAAAGGAGCACAAATAGATAAGTTTCAACAATTAATGCAAAATGTTGGTGGCATGGTTAAAGCATTATTTCAATTATTAAGAGATTTAAGAATTCTAGAAGAACGTCTTCAATTTTATGAAGATTCAAACAAAGGAGATACAAATGCAGAAGTTCACTTAAAATCTGTTTGGGTTGATGTTGTAGAGGGAGGATCCCAAAATGCAACTTCAGTTATTGGGTTATCTGGTCAACCAGGTTATGCAACCTTGCCAGATTTATTTTTCTCAGTACATCCTAAAATAGACAAAGATGTTGATAAAGAAGTAAATAAATTAAAAGAGTCTCATGGAATAAATAAAAAAGTTAGACAAATCCTCGGAAGAAAATTAAAACAATATTTAATTTGGAAACAGAAAACAGAGAAAGAATTATCTGTTGGTCAAAAATTCAAATTAGGATATTTAAGACAACATTATTCAGTAATCAGATTATACTTGGGATGGTTAAGACCTTACTTAAGAAACATAAAAAGATTACAAATGAAAACTGAAGGAATTGCAGAAGACAAAGATCTTGCAGCTGCATTTGAAACAAGTAAATTAGAACTAGAATTTTTAGCAATACGAACTAAATTTGCAAAAGGAACAGATAGAGGGGAAGTAGATGCAAAATTCAAAGAAATCTTTCCAGTAATAAGGGTCAGAATTAATTTCTTAGCAATACCTCAAATGGCGTATCAAAATGAAGGTCAAAGAGGAGCACTGCACAGCGGTCAAGCAGAAATATTAATTGACGGGGCATCATTAACAAAACAACAGTTAGAAGATTACAAGAAAAGTTTAACCGAAGACGATATGGATTTATTAGAAGAGGTAGATTCTTCAATTGCAGCAATGAGAGAAGAATTAACCTATTATTTAAAAAAAGCAGGGGGGGCATTCGATATTCAAAAAGAACCTCCAAAAGAAGAAAAACCAGAAGGGATGTTAAAAGGGGCATTTGAGCCATTCATAGCATTAGGTGATTTCTTCAAAGAATTTGCAGGAATTGAGTTTAAAGAAAAGAAATGTGGACCTTCTGGAGCAGAAGCAGGGGCAGCAAAATTCTTTGCAAAATTAGATTCATATTTAGCATATTATATTTTTAAGAAAGAAAATGGAATGATTACTGAATAAAAACGTTTTTTAATCAACTAAACAATATAATAACATGATTTTTGATACAGACTACTGGAATGCATTAAATAAAAAAGAAAAAGAAACAGTTACTATTAATCCTAAACAATTAGGTTATTCTCTTGGAGGTGATCCTCTAAAAAATCTAAGAGCTGGTATTGGGGTTGGTGCAGGAAATATTGAACTTACTTTTT
>JABIPM010000016.1 GCA_018658955.1 Candidatus Woesearchaeota archaeon | reverse complement strand
TCTTTAGGAGCTTCTTCTTTAGGAGCTTCTTCTTTAGGAGCTTCTTCTTTAGGAGCTTCTTCTTTAGGAGCTTCTTCTTTAGGAGCTTCTTCTTTAGGAGCTTCTTCTTTAGGAGCTTCTTCTTTAGGAGCTTCTTTTGCTACTTTCTTAACAACTTTCTTTGTTGTTTTATCTTCCTTAACTTCGATTACATCTACACCTTCAACTTCTGAAACTTCAACAGTTTTTTCTGCATTTAACTCTTTGAAATCTGTTTCTTCTAATTGAGGTTCAAGATATTCTGGTTTAATGGCTAGCATTTCTTTTTCTAACATAATGTCTGAAGTAAGTATACTAACTGCAATACCTACAGTTCCCATTTTGTTTGTAAAGTTTAATGATTTCTTAAGAACTTTTGATTGGTTGATATCTCCAGATTTTTTTAAGTACCCTGCAGAGAATCTCCATGATCTAGCTCTTGTACTAGGAATTTTACCTGATAATATAATTTCTGCACCTATTGCTCCTGCATCCATGATGTTCTGTAATAATTTGTATCCAATTGACTTGAATCTCTTTTGGCCAAATCTTTCTAAGCTTGAAGCTACTCTGTCAGCAACATAATCTACATCCAACATTGGTGCCTCTAGCTCTCCAATTTCTAATTGAGGATTTTCTAATTTGTATTTATTTTTTAATAATGCTGTTAATTTTTTGATATTTTCTCCCTTCTTACCCACTACAATTCCTGGCCTGGTAGTATAAACAATTACATTTTCCCCTAAAGGCGTTCTTCTTATTTCAATGTGTGAAAAACCAGTTCTAGCAAAAATTCTACCTATCTGCTCTTGGATTTGGAATTCCTTCAATTTTTGATTTATGAATTGTCTTTCTATCATTTTTTATTTTCCTCAGTTTTTTGTTCAACTACTTTCTTTACAACTTTCTTTACAACTTTTTTTGTTGTAGGAATTGTTGTTTCTTTTTGAACTTGTTTTTGTTCTGGTTTTTGTTCTTCTTTTTGTTCTGGTTTTTTTGTTTGTTTTTTTTGCTTTACTATTTCTTCAGCATGAATTTCAACGTGAGATCGTTTTGTTTTTCTTCTAATTTGTCTTCCTTGACGCATCGGTCTTGAAGCCATGTTAGGCAGTATTTGTGAAATTACTAGTGAACTGGTTTCTAGTCCTTTTTCTTGTGCATTTTTTTCAACTGAATTTAATAAATCTAATATTTCCTTTGATGCTTTTACTGGATATCTTCCTGCAGCCATTTTTCCTTTCTTGTGTGCAATTTTATGTAAATGTCTTGTGAAAGGTATTGCGGATTTTAATTTGATTACTTTCTTTAGGTAGTCTTTTGCAGCCGAAAGCTTCTTGCCTCTAATGAAATTGCTTATTACAATTGCGTGCTTGGTCGAAATAGATAAATTCCTTCCAATTACCTTTGCGCTATGTGGGTTTGCTTTCATTTTAATTATTTAGCCTTTGAAGCTGATGATGTACTAGATTTAGTAGCACCGACACCTGCTGAACCATGAGTAACTCTTCTTCTTGAAGGAGATAACTCTCCGAAAAATAGTCCAATCATTTCCTCCACTATAATTACTTCTGTGAAATCTTTTCCGTTGTGAATACCAATTGTTAGTCCAACCATTTCAGGCATAACTATCATTGTTCTACTGTGTGTTTTAATTTGCTTCTTTCTAGTTCCTTGATTTGCAGCCCTTACTTTTTTCATAAGAGGTCCTACATCACTCATTAAATCTCTCATTAATGATCTTCTTTTTCTTGAAGTTAAAATTCCAGCAAACTTCTTTACGTCCATTTGCTTTAATTCTTCTAATGTTTTTCCTTTGTATTTGAATATTTCGTCTACCATTTTAGTTAGTTCCTCTTACCTGTTCTTCTTGCTTTAATCTTACCTACATTTCTACCTGGAGGTGCAAATCTCGGAGCCGTAAGTGGTTTACCTGCATGACGTCCACGACCTGAACCGAATGGATGGTCTACAGCATTCATTGCTACACCTGAAGTTCTAGGATAAAGTTTTCCTTTAGCTTTCATTGCGTGAAATTTATTTCCTGCTTTTACAAAAGGTTTTTCTTTCTTTCCTCCACCAGCAATTCTTCCAATTGTTGCTCTGCATTCAGGATTGAATAATTTTTGTTTTCTTGAAGGCATAATAACTAATACACCTTTTTCTGTGATTGTACTAAGTTTAGCCGTTGCTCCGGATGCTCTTACTAATGAACCTCCGCCTGCAGGCTTTGTTTCAATATTATAAATTTGAGTTCCTTCTGGAATGTTCCTTAATGCTAGAGTGCTTCCCAAGGTAGGTTCTGCTTTTGCACCAGTATTAACTCTGTCTCCAACCTTCATACCAAGTGGTGCGAAAATGTAATTGTATTCTCCATTGTCGTATTTGATAATTGCAATTGGCGCGGTATGTCCTGCACAGTGTGTTAAATCTTTAACAACTCCGCTCATTGAACCTTCTTGTTCTATTTCATCATATCTTCTGTGATTGATTGCAATGTTCCATCTATGTGAATGTGCCTTGTAGGTGGAAGTTCCTCTTCCCCTTCTCTGTGAAATAATTCTTTTTCCCATCTTATAACATTCCCATTTCTGTTGCCACGTCTATTGCAGGAGTATCTAATGAAAGTTTTACATAAGCTTTCTTTTTTCCTGTTGGCATAATTGTTGTATTTACTGCTTCAACTTTTACTTTGAATATTTTTTCAATTGAATCTTTGATTTCTTTTTTAGTTGCATCTTTAGCTACAGTGAAAACTAATTTGTTTTCTGATTCCATTAATCTTACTGCCTTTTCTGTAGGCTTAGGATATTTTACTATGCTGTATGGATCTCTCATTGTTTAACTTCCTTTATTGCTTTTGTAACTTTTTTTACAACTTTCTTAACTGTTTTCTTTGTAACTTTTTTTACAACTTTCTTAACTGTTTTCTTTGTAACTTTTTTTGAAATTGATTTGTAAAATAAATTTTCTTTTTCCATTATATTAATTGCTTCTTGTGTGAACAGAGTTAATCTTCCAGGATTTCCTCCAGGTGCAAGAACCATTACGTTTAGATTATTTACAGTACAGATATCTACACCAAGTAAATTTGATGTTGCATCAAATAAATGACATTGTTTTGAAACAACGAATAGTGGCCCTCTTTTGGTCCTGTATTTTCTATTTCTCATTGTTCCTCTTCCTGCTCTTATTTTTCTTTTTGAAACTCTTTTCATTTCTTCTGATAAATTTAAATTTGTAAGTAATGCTGCAACATCTTTTGTTTTTGAGATTGCTTCTGCTTTTGTATCGATTACTGAGATTAATTCTGAAAATCTGTGCCCTCTTGCCTTTACGATATCTGGAATTATTGTTGAAGAGATTGCTGAACGAATTGCTAATCTTCTTTCAGTTTTGTTTATTTTTTGCGAAAAGTCTTTTGCTGCTTTTGCTGGATGCGCTCTTCTTCCGGATACAGTTCCAGGTGCAAAAGCTCCAACGTATGCAAATTGTGTTCCTCTCTTCCATAAGAACTTTCTAGGGACACGAGAAATACCTCTTCCATATGAAGATTTAATTTTTTTACGTCTTCTGGAAAGTTCTGCTGCTGCTCTAATTCCTGCTCCAACAAAAGCTCCTGCTCTTTGACGTAAATTTCCTTCAATTACTTCATTTGCTTTTTTGATAATATCTGGACGGATTGATTCAGTAAACTGTTTAGGTAAATTGATTGAAGATCCTTTTTTTCCATCTATTCCATAAACGTCTGCTTTCATTTTACTGTTTGCTCTCCGTACTTATTTTTACAATTTCGAATGATTGTGGTTTTTTTGTTTTTCTCATTGGTACAGTCATTAATACTGGCCTATTAGCTGCCCCAGGAACTGAACCTTTAATTAATACTGCTTCTCCTTTTATGTTTCCATAATGTTTGATTCCGCCTTTTTGATTTACATCTTCTGCTTTAACGGATTTTAATACTAGTCTGTTATATTCAGTTCTTTGGTGGTAACCCATTTTTCCTGCATGAGCTAATTGTCCTGCCATAACTCTCTTTGGAGTCCATGCTCCTAAAGCTCCAGGACCTCTTTTGGTCTTTTCGGATTTATGTTGTCTAATCTTAACCCCATATCTCTTAACTGGACCTTGGAAACCTTTTCCTTTGCTTACTGAGTGAACATCAATTAATTGTCCATCATCGAAAACTTCTGAAAATGAAATTGTATCTTTTGCTAATAACTCTTGGGCTTTGGTTACTTTTTCTGCTAGATCTTTTCCGCCAATACTCATTTCAAAAACATGAGGAGTTTTATTTCCTGTAGGTGTTTCTTGAGGTTGAGTATGTACTGAAAATCTTACGTCGGTAAATTCTCCATCTTTAGGAACCTCTGCAGATTTTCCAATTTTGATAGATTTGTGAACTTTTTTAGCAAAAATTTCAGCAACGATTTTTTTGCAAATAATAGTTTTTTTGTAAAAACGAATAGAAACTGGTTTGATTTGAGGACAATCAATAATTGTCACAGGAATTGTAATTATTTGTGATTTGGTCATAGAATTTGGATTATTATCTCTTACTTGAACATGAGTCATTCCTGCTTTGTATCCTAAAAAGCCTAAAGGCTTACTTTCGTTGGAAGCTCCGTAGTTTCTAACTCTCGCTACGATGTTCTTAGCTCTTTTTCTAGGCCAGAACTGTTTACTTCCTCTCCTTGGATTATTATCTACTTTTCCCATTTTGTATATTTTGTTTGTTTACGGTTTTTAACCTTTGCTATATTTGATTATGTTTTTTTGTTTTTTTGAGATTACTCTCTCTAGAATCAGCGACTATATATTAGGCTTACATGGTCCTTTCGGACTATCCTTTCGGACATAACGGTTTTTTATTTCAGTAGGGAATCATTTTGTCGAGTTTTGGGTATTTAAACTTTACTAATTAAAGAAAGGCTTATAAATCTCTTTAATTTAAAAAATAAGGACAAAAAGGAGGTTATTTTAATGACAAGGTCTATTTTACCCTTAGCGGCAATGGAAAAACTATTGAAACAGGCAGGTGCCCCTAGAGTGAGCGAAGAAGCAAAAGAAGCATTAAAAGATATTTTAGAGGCATATTCTCAGGAATTGGGAAAAAAGGCAGTTAAATTTTCAGCACATTCTGGAAGAAAAACAATCAAGGCATCAGATGTTAGGTTAGCAAGTAATCACTAACCGTAACTTTTTTAAATAAGTAATGTCTAGAAAATATATATTATATATATCTAATTAAAATGACTCACAAAAAACCGACCAGAAAATATCCTAATTATCTTAATGGACAAGAATGTAAAATAAATGGTGAATGGAAATTAGTTGATGTTAATGCAAGAGGCATTGATAAATTACTTAGAGGATTCCAACCAAAAAGATCCTTAGAACCAGAATATGCAAACATAGGATTTACGAGAACTGGATTTAAAAATTTAGAAGAAAGCCTATTGGTTGAATATGCTGAATCTTTGAAATGTAGAGCTTATGATTTGTTAAACTTTGTTTATGGCGGAGACTTTTGTATGCATGATGGCAATTATCCAACTAAGGCTGTAGAGACATTATACGATGCGGGATTAATTACAGATAGTAACGAAGTGAAATATTAGTTTCCCTTCATTTTCTTTGTAACATTTATCTTTTCTTCACATTTTTCACATTCAAATTGTAAAGCTTTTGCATAAGTTTTCTTTCCAGTTTCTTCATTGACTATTCCTACTGACTTTCTTTTGTAAGGAATTTCAATTTCTCCTTCATGGACGCAACTTGGACAGGTATAAATTATACATGCATTAAGGCTTTCTTCATGTTCTATCTTTTCTTCTGTGAATTTACATGCCGGACAAAGATATTCTTTTGACCTTATTTTTGGTCTTCCAGTTTTAGGATCTCTTGGTTTTCCCATAAGTTCTTTTTTACATTCTGGACATTCTTTTTTGAATACCCATGCTTTTGTCTTTCCCTTTCCTTTAGATCTGATTGTAAAATAGATACATTCATCCATGGATTTTGGTTTTTTTATTGTCAATTTATTGTTCACCCCATATTTTATTATTAGCGCTCCCTCCGGGATTTGAACCCGAGTTCTTGCCGTGAGAGGGCAAAGTGATAGACCGGACTACACTAAAGGAGCCTAACTTAATTTTAGTTTTTTTCTTTTTTTAAGTTTAGCCCTGCCAGGATTTGAACCTGGGTCCCGAGGCCCAGAACCTCATGTGCTAGACCACTACACTACAGGGCTTTGTTAATTGACTAAGTAGTTTATTTTTAATTCTTGTTATTAGTAAACTTTAATAATGGATCTTCTTGAATTAGATTATGGAAAACATTAGTTTTGAAGATTGGATGAAACTGGATTTAAGAGTTGGAAAAATCTTAGAAGCAGAATTACATCCAGATGCAGATAAGCTTTATGTAATCAAGGTAGACATTGGAGAAGAGACTCCACGAACAATTGTTTCTGGTTTAAGGGACCATTATGAACTTGAAGCATTAATAGGTAAAAAAATAATTGTTTTTGCAAATCTAAAACCTGCTAAACTTAGAGGAATTGAAAGTGAAGGAATGTTACTTGCTGCAGGAAAAGATGATAAATGTGTTTTGTTAGATTTAGAAAGCGATATTGAAGTCGGGTCTAAAGTTACTTAATCTGTTTCATCATTTAACATTAATGAAAAACCAATTACTTTATTTTTTCTTACTATAAAATCTACGCCAATTTCATTATACCTAAGTACTCTGATTATTAGTGCTGAATCTTTTTTGATTGGCATGAATAGAGTATCATCTGGAATTCCAAACTTTTGATATAATTCTGCTTTGGAGTATAACTTAGCAGTTTCACCCACTAATTGTTCGTTAAAGGAATTTCTTACTGTGATTGTTCTAACGATTCCGTTATCTAATAAGATAATTATTCCTGCTGAATCTAGACCTAAAGATGTTGAATATTCCCAACTTGAAACTCCTGCAGAAAAGTCAGTTTGAAGATCAGGATTTCCTAAGTTTTCTAAAAGTTTTTTAGTCCTATCTCCTACTGATACACCTAATACTGAAATGTTATTTGCGTTAAATGATTCTAATGCAAAAATATCTATTTCTGTTACTTCATACTTATCCAAAACTCCTTCAGTCTTAGATTGAATACTATTGAAAATAGAAAAAACTGAAAAAATTAAAGCCAGCAGTATTAGTGTTACTGCTACCTTGTTCTTTTCCTTTCTTATTTTTTTTGAAAACTTTTTTGTTATTTTTTTCATTTTTGAAAGTGAGCCCGAACGGATTTGAACCGTCGACCTCTCGATTATCAGTCGAGTGCTCCAACCAGACTAAGCTACGGGCTCTTAGCAATTAATAAGTTTTGAATCGATTTATAAGATTTTCTAGCATCCATCTAATGGTTAAAAATGCGTCCCGGGAAGGATTTGAACCTTCGACCTCACGGTTAACAGCCGTGTGCTCTAACCACTGAGCTACCGAGACAATACTAAAAGATTCAAATTAGTTTGTTTAAAAGATTTTCCACAAGTCTTATATCTTTTCTAAATGGTTAAATAATCGTGATAGGGATGATATTTGGTGGAATTTTTGGAATAGTTCCTGAAAATCTAGGAAGTTTTCAAATTTTATTTGGATTTTTACTTTTGGTATTTGGGTTGATTATTACTTCTTCAAAAAGATTATTATCTTGAAAGAATAAACCAGATACCCAAGATAATGATTACTATTGCTAAAAGGGTAAATACAACATTTCTTGCTGCATCTTCTTTTGAAAAAAATTCTTCAAAAAAACCTAGTTCTTGAGTGGCTTCTTCTTTGATGGGTTCATCAATGAAAACTGTTTCTTCTTTTTCTTCAGGTTTGCAACAACAAGATTTTTCTCCAGTGCAGTATCTTAATCCTTTATTGGATTCTCCAGGTTCACAAATCTTAACATTTGGATTTGTAGGAACTTCCCTACAATATGATGTTGCAAATCCTTCTTCTTTGCAAATGTCATTACACGTTTTTTTATTGCAATCAGGAAAACAGAGAAATGATTCTCCAGGTTCACAAACTCCATCCCCACAAATAAATTCATCTTCTTCTTTTGCTTCTTCAATTGTTAATTCTGCAGGAGTTAATGTATCTCCTAAAATTATAATAAATGAATAATCTTTTAGTGATTGATAATCTGGATATTCTCTTAAAATTACTCCTGCCATCCTTCTATCTGTTGGACTTGTCCCAGTAATTATCAAGTTATTCCCATCTACTTTTACAATTGCTTGATTTTCTTCATATGGCCATTCCTCACAAGAATATCCAAACACAGATTCCAAATAACTGCTACCACAATATGGGCCAATATAAATTTTAGGAAGTGCATCACTAATCTCTCCATCAATTACTGTGTTGATTTCTAACTCATTGTGTTTTTGCAATCCCAACACTATGTCTGTTGCTGCAGCAGTATCTCCCCCTACAGCTTCTTCCGCCAATACAAGGTGATAGTATTGATCTACACCTTCTAATGTTTCTGAAATTGATTTTTCTGCTGAAACTAATTGAGAAACTAGAAGGACTGCCAAAAATAAGATTATGATTTTTTTCATTTTAAAATGTTTTAAAGATCATCTGCCCTTTTAGATTTTTTTCAAGATATTCCTTAGCCTTTTTTGTTGAGTCTCCAGTTGTAAGGAATAATGTTTGTTTTTTTTGATTCTGTCCTTTTTGATGTGCAATCATTAAATCTTGATCATTGATTTTCTTTTTATTTTTTGCACAAACAAATAATTCTATTGGACCTAGTTGTGATGAAATTTTTATTATGAAATTAGATTCTGAATTCTTCCTTATTACCTCTTTTTCTAAGACTTGTATTTGTTTTTCTAAAAAGAATTCTTCTACTTTTTTGGAAAATTCATCTTCTTTTGATTGCTTTGGTTTTATTTCTTCTACAATTGGTTTGATTTCTTCTACAATTGGTTTGATTTCTTCTATCTTTGGTTTTATTTCTTCTACAATTGGTTTGATTTCTTCTACAATTGGTTTGATTTCTTCTATCTTTGGTTTTATTTCTTCTATCTTTGGTTTTATTTCTTCTATAATTGGTTTTATTTCTTCTATCTTTGGTTTTATTTCTGTTTGTATTGTTCTTTGAGGTTCTTGGATTTTAGGTTGCTCTTGAACATGAGTAATTGCTGGCTCCAGATACCATCTCCATGCCTGTTCTCCTTCTTGGTTTACGGGGATTGAAAAATCTTGAAGATTTGCCAAAGCCACTCTCCCTACAGGATCAACTTCAAACGATTTTAAAAATTTCTTTTCCTTTAGTAAATCATATGCATTTTTTTCTGCATTTGGAAGATGATCGTAAAGAATAGATAATTTTTCCTCTTGCCCAGGAAGATAATATAATTTAGATCCCCCTATTTTTGCATAACTTAATTTTATTCTTTTAGACTGAATTAACTCACTGAGTACTGCCCCAATAAAATAAGATTCCCTACCCACTCCTTGGGAAATTTTTGCCGGGAAAGATGGACCCGCTCTAGATAAAAATTGAAAAACTTCTTCTTTAAGAGAGATTGAGGGTTTTGACCGGGCAATCTCTTTAGGTTTAGATTGTGCATTACCACCTGTAGAACTTAATTCGAACATAAATTAATCTTGAAATATAAGTATTTAAGTTTTATTAGCTTCTAACCAGTTTATGGCTTTTTCCAAGCAATTTCATAATAAGTTACATCGTCCTCATTGTCTACTATCGCCATAAGAAGCTTTTTTCTTGTTGAATGAGATACTCTGTTTTTTGCAGAAAAATCGTGCCAGGTCAATGTATTTGATTCATGCACTGGAAAAACCACCCATTTTGCATGATCTTCTCCTGGCTTTATCCCTTTATCGTATACTCTGAAATCTGCACCAAATTTAAGGGCAGTTTTTACAATATATCCTCTTGATCTCAAATCTTTGAATACTAAATATCTGATCCAGAAGTTTTTATCTATTTTTCTTGCCTTTTTTAGAAATTCGTCTGAAGTTAATTCTTTGTTTGTTGTTGAGAAAATGATTAATTTATTGCATTCTAATAAGTACAATGCTTCCTGAAGAGAATACTTAAATTTTCCTCGATTTATTTCTCCCATTCTAGATTTATCATATAGTGTTCTTGAAATAGGATTATCTTCTACGGTAATTCCTTCTTCTGCGAATATACCTTCTAATTTGCTTTTTACCATACTCTCTTTAAAAAAGAACTATTTATAAAAGCGTTTGGGTAATTGGATTTATGGTAAAAATGAATGTAACTTTTTTGGGAACCTCTTCAATGACTCCTACTAAGACTAGAGGACAGAGCGGAATTTATGTAGACTGCGGTAAAGAAAAAATACTTTTAGATTGTGGAGAAAATATTCAAAGACAGATGAGAATTATAGGAATCTCCCCCCCTAAAACAACTAGAATATTTATATCTCACTGGCATGGAGATCATGTTTTTGGTTTGCCAGGGTTATTAGAAAATATAGCTAAAAATGCATTTGAGAAAAAGATAGAAATTTATGGTAATGCCGAAGTAAAAAAAAGATTGAATCAATTAGTAAAAGCCTTTGATTTGAATCATAAACTAAAAATTAATTTTAATCTTATTGAAAAAAATGGAATTTTCTTGAAAACTGATGATTATGAGTTTGGTGCATATCTATTGAAACATGGAACTCCTTGCCTAGGATACTACATCAAAGAAAAAGATAGAATCTGTGTAGATAAGGCTAAAATGAAAAAAGTGGGACTACCTAGTGGCCCAATTATTAGAAAAATAAAAAGTAAAAAAGACGTTACTTTCAAAGGTAAAAAAATTAAATGGAAGGATGTTACATATCTTAAGGAAGGTAAAAAGATCGCAGTACTTTTAGACACCGGCATTTGTAGAAGTGCCATAAGTTTAGCAAAGAATTCTGATTTACTTATCTGTGAATCCACATATTTGGATGAACGAAAGGAAAATGCAATTAAGTATAATCATCTAACCTCTGGACAATGTGGGGAAATTGCAACTAAATCTGGAAGTAAAAAAGTTATAATTACGCATTTTAGTCAAAGATATGAAAAAGAAGATATTGCTAAAATGAAAAAAGAAGTTAAGAAAGAGTTCAAAGGCAAAGTAGATGCTGCTGAAGATTTTATGATAGTAGAAGTTTAATTTTTCTTTATTGTTTTGTAAGTATTAAAAATAAATAACTGTGTCCACGCTGCAACACTGAAAAGTATTAATGAAGTTGTAGCTGAAATAATATTTCCCAAGATTAAATTTTCTGAAACTGGAATTATCGCTATTGAATAAAATATTATGAAATTTATTGCTGCTATTAGTAATGCTGCAAGTAATACTTTTACTTTTGATTTTTTGAAAAATTTAAATGCAGAGATTAAGGACTTTGTTGAAGATTTCTTGTCTATAAATAAAATTGCTTCCCTATAAAATATAGTTAGAGCTATAACTGCAAAAATGATGATTGGAAGGATTGTTGCTAGTCTTAAGTAATTTGACTCTAAAAGAGAATAAATAATTAATGACAATGTAAATGTTAAAAGGAACACTAAGAATGCTAAAACCTTTAGAAGAACTACTTTCCAATAAAATTTCTTTGAATCTTTGTAAGATTTGATTAAATTTAAATTTTTGTTATTTATTGCATCAAGTATCATGGTAAGCTTGAAAGATTTTAATCTAGCTCCAATGAAAAAGGCAGCCAAAGCAAAGACTATTAGTGAGCCTAAAACTTGACCAAAATTAGCAATAACAATTGATTGTAGTTCTGATTGTGAAACTGAAAGAATTCCATTATATGATGCAAAAAGATTCATTAAAAAAATAGTAATTATGATGAATATCAAATCTGGAACAATTAATTTAAATTTAAATTGTTTAAAACTATTTTTTATATCTTTTTTGAAAATCTTAATCACCTTTTTCTTCTTCTACTTTTTTAGGTTCTGGTTTTTTCATCTTATCTTTAAGATTTAATTTGTTGAAAAGTTCTTTGTATCTGTTTCTGATAGTTACCTCTGTAACTCCTGCTACATCTGCAACTTCTCTTTGTGTTCTTTTTTCATCATTTGTTAATGCTGCAACATAAAGTGATGCTGCTGCAATTCCAGTTGGACCTCTTCCCGATGTTAGATCTGCTTTTTCAGCCATTTCTAAAATTTCTACAGACTTTGATTGTGTTTCTGCTGAAAGTTTTAGTGCTGATGCAAATCTTGGAATGTAATCTACGGGATTTGAAGGAAGAATTCTAATTCCTAATTCTCTTGTTACAAATCTGTAAGTTCTACCCACTTCTTTCTTTTCAATTCCTGAAGCTTCACTTAGTTCATCTAATGTTCTTGGAATTTCATGACGCCTACATGCAGCATATAATGCCCCTGCAACTACTGACTCCATTGAACGTCCCCTTACTAAGCCTCTTTGAACTGCAAGCGTATAAATTTTAGCTGCCTCTTCTTCAACTGCCCCTGGAAGTTTTAGAAAAGATGCTACTCTCTTTAATTCTGCTAATGCTAATTTAAGGTTTCTTTCAATTGCCGTAGAAATTCTGTGTTGCCACTTTCTAAGCCTCATGAACTTATTCATACCTTTTCCTTGTAATTGAAAAATATCTCCTTTTTGACCAATGTCTGTTCCAAGACCACGATCATAACGAGTGTAAGTCATTGGAGCTCCAGTTCTTCTTCTACTCTGCTGAGTATTTTCGAATTCTCTCCATTCTTGGCCGAAATCAACCATTCTTTCTTCTAAAACTAAGCCACAGTCTTTACAAACTAATTCTCCTCTGTCCTTATCAGCAATTAGAGTTGTAGATTTGCATTCAGGACACGCTTTTGGTTTTTTTGCCATTGTTTAACTCCCACAAACACTTAAAAAAAAGATTTGAGATTTTTATGTAATAAATTATAATAACGTTTATATATGATTAAAATAAGTTATATATAAATCTTTCTATTTTAAAATTAAAACTACTTTATAGCTCAAATGAAGCTAGTTTAAAATTAGTTAACAAGAATTGAATTAATTACGCCTTCTTGACCAGGCCTTGATACAACACGTGCATTGCCCTTTGAAGTTTTGATTATTGTACCCTTTGTTAAAATATTTCTTCTAACGAAGTTACGGTTAGCAGGATTTTCAAGAACTTGATCAATCTTTACTTTTGAGTACTTCTTTGATTTAGGATCAAATAGATTTGTAAACTCATCTGTAATTGTGATGTTCTTTGTGCTTCCGCCTCTTCCTTTGATAACCTTTGTTAATCTAGCACCTATTCTTGAGAATGTAGGAAGTCTTGCTAATTCTTTTAACTTCTTAGTCCTATATGGAACATATCTTCCACCTGTAGGTTTTCTCTTTGAACGTGCTTGTGCATTTGCCATGTGATGATTTGATTTTTTGAGGCTTTTAAAATGTTTGCATTTTGGATTCCACAAGATTTAAATACTCAACTCGAGGAAATTCATTTATTGTAAAATCAAGGAGGCTACCAATATGGAAGCAAGCAGACCTTTAGATTCTTTAAACGAGAGCAGAGGAAAAAGAGTAATAATTGAACTGAAAAACGGAAAACAATTCGTTGGAGTGCTAAAAGCATTTGATATTCATATAAATACAGTTTTAGAAGAAGTAGATGAAATGGAAAATGGAGAAATTAAAAGAAAATTAGGAGATGTTTTCATTAGAGGAGACACAATTATCTTAATATCACCGCAATAAAATGTCAAAAGGAACCGCAGCTAAAGGACTGAAGAGAAATAAGGGTAGACTTCACATCAGATGTAGAAGGTGCGGTAAGGCCGCTTACCATAAGATCAAATCAGTTTGTAGTAGTTGTGGTTATGGGAACAGTGCCAAGTTAAGAAGATATAACTGGAATAAAAAATCTGTAACCAAAGTTAGAATTGCTGCTAAGATAAATAAGCATAGAGGCAAAAGAAAGACTAATACTTTCAAGCTTGCTTAATTATACTTTTGTGGGAGTGCCGGAGTGGTCAAACGGGCTGGGCTTAGGACCCAGTGGCTTAGTGCCTACTAAGGTTCGAACCCTTACTCCCACACTTTAATTTTTATCAATTATTTTCTGGAATAATATTTTATAGAATTTAGAAATGTTTAATGTTAAGACTATTAGAAGAATTAATATTAATTTTGGAATGTAAATGTATGTTGCCACATACTCTTGTGTAATTGCTATTGCCATGAATGAAAGAATTAATACGGTGTTGATGAAAAGTGGAAGGTATAATGGAATGAATTTGTAAAATTTCATTATTGAAAGTTTTAATGTTCTTTTTATTGCCTGAGTTATTTTTTGATTGTCTAGTGTTGCATAATAAATTGTTAGAAAGTATAATGCAAAGAAAATTGTTGTTAATAACTTACTTACACTTAATTGAAAACCTTCTGTGTAAAAGTTTTGTAGATTTTCTGGAGTTAATGATCCTAAATAATTGACGGTTCCAATTACTATGATTGAAGGAACTGCTAGTTTGATTAAATAATGTTTAATGGATTTAATTTTCTTTGTTTTGATATTGCTCCAGAATAATGCTTGGAAGAGTATCCAGATTAAAACTAAAATTATTGGAACAATTATAGTTGCAAATAGTAATGCTTCGCTTGTTAGTGCATTTAATGAATCAATTAATGTTGTTGAAGTTGCAATTGAGGCAGGATCTGCTACGTTTATAGTGTTTAGTGTTTCTTCTATAATTGGTTGAAACTCTTTAATTTTTTGAAGGTAATTTGATAGCTTCCCCTTTACAAAAATTAAGAAAAATAATGAAGAAAAGAATAGTGCTAATTGTGCAACTGCTAAAACTGCAAATTTTTCTTTATATTTTTTCCAAGAAGATTTAATTAGATTCATGTTAGGGGGTGTTTGCTAGACTATCTCCCCATCGCCTATACCAATCTGCTAATTCCATTCTGAATTGAAGTATCAGTGCTGCATTTGCTATTGGACTGTTGATTAAATCTGAATAAGTTTTTGCAACTAAATTCCAATTATTATTTGCTTTTTCTTGAACGATTAAAGTTCTTGCTTTTGTTATTTCTTCTTCTGTTAAGTATCCTAAATGAATTCCTAAATTGTTTGCATACGCCGCCATGTCTGAAATGGTTTTATCTGATAAATCTGCTAATTCTTCACCTATCTTTCCCCAATCTTCTTGACCAGTAGCATACTCTGTTACTATGCTCTTTGCTGAAGGCAGATGTAACCAACAAGAACCTAAATTTCTTCCTTGCTTACCTTCTTTTTCCCAACATTCTCCTACTCTTGTCCATTCTTTTTCTTCCCCTGGCGCTACCCCTGAACAAACTCTAACTATTCCTGTTTCTAATAATCCTGAGGAAAATCCTCCTGCTGCAATTCTTCCAACATTTGTTAAAGGATTTGCACCTGCTGCACTAAATCTTGAACCTGAAGGATTACATTGTTCTGCCATTTGTATTCCTCCTTCTGTTGCTTCCATCTGCGCTAATCTATTTGCCGCGTATTCCATTGCAAAACCTGAAGAAGTTTTTCCAAAACCACACTCTTCTCTTAATCCATAACTCGGACTGTTGTAAGCTACACAAACTTGGTTATATCCCTCTGGTGCAACAAAGTTTCTTGTTTCTGAATCAAATGCATCTGCTGGAAGTCTTTTGTTTTGTAGTATTGGAATTACTGGAAGTCTTTGTGACTCTACTCCAGATTGTTTTAGATATACTGAAAATGTGATTGGTTCATTTGCTCCTGCGTAAATTCTGTAATATACTTGATATTCTGCCCTTGGTCTATCTGGAATATCTGTGTAAGGTACTTTGTCTAATATTGCTGTGAATTGTGGAGGAGATTCTGGCCTTAGTAATTGTTCGGTGAATGAACCCATTCCTGGCATCTTTCCAAAGATTGCAGATTTACATATTTCTCCACCTACTTCTGGTAAAGAACCTCCTGAAAATTGTGCGAATGTGTTTTTAGCATAACCTTGAGTGAAATATTTTAAACCGTTTACTGCTTGATCCATACTTGCATCAAAGTCTGTATATTCTGAACCTTCATCTTCATCTCCCCTTACTTTTTCAATTACACTTCTTAGCAATCCATCTTTAAGATTGAAAATTGCTGTTGCTTCTTTCCATAAAATATCACAGATATAATAACTCCTGATTAAATCACATACGCCTACGGATTCTCCATCTACTAATGACCTCTTTAAACAATCATTATATTCTAATAAAACTGTTCTTAGATTTTGTAATCCTGCGTAAATTCCAGTAATGCAAATAGGCATTATTACTTGTCCCCCTTTTGGACCTATATCTGTTCCAGGTATTCCGAAGTTGTGGAGACAGAGGATTGAACTTCCTATTATTCCTGTTTGAACCACATTATCGTCCTTTACTCTCCAGTTTCCTCCAAGATCGCATCTTGATGCAGGACAAAGAACTGGGTCACAAGCATTGAATAATAATCTACATTCATTTGGACTGTAATAATTAATACATGATGGGCCCATTGGAACTGGATCGTTTGTAATTTTATAGGCTTTATTGGATGTTGCACATCTTACTAAATCACTTCCTCTTGATTTTGCTTTGTTTATTTGACCAATACAACCTTCTACTTTCTTTAAATCTGTTGCAAGTTTGTTGTTTCTATTTTTTTCTGCATCTTTTATTACGTCTCTTAATTCTCCGTCCATCCATTCAGTTTCGTCTGCTTTGATTACTTCATTCGGATTTAATCTTGAGAATATATTTACAGTGTTAACTCTTCCCCCTGTAGAGTATTCTACTTCTGCGTAATGTACTGAATCAATTGTTATTCTATGTACCTTTCCATCATTTGGACCATCTCTGTAAAAAGTAACTTGGGGGTTGTGAGGTAAAGAATATTCGAATGGTTCTTCAGATAAAGTGTATTGGTCTGTTCCAAAGTCTACTAATGATTCTGTCCCTGGATCATTGACGTCGAAGTAAATGTTTTTTCCTGTTGGTGATGTGTAGATGAACGTGCTGTTTGTTATTTTGTTTATACTATCTTGTGGATTTTGAATTCCTGAGGCATTTAAATCTGCTAACTCTTGAGCTTTGATTTGTTGTTGTTCAGTTGGATCTAAATCTCCGAAATTTACTACATCACCCAGATAGACTTTATCAAAGTTTGAACGGTACTGAAGATTCTTTGCGGATTCTATTTGTGTGATGTAATCTTTCTGACCTTGATGGGAAGTTATTAAAGTATCTACCCTTTGAGATCTGTTTGAAACTAAATCTCTACGAAGTTTTTGTGTTTCTGTAGAATTTAATTCTGATTCTTTTCTTCCATTCAGTAAATCTTTTAGATCTGTTCTATCCTGTGTTGCCCTTAATGATGCAAGATATTCTTTTTGTGCAGATTCATCTTGAGGGTTCTGTTCTGCTCTTTTTTGGAGATATGCTAGATTGGATAATTCTTCTTTGTTGTTGTCAGTTACCTCGAACTCCCCTAATTCAGCTTCGTATTTTGAACCATCTGCATATTTGTATGCGTCTTCTGTGTTTTTGAGGATTGTATGATATTCTGATTCTTTTTCGAATACACATTCATCCAAAGTTAATCCTAAATCCCTACATTCATCTCCATGTTGTGTCCAAAATTCATCTGCTGCTACTTGTTTTGCTCTTCCACCTTTTGGAGAGAAAATTGCTTTTAAGAAATTTAGAGATGCAATTGCTGCATAAACTCCAAAACAGAATTTTTTCCAAGAATCATGTATCTTCCCAACTTTTTCTAATGTTTTGTCTAATTTTATAATTAGTTTTTCTGTTTTGTTTATTTCTTCTTCAATTGTTTCTGAAAATAAAGGTAGACCTATTGCTCTTTTTTCAATAGGTAAATGCATGTTAAATCTTGCTGCACTAAATGCTCTTTCTGTGTTTGGACTTACTACTATGTGTGCTTCTTTGTGTAGTTCTATGCTGTCTAAGTATATTTTTCTAGTAGTTGAGGAACTATCGTTTCCAATTGTTAATGAAACTCCGTTTGAATTTGATTTAGGAATTGTTTTTTTTATTTTTCTGTTGTTAGGCGTAGCTGAAAGAATTATTGAATCTTCTCGGATATCTTCAATTTCCCAATAACTATTTTCTATACTGAAAAGATTTGGATCTATTGCTTCTCCTTCTCCCAAAGTTAATTCTTTTAGAGAATTGTTTTGAGGTGTTTCG
>JABIPM010000052.1 GCA_018658955.1 Candidatus Woesearchaeota archaeon | reverse complement strand
AAGAAGCTCCTAAAGAAGAAGCTCCTAAAGAAGAAGCTCCTAAAGAAGAAGCTCCTAAAGAAGAAGCTCCTAAAGAAGAAGCTCCTAAAGAAGAAGCTCCTAAAGAAGAAGCTCCTAAAGAAGAAGCTCCTAAAGAAGAAGTTAAAGAAGTTAAAGTAAAACCAAAATCAGATCCTAAGCAAGTTGAAGAATTAAGAAATAAATTAAACACCTTAAACACAGAAAAAGAACAATGGTTCAATAAAAAAGAAGAATTAAACACTCAAATTAAAGCTCTAGTCAAAACATTAAAAGAAAATAGTTCAGAAGTAGATGTTGAAAAGAAAAAAGAAAAAGAAATTAAGACAAATAGAGATAAATTTAATAAAATATTCTTAACAAACTTAAAAAAATCAAAAGAACTAGTTGCAGAAAGAAGAACAATCCAAGAAAAATTTGGAAGAAATACTAATCCTGCAAACATTAAAGAAAAAATAGAGAAATTAGAATATTCAATCGAAACAGAAGTCTTGTCTATTAACAAAGAAAAGAAAATTATGAGCCAGATTAAAGATTTAAGAAAAGTAATAGCAGAAGCCCCAAATTTAACAGATTTTAAGACTCAAATGGATGAAATTTCAAAAGAGTTAACAGCAGCTAAAGAAGAAGCTGACAAATATCACAAAGAATTAAGAGAGTTAACAAAGATAAATAGGGATAAATTCAAAGATTATATTGAAAATTCTAAAAAAGTTAACAAACTAAAGAAACAACAAAGAGTTGCATTCAAGAAGTTTATAGGTTTAAAGAAAGAGTATTCTGAATTAAGTGCAAAACTAAAAGAAATAGCTCCAAGGGCAATTAAACAACACAGACCCCAAAGATCAAACCATCATAGACCTAAAAGAAACAACAATCAAAGAAGAACACATACTCCTGATATCAAACATCTTCAAGAAAGTTTCATAGATACTGCAAAACTAATTGAAGAAAGAGTAAGGGATGTAGAGCAAAAAATAAAACAAAAGAAGAAATTAACTACCAAAGATATCATTGCAATGCAAGGTTCAAAAGAGTAATTTTTTCAAATAATTATAATCTCCCACAATTGGAATTTCTTTAATTTTATAATTCTTAACTAAATATATCCAAATCACTGCAACATAAGTTCCAGATAGTATCTTCCATGTAAACAAATGTAATCCAATAAATAAATTAATGTTCTCATTAACCAATAAATAAGCCAAAACATCAATTCTGATTAAATTTGCTAAAAGAATCAATAATGATCCCACAAAAAATAGGTTCATTCCTTTTCTAAATGAGATTCCTCCAGTAAGCAATATCAAAATTGCTAAAAACATATATGCTCCGACAGCAGCACAAGAACTAACATATTCTATGCTTCTGCTTCCTAAGATTATCAAATTATCATTTAATATCACAGGATTAAAAAATAATTTCAATTGCAAATAACTTAAAATCAACGAAAATTTAGTAATAATCCAACTATATGAACTAGCAAAGATTATCAAAAATATTGAAAAAACCAATCTCAAAATCAACGAAAATTCTCTTTTCATAGCAATAGGGCTCATATTTTTTATTTAAACCTTCTGCAAAAATAAGAAAACTCATATAAATAAGCCCTTCTCAATATTTCTCATGAGAATAAACAGAAAGATCTTTGTAGGTTTTGGAGTAATGGTTGCATTCTTAATTGTAAGTGCAATCATAAGTACATTATATACTTTAGAGATCAATAGTCAACTTACAAAAATTACCGAAGAAATCAATCCTTTAGAAGATAATGTTCAAGATATGATAAGCATTCTTTGGAAAGGAAATTATATTGTTCAAAGATATTCTACTGAAGAAAATAGGGAGATCTTAGAGGATTTAAGATATGAATTTGCGTATACTAATGAATTATTTCTCAAAAAAGCAGACTTGGTTACAGAAACAATGGGGGATGGCCCTATTTCTACAAAGGTAAAGGGCGCAAAAAATAAACAAGAAACATTTTACCAATTAGCAACAAAATTAATGGATAATAGAGACGAAGAGATAAGCAGGGGTGTAATTTACGGTAGTTCTTCAGCATTAGTGCAGTATAGTATAGCTAAACAATTAGAAAGAGACGTAGTTGATGCAGTCGAATCATTACAAGAATCCTTATCTGATTTTTCAGGAATTAAAGGAGAAGCAAACAAACAATCAAACAAAGCAGTAAAAACCGCACTACTGATGATATTTTTAGTAACTGGATTCGGTTTATTAGTTGCGTTCGTAGTATGGGAGTCATTAAAAAAAACAATCACAGCCCCAATTAAATCACTTTCAGATGCAGCTTCAAAAATAACTAACGGCGATTTCAATGTTGAAGTAAAAGTAGAAGAAAATAATGATGAATTAACAGATTTAGCATTTACCTTTAATCAAATGATTAAGAGTATAAGGAAAGTAGTTGAAGAGAGTCCAAGATTAAAGAAATTCATAAATTTAAAAGGGCAAAAGGAAAAGCTTTCACAAAAATATATTTTAGATGAGGGGACAAGCTATCTTCTAAAAGATCCTTCTTCAGAAGAAGCATATGAAATTCTATTAGAAAAATCTTCTAAAGACTTTTCTCCATTTTTAATCACTAGAAATAATCCTAAAAACATAGAAGAAAAATATGGCATTGCTAAAAAGAATATCATCTGGTTATCTGAAGAAAAGAAAACAGGAATCAATACTACGTCTAATCTAAATCAAATTCAAAAACAATTAATTGATTTAATCTCAAAGGATAAACTAATAATTCTTTTAGATCGTTCAGATTATATTTTAAACAAATATGGATTTGAAAATTTTCTTAAATTCATTACAAACCTTAATGATAAGATTATGACGAGAAAATCAATATTCATACTTCCAATAGATCCGGAAATCTTCAGTAATAAACAGTTATCATTATTAGAAAAAGAACTACATAAGCCCCCTCAACAATCAGTAAATCTAAAGATTTCAGATGAGCTTAGGGAGATACTTAAATTCATATCAAATCAACAGTCAATAAACCAAACAGCTACTTACAAAGATGTAGGTAATAAGTTTAAGATTACTGCCCCCACAACACAAAAGAAAGTAGAAGAGTTATTAGCTATGGGCTTAATAGGAGTTTCTAAGAGGGGAAGAAACAAAGTAATTTCTCCCACAAGAGAAGGAATAAGAGTTCTTTCAAATTCATGATTTTCACTATTTTTAACTATTTTTTACTTTCACTATCCATTTATTTTAATTATCTTTATAAAGAAGACTAGATTCTATACCTCAAGAACCACAAAATACAATTGTTAATCAATTGCATTTGAAACCTCCGTTCATTTGGTTTGTCTTTACGAGACTCTCGGGCGCCTTTCCCGGGAGATCTTAACTTTTTTAATATCGCAACCTTTTTTAATCAACTATAATCATTCTATTATATGGTGGCCGAGGTGACAGAGATTCCATTTTTTATCTTATTAGATAGATTTAAAGAAATTTTTCTAGCCCCTGCAAATTACCCTGAAATGCTTTGGATTGCAGCACCTTTAATAATCACTTTATTTCTTACAGAACTTTATTTCTCAAGATATCAGTTTGAAGAATTAGGGTGGAATAGTGCATATGGTAATGCCTTAGTTGTAGTGTTTGTTGCGTTAGATATTTTCAGATATTTATTCAACCATCAGATGTTAGAAACCATGTCACTTAAATTAGCATTAGCAATATCAGTAGCAATGTTGGCAGTATTACTAACAGTAATTAATTTCCTCCACATACTTCCAGAAAATATGGCGTATGGGTTAAGTTCAAAACTTCCTCTGAACTTCATAGCATACATCGGATTAATTTTAATCTATTCAGAAATTCCTATTGACTTCTTAACTTTGGCAGCATCAATAGTTCTTTTAGTAATAGTCTCAACAGTAATAATTTTACTTAGATCCTTAATTCCTACTTCAACAGAAGTAGCAGAATACTAAAGACTTTTTTCTTCTAAAGAAAGCTTCCCTTCAATAGCGGAACTGTTTATGTTTGAAAACTTAATCTTAATTCTTCCACCCGGCCCAACATCTTTTAGTAATTCTTTAATTTTTTTAAATTTAGATTTAGCCAATTTTTTATCTATTGGTTTTTTATTGGAATTAATTGTATTCTTAGGAACTAAAGTGTTAATAGATAAACTAATTTTTCTACTAAAAATTTTACAACAGTTTTTAACAAATTTAGAAATTTCAACAAGATCTTCTTCAGTCTCATTTTCAAATCCAATCATGATATACATTTTTATTTTTTTAAAATTCAATTTCTCTGCTTTTTCTAACAATGAATAGTATGCCTCATCTTTCACCTTTTTACCAATATCAAACCTAACTCTCTCACAGCTCTCAGGAGCGATAGTAAGAGATTTCTGTCCCCCTAACCCAATAAGCTTCAAAGTCTCCTCATCAACCATCTCTGCACGCAAGGAAGGTACACTAAACTTCAGTTCCTTGTCAATCAAATACTGTAAAATTTCTTTTTGTTTAGGATGAACAAATGAGGGTGCGTAGATTACTACTTTTTCCCTTTCATTAATCTTTAAACCCTCGTCAATTATTTTTTTTAATTTCTCAACACTTCTATATCTAAATTTACCGGAGATGGTAGGAATTACACAAAACTCACAATTAAACGGGCAACCCCGTTCAAGTTCTAAAATAAATGATTTACCGAACACAAATTCGTCCTTATCTTCAAGGGGTAATGGTTGAACTAATGGGTATGGTGCAGTTTCCAAATCCACAACACCATAACTTTTTATTTTAGTTAAACCCGGAACATAAACGCCTTCAATATCACACACACTTTCTAAAAAAGATTTTTTAGAAAAATTTTCTTTACCTTCTTCATCTAACTGTTTACTATACATATCTAATACTTCTACTAAGCTATCTTCACAATCCCCTAAAAAGAAAACATCAAGATAGTCTTCCATCGGAGCAGTATTCAAACTAACAGCGGGCCCCCCACCAAAGAAGATCTTCCAATTCTCTCGTTTCTCTTTTTCTCTAGAGATATTGTTCTTATCTAATATCTTAAAGAAATTAAAATAATCTAATTCATATTGAAATGTAAATCCTAAAAACTCAAAACCCTTCAAATCAGAGTAATCTAAGAATCTTCTTTTACAACTCCAATCTTTAAGGCCATTAACTAAATTATAGATTATCAATGGGCCAAGTCCATAAATCCCCCCATAATAGAGATTAGGAAACATAATCGCAAGATTCTTTCTT
>JABIPM010000025.1 GCA_018658955.1 Candidatus Woesearchaeota archaeon | reverse complement strand
GAGTCCGGCTAGTAGAGAAATAACAATTAATCCTACTTCTGCCATATTTGAAGAAAGTAAATACTTGATAAACTTCTTAATATTGTCATATATGATCCTTCCTTCTTCTATGGAACTTACTATTGATGAAAAATTATCGTCGGTTAGAATCATGTCTGATGCGTCTCTTGCTATGTCTGTACCCCTTAATGACATTGCAATGCCCACATCTGAAGACTTTAATGCTGGCGCATCATTAACACCATCTCCAGTCATTGCAACTATTTCTCCATTAGATTGTAATGCATTTAGAATCCTAACTTTTTGTGCAGATGTTACTCTTGCATATATTCTATAATCAATTACTTTTTCTTTCAAATCCTCATCACTTGTTTCTGCAAGTTCTGAACCAGTCATAACTTTTCCAGTTAATCCTATTTTCTTTGCAATTGCTTCTGCTGTTAAGGGGTGATCCCCTGTAATCATTATTGGAGTTATTCCTGCCGCCTTACAGATTTTTAGTGACTCTTCAACATCTTCTTTTGGCGGATCAATCATTCCCATCAATCCTAAAAAGTAAATTGTTTTTCCTTGTTTGAATGCTAGACCAATTACTCTCAATGCGTCTTTAGCCATTTTTTTATTGGCTTCTAGAATTTTTTCTCTGTCTTTTGGAAGTATTCTTCTTTTTTGATTGTCTAATACAATTGAATCACACATTTCTAAAATTATCTCTGGAGCTCCTTTGTAATAGTCAAAACCATCATGGTTTGTAACCATATATTTCTTATCTGAATCAAATGGAATTTCTCCAGTTCTTTCAATTTTTTCTGCATGTCCTTTCTTTGCTGCAAAATAAATCGCTCTTTCTGTCGGGTCACCAACAGTATCTGAAGAATTATTACAACTCGCTGCACATTGTAACATTCTCGGGAATTTTTCTTGCGGATCTATTTTATTGCTTTTATTATCTACAAATTCCCCTAAATCATTGTAACCTCTTCCAGTTAAATTGTAATAATCGTGATTTGTGTAACATTTTGTTACTGTCATTTCGTTTTTAGTTAGTGTTCCAGTTTTATCAGAACAAATAACTGTGATGCATCCTAAAGTTTCGATAGAAGACAAACGTCTGATTAATGCGTTTCTTTTAACCATTCTTTGAGTGCCTAGTGCTAAACAGACTGTAACTACTGCAGGAAGTCCTTCTGGTACTGCTGCTACTGCCAAAGCTATTGTAGCCATGAACATTTCTAAAATGTCCATACCTCTAATTATTCCCACACCAAAGAAAATTAAAGAAACAATCCCCGTTAAATAACCCACAAACTTACCAAAGTCTGCTAATTTTTCTTGTAATGGAGTAGTTTGATGCTTTGTTGTTTGAACCATCTTTGCAATTTTACCAATTTCAGTAACCATTGAGGTTTCTACTACTACTGCGGTTGCTGTTCCCCTCACTATACTAGTACTTGAGAAAAGCATGTTATTTCTGTCTGCTAATGGCGTTGTTCTTCCTAATGCTTTGATTGTTTTAGTGACGGGTGTTGATTCTCCAGTTAGTGAAGATTCATCTGCCTGTAGATTGGATTGTTCGATAATTCTAAGATCTGCTGGAACCTTATCACCAGATTCTAAATAAATTAAATCTCCTTTAACGACTTGAGAAGAAGGTATTTCTATTTTAATTCCGTCACGAATTACTTTTGTGTTTAATGTTGTTAACTTTCTTAATAACTCAATTGATTTTTCTGCCTTAAATTCCTGAATAAAACCAAAAAGTGCATTAAAGATTAAAATTGCGGAGATTACGTAAACATCTACTTTTTCTCCCGCTATGAATGAAATGATTAATGCAAATAACAGAATGTAGACTAATACATTATTAAATTGTCTAAAAAATATTTTAATTGGTGATTCTCTTTTTACTTGTTTTAGTCCATTAAGACCATATTCTTTTAGTCTAAGATCTGCTTCTTGATTAGTTAATCCGCCTTCGTGTGTTGCGGTTAAATCTAAAACCTCTTTTACTGTTTTATCATGATAGAACATGTGTTAGAATAGGTTTGAGAGATTTATATAAGTTTTGTTGGGTTATTTGTAAATATTTTTTCTATGCCCTATTTTAATTACTAAAATACACACCTTATCTTTGTAAATATCTGCAATTATTCGATAATCTTCTGCCCTTAACTTGTATACTTTTTCTCCAACTAATCTTTCAAAATAAGACTCGGGCCTTATTCTTGCTCTTTCAAGAACAGAGAGTATATGTTTTTGCTTTTCTTTTGTTAAGTTCTTAAGAAATTTTTTTGCTGTATGAGAATATAATATTTCATACATTTAGGCACCTAATTCTTGTTTTAATTTTGCATGTGTTACGAATTTTCCTTGTTTGAATTCTTTTCTTGCTAATTCTATTTCTTTTTTAGTTTGTTCAGTTAATTCTTGAGTATCTTCAATTATATTCCAGATTACTTCTTCATAAGTCTCTTTATTGTACAATTTCATTTTGTTAAGTTCTTTTTGTAAATCTTGACTTATTTGAATTGTTGTCATTATAGTAGATTATAGTAGGGTATAGTTTATAAGTGTTACTTTGGATTATTCGGAAATATTTTAAAAGATAAATATTTAAATTGGGGATTAGTTTGTTTTTCTTATGAAGAGAAACTACCTATCTAAAGCAAATAAAATTGAAGCAATCCATGTAATTGTGTTTGTTATTACTCTCTTTAGTATGTTTTTCTTATTTTCATCGAATATATTGCGAATATATTCGGCAATTTGGCTTGTAGGTCTTTGGAGTGTAGATCATATTTATGGAAGTTGCCCATTAACTAGGTGGGAACATAAATTTAGAACTCTTGCTGGACAGAGAATTAAAAAAACAAAGTTTATTCCTAGATTTTTACATAAAGCCTTTAATTTGAGATTTTCGGACAGATTAACCGAATTAGGACTTACTGTTTATTTTTTCTTTTCTTCTCTTATTTTAATTAGATATTTTATATGATAGATTAATTTAAATATGTGATTTATTGATTGATTATATGGTACATCCCTAATTGGAATACATTTGGCAATCGGAGAAATTGCAATATTAGCTTTTGTTTGGGTAATTGCAGAATTAATTAATCCAGATGTTACAAGAATAAGAAGAGCGAAAATTGCCGCACTTATTGGTGTTGTGTTTTTCTTTTTGAGTTGGATTAGTGGAGGATATTATTATTTAACAGAATATGGATCTGTAGTTAAGCCTATGATTAAAGCTGGTGCAAGTCCTTGGGCACAGAAGATTGTGATGGAAACTAAAGAACATGTATTTTTGATGTTGCCATTTTTAGCATTTTTAGTTTATGGAATAATTTCTAATAAAAGTAATGAAATACTTAGAAATAAAAATTTTAGAAAATGGACAATTTACTTGTCTGGATTAGTTGTATTTTTGGGTGCTTTGATGGCATTTATGGGATACTTAATATCTAGTGCTGCTAGAGATGCTTTAGTTGCAGGAGTTGTGGTTTAAATGTGTAAAAATGTTAAAGCTTTGAATACTTCAATGATTTTTACTGCGTTATTGGTTATGTTTATGACTATTTTTAGTGAATTGAATTCTGGATTTAAAGGATTTTTGAAAGAATTAACTGGACACCATTGGGCAACTAAGAGTGTTGTTACTTTTGTGTTTTTCTTTTTGGTTTATTTTTTATTAAGAAATAGTAAAAGTAACTTGAAAGTTGAAGATTTTAAGACTAGTTTTGTGATGGTTAAGATTAGTACCTTTGCTATATTATTCTTTTATTTGTGGCACTATTTTGTTTAGTGATTCTTGGGAAATTCAATCATCTTTAGTTTCAAGTCCCAAATGCCCTCCAGATTATTTACACCATATTGCAGAAGGCATAGGAAAAGAGCTAGGATATGGATATATTTTAAGAATTATTAGTAGAAATCCTCAAGTTAAGCAAAAAACATTAAAAACAAAAGCAAATGGTCCTACTGTAGGACCCAGATACAGTCAATGTGCCATATCTGCACTTGAAAATGGAAAAGAATCAGCCAATCATCAAATTTAAATAATTTATAACTCTCTAAAAACTGAAAATGAAAGTATTAACAACTAACATCTGGAGATATTATAATTGGAAGAAGAGAAAAGAAAAATTGGTTAATTTTCTGAAAAATGAAAATGCAGACATTATTTTTTTACAAGAAGCCACATATGATGGAAGATTAAAAGAATCTTATAAAAATCAGGTGGATGAAATAAATAGAGAACTTAACTATTCTTCTTTAGTTTTTGGTAGGCTTATGGAAATGAAAAAGTGGCATAATACTCCCATTGATTGGGAAATGTTTTATGGATTAGGTTTTTTATCAAAATATCCAATTAAACATTCCGAGGTAATTATTTTGTCACCTGTTAAAACAAATAAAAAATTTGGATTTATGCATGCAATTATTGAAACTGGTGAAGGCGATATTGATTTAATTAATGTTCATTTTGAAAATACTGACGAAGGTTCAAAAAAACATTTAAAACAAACTTTAGAATGGTGTAAAGAAAAAAATTTAAATCCAATAATTGCCGGAGATTTTAATATGAAACTTATAGACGATCTTAAAGAACTAGCAATAAATGATTATGAAATCTCTTATTTAATCAAACAATATAAATCCTTTATGCCCACCCAATTTTCACATAATGAGAAACCAATTACATTGGATTACCTCATAGCCCATAAAAATAAATTTAAAATTATGGATGTAAAATGTATAAACAATGATGTTTCAGACCATAATCCTCTAATTGTTGAATTGAAGGTTTAATTACGGGTGGAATTGATATTTAGGTTAAATAAAAAATATTGGGCGAGTTTATAGGAGAATATAAATTGCAATTAAAGTTGGATAAAACTAAAAAGTTTAGACCCTTCTTCTAGATTCCTAAATTTTCTTATTTCCTTCAAATCCTCAAGAGCCAGACAAATCCGTTAGATTAATTTATTTACCATAAATTTCAGAACCAATTAAAATACTTCTTTCGACTTCATCTCTCTTTCTTGCTAGGTTTCTACTTATATCCATTAGTTCCGGATAAAGTTTCTTAGCTGTTGCCTCTGTGAACCCCAAACTTGTCATAACTCCAATGTAATCGTCTGCTGTAATTCTACAACCTTCATACATTCCAAAACATAAATGTGTTTCACTAGCTACTCTTTGTTCTGCAATATAACCTTCAAGAATTGCTCCCTCTCTTGGATAATTTTCTATGAATTTGTTAATTCCTCCCCTCATTCCTCTTGCTTTATCTCTATTAGAAGTTTCAACTCTAGCGTAAGTTCTTTCTCCTTCAAAGGAATTTCCAGGTGCTAATTCAATAGTTTTAGCTAATTTAGGTTTAGATCTTTTTAATTTACCAGACATGCTGGATATAGGCTTATCAATCCTATCTGTAGCTATAATTTCGATTATTTTTCTTTCAAGGTCTTCAGTCATACAAGTTATTTAGAAGTTCAGTTTAAAAGATTTTTTGAAGTTAGTTAAAAAGCACCGTTAATGTTTATAAGTCCATTTGCAAACATGAGTGGTAACTCTATTCTGAAGGTAATTTTAGGACCATATCTTTCCCTAAAATAAAATCATCTGAATGTCCTGCATGATTAAGGTCATTTGTTTTAAAATGGAGGTGCATGTTTGTTGTGTGATGAGTAAATATGCTTATATGATATAAGGAAAAAAATCCTAACATCTCTAATTCTGTATTTTTCATTTTTCCATATAATCCTGATTCTCTATGTTTCTCGTGTGTGTGGATTGTATCAGTTGAATCCCAATCTATTACGTGCCAATCGTTTTCTTTGAAATTACCATTTAATAGAAATGGAAATGGTTTTTCAGTATCTAATCCTTGTTTTTTTGCTTCTTTTTTTAAATACTCTTCAAATTGTGTTCTAGTTTCAATTTCATCAGGAATTACAATTTCTTTCCAATTCTTTACCTGTGCATAAACTATCAAAGATGCAGATTTATCTAAAGTATCATCAAAAATAATTATTCCATCTTCTACGGAAGTGATAACTGGATCACTGTTAAAAATTTGAATTTCTCCCTTCAAATTACCTACTGCCCCTAAAGCATATAAATTTTCTAAACCTTCTAATTCAGATAACTGCATCTTTGGAGTAATGTCGCCATTGATCATTGCATTTTTTAATGCTCCAGCATAATTAACTTCAGAATTCCATGTTGATTGGACACAACCAGGTAATAGAAATAAAACGGCCACTAATAAAATAAGGTGTTTATTTTTCATGATTTTTTCCATAAATTATTAATTTTAAAAAGCACTGTTAATGTTTATAAGTCCATTTGCAAACATGATCAGTAATACTCCTAAGATTAACAAAGTAATTCCTGTGAAAAGTCTCATCCACTTTCTTTGTTTATTTTTCCAATTTTTTACGGTTTCAGCACTCATCCCATAATAAACCAATCCAAGAATTATTACTAAGGGGAGTACGAATATTAAATTATAAAGAACCAAATACCAAAATACTTTGAAGTTCATTCCCATTGATTCTAATACCGTTAGGATTGCCAAATATGGGCCACCGGTACATGGAAGTTCTACTGCTGCAACAAACATACCCATTACTATTGCTCCAGGTATTGTTGCTTTCTTTGCATATTCTTTTATTTTACCTACTTGAGATGAAGGAATTGTTAATGAAAATCCTTTCCCATACCAAAAGAAATCTTTGATTTCAACTAATCCTAAAAATATAACTATCGCACCTACTAAAATTCCTAAAGGTTTTGCAATGTTAAATTGTTGTATGAAGTATAACAATCCAATTCCTGCTAATAAGTAAGTTAAGAATACTGCAGAGATGTAAATTAATCCCACCTTAATCATATTTTTCTTATTATCTGAAAGTGCTAGTAATGTAGAAATAAGCAAAACTAAAACTCCAATTGCACAAGGGTTTATTGAATCAACAAGTGCGGTAGTAATTAAAATTGGTAATGCAGGTAATTGTGTTAATGCCATTTTATTCTTGTGGGGGTAATAAATTACAGCCTGATTTTAAATCTAAAGTTTCTAATGAAGGTTCTCCAACTTCTTTTGAACCATCTTTGAATAACCAAGTATCATAGTACTCGATGTTTTTTTCTAAACATACTTCTGGTTGGCCTTCTTGCCCCTTACATGCAGAAAGAATTTCCCCATTTTCATCAGGTTTACATTTAGGATCACATTCAATGTAGTTTACGTAACCGAAAGATGAACCAAATTTCTTTTTAGAGTTTGAACAATGTGGACACCAAAAAGTCCCATACATTACAACTTCGTTTTCTGTTAAACATTGTGCTAATGAATCTAATTGCTCATCGGTGTATTTTGAAGAGGATTCTGAACTACATCCAGATAAAACTAAACTTAATATAATTAAACTAAAAATTATTCCTCTTTGTTTTATCATTTTAATTTGAACACCAATATTGTTTCAATTAATATTAATACGTCTAATATTATACAGTAAATGCAATACATGAGCAATATAAACTTTTCTATGTAAAGTAGATATATAGAGAATAATATGCCCAATATTAATAATATCTTTAAAGTTTTGATTAATTGAGATTTATTTAAGTTAAGAAACTTTTTCTTAGAGTTTAATTTGTAACTAGAGATTAATATGAATAGGAAGGTTAAGAAACCTAAAACGGAAACAGGAAATGGAAAATCAATTAGTGGAACTGGAAATCCTAAGTCAATATTTAAAAAATAAAATACTCCATCAATGTTAGAATAAGGACTTTTATTTACAACCCCACAATCTAATTTATTTCCAATATTGCAGAATTCTGAAGGTGATGATTTGAAATGTTCATATATCAATAATGAAGATAAGATTATTGCTAAAACTGCTATTAATTTAATCCAAAACAATCTCTTTTGTTGATCCATATTAATTTAGAAAGGATTTTTTATTTAAAACTATTGATTAGTAACCGTATCTCTTTGGAGCTGCAGGATTAATCTTGTAAGATTTTTTTACTACCTTTTTAGTTGTCTTTTTCTTCACTAATTTTCCGTGCTTGTAAACCTCTGGTTCTTTCTTCTTTACTTCTTTCTTTGGTTTCTTAACTGGAAGAACAACTTTTACGTTTTTAGCATCTGTAAATTTCTTTTGGTTGGTTATTTCTGTAATTCCTCTTGAGAAACATACAGTAAAATCAAAAAATTCTCTCAAAATATCCATAGAAACTTCAACTTTTCTACTTCCTATCTTTGCTATTAATGCTACGTTTTTTCTGTACTCTTCTTTTTTCTTATAATCTGCTTTGTCAATAACTTTTAATCTATTGTAAAAATCAATGCTTTTTTTCATCTGAGGATAAAATTTAACGATTAATTGTGCACGTAAACGAGAAGAAGGAGGTATGGTTGGGAGCTTTTTATTTTCTTTAGCCCACTCTAATCCTTGAATAATAGAAATGTCATAGGCAGATAAAAGGCGTTTAATCGTATTCTTAATTATGTCTACAGTACGAGTGTATTTTAAGGATACGTAAATTGAGTGGTCAGCTCTTTTTAGTTCTTCCAATGCAGATTCAGATAATTCTTCTATCATTTATTTTTTTTACCTCTGTAATTTTTATAAGTAAGGGTTTTGATAGAACGAGGAAGTTTTTTAACTTTTCGCTATTTAGTGTTCTCAACTTGTAATTTTTCGTAGCAATTACGAAATTATTCTTTCTTCTGAACTCAATCTCGGAAGATTTGTGTTCTGAGTATATATTATTCAAATCAAGTATAAGTTGGATTATACTTCGGGGCATGTTGTATTTATCGCAGATAAATCTTCGAAATAAATCTATTTTGTCTTTGAAATCTTTTGGTAAGTGTGGAATTCTTTTGTAATAATAGTCATAATAGATTAATGCAGACATCCCATTGTCAAAAAAATCACGTAAATGCTTTGCTGCTAACAACATTAACTTAGGGTCCTTAACAACTAGGTAAGTTGTATGAACTAAGTGGTCTGCCGTCTGATAGGATTTTATAGCCTTCCCTACAGATTCATAAAATTGTTTCATGCCTTAATTTGAGATGTTTAGAAATATTTAAACATTACCACTGCTCGGTGTGAATATCTTTTTCGTCCATTTTGAAGGATATTAAGTGTTCTTTGACAGATTTAACAAATTCAGGCATACCACAGATATAAACTTCTACTGGATGTGAAATTGATTCACTTATTAATTCTTGATCAATTCTACCATTTTTCCAACCTTCAATGTTTTCTTGTGTTAGTGTTGGTATGAATCTTAATCTGTTTTTAGAAAGACGATTTATCTTTTCTTTGAAAATAATATCATTTTCAGTTTTTACGCTGTAAATTAATGTCATCTCTCTTTCTTTATGTTCTAAAGATTCAATCATTGACATTAACGGAGTTATTCCTGTTCCTGCCGCAATAAAAATTGCAGGTTTGTCAGAGTTATTTAATTTGAACTTTCCATGAGGCCCGTTTATTTCAAATTCTTCATTAATCTTTGAATTAAATAATATTGTGGAAAATTCTCCATCAGGTACATGGTTTAAAGTTATAGAAACTTGATTCGTGGGTTGTTTCTTCCAACTGGAGATAGAATATGCTCTTCTTATTGTTTTTTCTCCTTGTGGAAATACAAACATGATGAATTGTCCTGGTCCGTAAGATATTTCTTGATCTATTTCAAATATTAGAGTCTTAACTGTAGGATTTTCATCTACTATTTCTATAAGTTTAGCTTTCATGTTAGAATTATTCTTGAAGTGAAAGAATTGCTTGTGCTAAGTCTCCGCTGTTTTCTTCTAAAGCTTCTTTTGCCTTATCTTCTGAAACACTAGCTTGCTCTGCAACTGTTTTGATATCTTCTTCTGAAATCTCTGACCCTGCTTCTTGCTCAATGATTTCTCCAGTAATCTGAAGACTTTCTTGACCCATAGCGTTAACTCTCATTACTTGAGGGTTTTTTACGATTATATCTTTGTCAGGACACTTGATTATTACTTCTTCTGCGATTATTTCATCTTGTTTTATGCCCATTTTCTTCATCGCTTTTGCGAGATCTCTTGGATTCATTCCCGGTATCATTTTATCTTAGTTTAAATAGAGAGTTAATAAGCTTTTTTATTTTTAAGAGGAAATATGAGAATTCTAAGAAAAGTTTAAATATAAGTTCATTATATATAATATATACTTTTCATAAATCGGGGGAAAAATCTAAAATGTTTGAAGCTAAATGTAAGGAATGTGACGCAGTTTATACCATTAACAGAGATTCAATGCCAGAGTGCTTTGAGTGCCTATGTGGATGCGAACAATTCCAAATTGAAGAAAACACCTTAATGGTGGCTTAATTTCTAAATGTCTAGAGTAATAAGGCAAATAAATAGCCAGCGAAGCAACCAATTGAAAGAAATGGCATTGCTGGATAAAACTTATTCTTCTTTCCTATGGCCATTAGACAGTATAATGCTAGTGTTGAGAATATTGGGATGATGTATGCTGTGTTTCCTAATGTTTTGAGTGCTACACCTGTAAAGATTAATGGAAGTCCTAAATCTCCGCCACCAAGAATTGCAGCTTTATTCTTTTTGTAAGGGATTAAAATTCCGGGGAAAATCTTTAATTTTGCCTGAGATTTTGCCATTTTGATCATATGCTTTGTTTTGAAAACTGCTATGTAATCATATATTGAAATTAATATTAAAAAAATTGAAACACTTAGAATATTCATAACTGGAACAAATATTGAAGCTAATCCCCCATAAATAAAAAGTTCGCTAATGTTTTGAGTAATTATGTTTCTTTTGAATATTTTTGCATAAGACAATACTGATGCAAGGATAAAAGATAATTGTGCTGTAAGAAAAGATCCAAATGCAATTAGTAAACAGAATAAAACTGAAGTAAAAAACCAAGTTTTCCAAACTATTTCTAAATTATATTTAATAATTAATAAAATTAAAAACGTGATCAAAAATATTGAAATTAATAATGCGATTGAAGAGGTTTCTTGTTGTACTGTTGGACGTTCAATGTTAAATGGTAGTGCTGACCATGTTGTGTTTGTTATATTTTCTCCATTTATGTTTTGAATTGTTTCTGTTGAATAAGAATCAATTATGAAAAGTCCAAAGTATTGTGTAACTAAAAAGAGCATAACTAAAATTAAAATAATCTTAAGTGAATGTTTCATTTTATTATTTAGAAAGATATATAAATTAAATAACTTTCTATACCTCGATGAAAAAAGAAGTGTTTGGGAAATTTTCTTTCGGGTGTATTAACTTAGGTTTTTCTCTGAAAGAAGTTAAAGAGTTTTTCATCATTAGACATGTTTTAGTTCCTGGGGAACTTGAGGTGATTAATATGTCTTCTGTCGGATGTTAATTTTATTTTCATCCGATGGAACTCCATCACTAATTTTTTAAAACTGAGTTCTTTATTTTACTAGATGTTATCCGATGTTGGAAGAATAAAATATATGAAAAAGGCTCATGCCCGTAAAGAACTAGTAGAGCTTCTAAACCCATATGTTAAGGAATGGTTCTTTTCTCAATTTGAAGACTTTTCTCCCCCTCAAACCTATGGAGTTAAAGAAATTCATGATCGAAACAACATTTTAATCTCTGCACCGACAGGTGGAACAAAAACACTTACTGCTTTCTTAAGTGTATTAAATGAACTTGTAAATTTAAGCATGAGTAATTCTTTAGAAGATAGAGTGTATGCAATATATGTTAGTCCATTGAAAGCATTGAACAATGATATTCATAAAAATTTAGAAGAACCTTTGAAAAAAATTGCAGAAATTGCTAAAAAACATGGAACTGAATTAAATATTCGTATAGCAACTAGAACTGGAGATACAACACCCTATCAAAGACAAAAGATGTTGAAAAATCCACCACATATTCTAATTACTACTCCTGAAAGTTTAGCTTTGATGTTGGGAAGTCCTAAGTTTAGAACTTTAATGTTTGGAGTTAACTGGATGATTGTTGATGAGATCCATTCTTTAGCAGACAATAAACGAGGAGTACATATGAGTTTAAGTTTGGAGCGATTGAATAGAATTTCTCCAGATTTATGCCGGGTGGGTTTAAGTGCAACTGTTGAACCTATTGAAGAAGTTGCAGAGTTCTTAGTTGGAAGTGAAAGAGAATGTAAAATTGCAAAAGTAAATTTGTTAAAGAAATTTGAATTAGAAGTGTTAAGTCCTGTTAAAGATTTTATTAATGTGGATCAAAAAGACTATTATAATAAATTGTATAAACTTTTAGATAAATTAATTCAGGAACATAAAACTACCTTGATTTTTACTAATACTCGTGCAGGCACTGAACGAGTTGTACACCACTTGAAAGAAGAATTTCCTGAAAATTATATTGAAAACATTGGTGCGCACCATGGAAGTTTAAGCAAGGAATATAGGACCAAGATAGAAGATAATTTGAAAGAGGGGAAACTGAAAGCCGTTGTTTGTTCTACTTCTTTAGAATTAGGAATAGATATTGGATATATTGATTTGGTAATTTGTTTGGGAAGTCCTAAGGGTGTTGCTAGGTTTTTACAACGGGTGGGTAGAAGCGGACATAAAATGCATGAAGTTGTTAGGGGAAAAGTTATTGCAAGAGATAGAGATGATTTAGTTGAGTGTAGTGTATTATTGAAAAATTCTTTGGATCAAAAAATCGATAGAATTGGAATACCACGAAATTGTTTGGATGTTCTAGCGCAGCAGATTCATGGAATGGCCTGTACTGAAAGATGGGATAAGTGGGAGATGTATGAAACAATTAAGAAAAGTTACTGTTATTCTGAATTAAATATTAATGATTTTGAAGAAGTGTTAGATTATTTAGCAGGAAATTTTGCTTCTTTGGAAGATAGGTATGTTTATGCAAAAATCTGGTATGATCCAGAAACAAATCAGATAGGAAAGAAAGGAAGGATGAGTAGGATTATTAATATGACCAATATTGGAACAATACCTGATACTACTGGAATACTGGTTAAGATTAAAGATGTCGTTGTTGGGACAATTGATGAAGGTTTTTTGGAGAAATTAAAACGGGGAGATATATTTGTTCTTGGCGGTGAAACTTATGAATACAGATTTAGTAGAGGAACTGTGGCTCAAGTTGTTGCATCTTATGGAAAAAGACCCACTGTACCTTCATGGTTTTCAGAAATGTTGCCATTAAGTTATGATTTGGCTGTAAGTATTGGACAATTTAGAAGATATATGTTAAGTATGTTTGAAAATAAGAAGTCTAAGAAGGAAATTTTGAAATATATTAATGAATATCTTTATGTGGATAATAATGCTGCCACCGCGCTCTATGATTACTTCAGAGAGCAATATTTGTATGCATTGATTCCTCATGATAAGAAAATTGTTGTGGAATATTATAATTCTGGAGTAAGTGGTGAAAAGAAATATTATATTTTCCATTCACTGTTTAGTAGACGAGTTAATGATGCATTATCTCGTGCTATCGGATTTGCTATTTCTAAAATTCATAAAAGAGATGTGGAAATTGGAATGAATGATAATGGCTTTTATTTTGCTTGTCCTAAAAATAGAAGTATAAATATTTCTGATGCTTTGAAGTTATTAGATGTAAATAATTTTGAAGAAGTTATGAAGCGTGCAATTGATGGGAGTGAAGTTTTGAAAAGAAGATTTAGGCATTGTGCTGGAAGAGGAATGATGATTCTAAGGAATTATAAAAATAAGAGGAAAAGTGTTGGGAAACAACAAGTGAGTAGTATGATTTTAATGAGCGCTGTAAAAAGAATTAGTAATGATTTTTGTTTGTTAAAAGAAGCTAGAAGAGAAGTATTAGAAGATTTGATGGATCAAAAACATGCTAAAGAAATTTTAAAGAAGATTAAATCTGGATCTATTGAAGTTGAATTTATCAATACAACAATTCCTAGTCCGTTTGCATTTAATTTAGTTACTCAAGGATATACAGATATTTTGAGAATGGAAGATAAAATTGAATTTATCAAAAGAATGCATCAAATGGTTTTAGCTAAAATTGGTAAAAAACATAAAAAAGAAGATTAGACCTAAAGGCCTAACAACTCTTTTAATTTTTCTTCGTTGAAGCCAATAATGATTTCGTCATCGACCATAATTACTGGAACTCCACGTTGACCAGATTTTTCAGCCATTTCTTTTGCTGCTTCTTGATCTTCTCCAACGTTAATGTCTTCAAACTCAATATTGTTTTCTTTAAGCCAATCTTTAGCTTTATGGCACCAAGGACATGCGTCCGTGGAATATACTTTAATTTTGTGTTCTGTCATGTTATTAACACTCCTTTTGGGTTTTATATTGAATTTTTTAAGAAATATATAAATATTGCCTTTAATCACCATGCAAATTCTGCGTTTAATTGATTTTTTGGAGCTTTTTTCTTTGATTTTATTAAAACTATTACTAAAATTAAAATTGAGATGAGTGTAGTTATAGATATGATTGCAATTATTATATTTGTGAAGAATTTATGAGTAAACACTGCAACTAATTTATCTGTTGAAGGATTTAATTGCCAGAGATTATTTGTAAAAACTAAAGAATGCAGTTTTAACCAAAATGAGTTGAAAGATAGTTTTGAAATTATTAATAAAATTAGATTTAGAGAAATGGTTAATATTGAACCATATGCTAATGATATACGTATTCTTTTAGGTTTGTGAACTATTGCTAAGGTTAAGAAACTTATAGCTAACAATAAGAGTAAAATAAAAAACGAATAGGATGCAATTGAATTTAAATTTTTTACATCCTTCATATGTTCTTTTGCAGTTGGCCCCACTAAAGAAGAATTTAATTCGTAATTGTTTTCGGTTAGATATTTTAACGTTTCTTCTGATATTTGTTTTGCTTCGAGATTATTAACAAATTTAAGATCTATATTTTCTGAATTTATTTGAGAATCATAGAATGATTGAGAAGTTCCGAGAAAAAGTGTTGTTCCTAAAGTTAAAACTAAGGGTACTAGTATAATTGAAAAAACTTGGAGATACTTTCCCTCCATCTTACCACCTCAAATTTAAGCTGTTAGCTCGTCAAGAATCTCTCTAAATTCTTGTTCTTCTGCTTCTAAGTTTCCTTCTTGTTCATAACCATTTCCGACTCTTGAGTATTTACATCCAAATACAAAAGTAGGAATTGATCCTGTAGGATTATATTTTTGATAGATTGCAGAATGTTCTGCAGGAAGAGATTCTTCTACTTCTTCTGTTAACATGTTATCGTTGATGTCTAATTCCCATTGGTAAGCAACTATCTTTCCGTCTGCTACATATTCATTAACAACATTTTGATAAGTTTCTTTGATCCATTTACAGTGTGGACACCAAGTTGTTGAAAATTCTAAAATTAATGGTTTTCCATCTTCTACACAAAGTTCATCGCCTGTTTCTTCAAAAGTTCTTGTTCCTGGAACTACTTCTTTGTCGATATTTATTGTTCCTGGCTCTTCTTCAGGCTTACAAGCAGTAATTGTTACTGTTAATGCTAAAATTAATAATAATGTCACTATCTTTTTCATAATTAAATTGAGAATTAGTAGTATTTAAAGATGATTATACTTCTTTTTATTTAAGAAATGTTTAAATATGTTTTAATTATAATTTAATTAGTTTAATGTGGTGAAAATGCGATTAAAAACTGAGGAACTAATAACTTACTTATTTATATTTATTTTAATAATTGGATTTATCTATATGGCTTTCTTTTTTGGTAGTGATACTTCTGAAAATTATGGTGGTGAAGTTGAAGGTGAGGATGAAGTTAAAGAAAAAATTCTTGAAGATTTAACAGATGTTGAAGATGAATTAGAAGAAATAGAGGACCTGTTAGTGTGACAAATAAATTAGGAGTTGTTTTAGTTTTATGTTTAGTTTTGGCTAGTGCTCCTGTTTATGCAGAAACAAGTTATGGTTCTGTCTTTGATACTTTCTTAGAAAGTTTTTCTATGTTCTTTAAATTTTCATCAAACGGCATTACTGGTAACCAGTTGATGGGCGGAGGTCTTGGAGGGGGAGTGTGTATACCAATTACTCCTGCTAATGCTTGCGGTGATGATGGATGTGGAACCGTAAGTGATGAATGTGAGGGAAGTATTGAGTGTGGAATTTGTAGTGAGGGTGAAACTTGTGTAAGTAATGTTTGTGTTGCTACTTGTACTTCTGATTGTACGGATAAAACTTGTGGAGATGATGGATGTGGAGGAAGTTGCGGAAGTTGTAGTGATGGTGAAACTTGTGTAAGTAATGTTTGTGTTGCTACTTGTACTCCCCAATTTACTCTTGAAGAGGCTTGTGAAGATAAAGGGCTTGATTGTGGAACCGTAAGTGATGGATGTGGAGGAATATATCTTTGTGGACTTTGTGATGATGGTGAAACTTGTAAAGATAATGTGTGTAGTCTTGGTTGTGTTTCTGATTGTACAGATAAAACTTGTGGAGATGATGGATGTGGAGGAAGTTGCGGAAGTTGTACTTTGAATGAATATTGCTGGAGTGATTCTTGTGTTCCAAATACAAATGGAGGAGATGAAGATTGTACAAACAGAATAGATGATGATAATGACTGTCCAGGAGATACTAATGGAAATGGACTTTCTTGTGATCCTGGAGATATTGGTGTTGATTGTTTAGATTTGGGTTGTAAAGGAAGTACCAATTGTTATGGTTGGGGGTACACTTACTGTGAATCTGATGATGATTGTAGTGGAATGAGCGGAACTTTTTGCGATGTTAGTTTGGGTATATGTGGAGAAAAAGAATGTGATAATGAGAAAGATGATGATGAAGATGGTTTTGAAGATTGTGATGATTGGGATTGTGCATTAGATACTACTTCTTCAAATAATTGTGCGCAGCATTATTCTCCTGGCGGAAGTGAAACTGATTGTGAAGATGGATATGATAATGATCTGGATTATTCTTATGACTGTGATGATACTGATTGTGAAGATGAATCTATTTGTGAAGACTTGACTGGATGGGACGGCGGAGACTATGCGGAAGGTTCAGTCGATGATACTGAATCTATTTGTGATGACGGAATAGATAATGATGGAGATGACGATATTGATTGTGACGATACTGAATGTTATTGGGATCCTGCCTGTCATACTTCTGGAAGTGGAACTGGAAGTGAAAGTGGAACAACTGGAACTGGAACTGCCACTCAATCAACTTCTCCATTAAGTCTTGAAGATAAGGGTGAAATTGCAACTAAGCTTGAAAGAATGAACAATAAGTTTGAAGAGATTACTCAAAATCTTTACCAATTAGAAAAAGAATTTAGAAAAGCAAAGGAGCAATTAGATGCTAACAATATAAGAGTAATAGTTAAAGAGATCACCACAATACAAGAACTGATTACTGTATTGTTAAATGACCCATATATTTCGGATGCAGAATACGGTGCAAAATTAGCTTCAATTCAAAATAAAAGCAAAGTAGTTATTGAAGAAATAAAATTAATTTAAATTTTCTTATAAATATATATTCCTATTATTAATGTAGGGATACAAAGTAATTGCCCCATGGTTATTGGACCCACATAAATTTCTGGCTCCCTTACAAATTCTATGAAAAATCTTAGAATAGAATAGAGTATTAAGAATAATGCTGTTAATTCTCCAGGCTGGTGTTTTCTGTTTGCTTTAAAATTTAATATTAAAAATATTAGTAAGTTTTTTGCAGATTCATATAATTGGGATGGATGTCTAAACCCTTCTACATTTGGAAACTTTACTGCCCAAGGCATTGTGGTTATTCTTCCAATTAATTCTGCATTGACGAAATTAGCAATTCTGCCAAAAATTAAGAAGAATGCTAAAGGAACTACCAGTATGTCGGAAATTTGAAAAAATTTGTATTCTTTATTTTTCTTAATAAAATACATTATTCCTAAAACTGCCCCCACTAATCCTCCATGAATAGATAATCCCCCATTCCAAATCTTGAAAATTTCTAAAGGGTTGGAAAAATAATTACTAAAATTATAAAACAAAATATAAAATATTCTTGAGAATAGCATTGAACTTAAGATTACATAGAAAATTAAATCCTCTATATGATCAGGATTCTTAAAAATCTTTGATTTTTTGCTCTTTTTTAAATAAATCCAACTTAATAAAAACCCAAAAAAGTAAACTAGGCCATAATATCTTATTTCTAAGCTTCCTAATGAAAGGAACACTGGATTAAGCGTATGTTGAAACATAGTGTTTTGGTGTTAAATAAAGGTTATAAATTTAATTGAATGAGTTATGTTTTAAAATTAATATTTTTCGAAAAAATACAGCGAAGGTTTTTAAGTTAAAATTTTAAATTACTATTAAAATGGTGTGGTCATTAAAAGATAAAAATGGAATGGACTTAGAACCCCTTAAATTTTCTAATGGAAAAACACAGGAAGATGTAGTTAATGAAGCCCTTGTGGCAATTAAAGAAGGCCATAAGATTATTTTCTTGAAAGGAGTTTGTGGTTCTGGCAAAAGTGCAATTGCTCTGAATATTGTTAAGGAATGTGGGCGTGGGAGTGTTGTTGTGCCGGTTAAATATTTGCAAGAACAGTATGAAAAAGATTATACTGAAAATATGAGTATCGTCAAAGATGACGGAGTTCCATTAAATATTAAGAATCTTACTGGAAGAAATAATTTTGAATGTACTTATAGTAAAGGTTGTAAGGCTGATGACAAATTCTTGCCTTGCACTATTGAATTAAAAAAGGATAACTGGGATTTGATTAAAGGATATATCAGAAATAATGAACAGGTTAATGTTTCTGATTTTGGAAATGTTGATGATGTTAGAAGAATAAGCGTAGCTGCTGCTTGCCCTCACTGGAGTCCTGTAATTGGTAAAGAGTGGTTTGGTGACTACGGTTTGAAAGATGCCAAACAACATAATTACAAAGGAGTAGATGATAAAGATTTTACATACTATCAAAGAAAACCGGGTTGCGAATATTATGAACAATATATGTCTTACATTAATGCTGATGTTTTAATTTTTAATAGTAGAAAATATGAAATTGAAAATACATTAGATAGAAAACCTGCAACTGATGTAGAAATAATTGATGAATGTGATGATTTCTTAGATAATTTGAATAATGAAAAAAGTTTGAATTTGAATTTTATGGCTAGAAAGATGGATGAGGTGAGAAATAAAACTGATGATTTAGACGTTAAAGGTGCACTTTCTGAGATTATTGAAAATATTGGGAAAATTGTGAATGCTAAATGGCTTGATGAAATGATTGAGACTGAAGAAATCTTTGAGTTAAAAGAAACTAGTTTGTATAAGTTATTAGTAATTTTATTGCGAAATGATTTCTTGATAGAACATGAAGATTTAGAACAATACTATGTTTTAGCTAAAAGCTTTGAAAATTTAATGAGCGATAGTTATGTAACTTTTAGTAGAAATCCTAGAGACGATATTATGGCTAAAGTTGTTAATATTAATCTTGAGAAAAAATTAAATGAAATTTTAGATAAAAATAAAGTATTTGTTATGATGTCTGGAACATTACATAGTGATAAGGTTTTGAAAAATATTTTTGGAATGAAAGACTTTGTGGTTATTGAAGCTGAAACAGATCATCGTGGAATTGTTAGAAAAAATATGACTGGAGAAGAAAGAAGTTGTAGATGGAAAGACTTTCAACAAGGAAGAATAACAAGAGAACAGTATCTTAGAACTTTAAACTTATGTGTCAATTCTGCCGAAAAACCATTCTTAGTTCATGTTAATAGTTATGCGGATTTACCAACTAAACAAGAGAAAGAAGATTATGCTTTAAGTTTAATGAGTAGAGAAAAATTACAAGAGTTACAAGATAGGTATAGAAAAGGAGAACTTCTTAGAATGTTTAAAGAAGGAAAATTAGATGTACTTTATAGTACTAGGTGTAATCGTGGTGTTGACTTACCTGGAGATATGTGTAAAAGTATTGTGTTTACTAAATATCCTTTCCCTGGAATGAGAAATGTTTTTTGGAGAATATTGCAGAAAAAAGATCCTGAATCTTTTATGGAATTTTACTTTGATAAGGCTAAAAGAGAATTTATTCAGAGAATCTATAGAGGGTTGAGAAGTCATGATGACTTGGTTAATCTACTTAGTCCTGATTCAAAAGTATTAAATTCTGGAATTTAACCCATTGTATGAAGAAGTATTTCTACTAGAATAACTACAATGATCATTCCTACAACTGTTTTTGGACTAATTTCAATTTTAGTCTTGTACTCATCATAGTACCTTACTAGTCCCCCTCCAGATGAAGGCATTTGCATTTTTTGTTCAGCCATGTTGTTTTGTTCTTAAATTCGTTTAAAAATATTGTGATTATTGATTTGGATCATCGTATGGGCACCAATCATCGTCTTCCTTGTCATCTTTGTTGGAATAATTATCGGAATTTCCTAAAAAATCATCTACTCTGTCTGAAAGATCATCAAGAACTTTTCTATTGTGAATCATTGTTCTTTCTGTATCTTCTTTTGCTAACTCTAATTCTAATCTCTTTCCCCTCATATAATCAAAATGTTGTATATCTTCTTTTTCAATACGATTTACAACATATCTTGTTCCTTCTGAGATTCCAAATAATACCATAGAAACAATATCATAATTATCGGAAAATGTAAATGTGCCCAGTGCAGCTCCGCTTGTTAAGGTTGAAATAATTTTTGATCTTGCAAAGAGATTCATACTTGATTTTAAGTTTCTTAATTTTCTACAAAGAGTGCAATTATCTGTTTCAAATTCTTTTAGAAATTTTGCTCTTTCTTCATAAGGTTCATAAGATCCAATACCCCATAGGTAGTTTCCTAAAGAAAATTTATTTTTGTTTGTGGTTTCCATTTTATTTTTTTCACCACTTTTTGAAAAGTTTGCTAGGGACGCGTAAGCCGCCTTTTGTTGATCTTCCATTCAAGAGATTGGAAAAGATCATTCCAACATTCTACTTAGCGTCGTTCTGACTTGCACCAACCAGGGCTCGTTGTTTCACCGCTCCCTTTATGCATGCTCGACTGGTTATCTGATTTTCCTCGCGGAAAACGTCAGGTATCGTTTCATACCCAGGGTTTTGAATCCCTGCAATCTCATTGCTTAACATCACAAAGGCCGTGTTGTTTCTGGACGGTTGCCATTCGTTTCCGAATCTTTCCTTGTGGAAAGTGGTTGCCTTAATGGCTTTGAAGAGCTTATCTTCAAGGTGGGCGGACTTTCCTCAGCACTATGTACCGACAGTTAGATGCCATCCCTAGCGTAGAAAATATACTTTAGAGTATTTATAAATCTGTTGATTGAGTTACTCTAAGAAAAGAAGGCCATACATCATTAAAATTCCTAAAACAAAAACTCCCAATTCTAAGAAAGATTGTTTTAAATTTTTATCTTTATGTTGATGTATTTGAGGAATTAGATCTGAAGCTGCGATGTAAATAAATCCGCCTGCTGTGAATGGAATTAAATATTCTGGAAGGAAACTCATTTTTGCGCTCAAAACTAAAGTAATTATTGCTCCAATGATTGCAGTTAATGCCGTTAAGAAATTAAACATTATTGCTTTGGCTTTTGTAAATCCTCCATGGATTAATACTCCAAAGTCTCCCACCTCTTGGGGAATCTCATGTAGAATTACTGCTAGTGTTGTAGCCATCCCCAATTTGATATCTATAATATAACTCCCTGCAATTAATACTCCGTCAATGAAATTATGGAATGCGTCTCCAACTATGTTCATTACTGCATATGAATGGGGGTGTTTCTTTGAAGGATGAATGTGGCAGTGTCTCCAATGAATGAATTTTTCTAACATGAAGAATACTAGAATTCCACTTAAGATTAGTAATGAAATGTCTGTAGTCATACCTGCTTCTGCAGATTCTGGAATTAGATGTAGAAATGCATCCCCGATTAATACTCCTGCGGAAAGACTTACTAAAAGAATTAACATTTTATTTAATAATTTTTTATTAATAGATAATGCTAAAATTCCAACTAATGAAATTATACTAATAACTATTACACTTAGAATAGTATAAGCCCCTACCTCTCCAAATAATAAATTTAACATAGTTAGCTTTAAAGGTTCATTTTTATAAGAGTTTTGGCGGAAAGATTTATATTCTACTTAGATATAGAATTTCTCATGAATTCAGAAGAAAAACATAAAATAATCACTAAAAACCTGCAAGAAGTTGTGGGAACTGATGAATTACTTCAAGTATTGGGAGAAAGAGATCTTAATATTTATTGGGGAACTGCCCCAACAGGAAAACCTCATGTGGCTTATTTTTTACCAATTGTTAAGATTGGAGATTTCTTGAAAGCTGGTTGTAAAGTTAAGATTTTATTCGCGGACTTACATGCTTATTTAGATAATCAAAAAGCTCCTTGGAATTTATTAGAACACCGAACAGAGTATTATGAATTCATAATCAAAGAAATGTTAAAGTCTATTGGGGTTCCTTTAGACAAATTAGAGTTTGTTAGAGGAACAGATTATCAATTAGGAAATGAATATTCACTGGATATGTATAGATTAACTACACTTGCATCTGTTAGAGATGCAAAAAGGGCTGGTGCAGAAGTTGTTAAACAGTTAGACAATCCGAAAATGGGTCCTTTAATGTATCCAATGTTGCAAGCATTAGATGAACAATATTTAGGTGTTGATGCACAATTTGGCGGTGTTGATCAAAGAAAGATATTTATGTTTGCAAGAGAATTTTTACCAAAAATAGATTATGCTAAAAGAATTCATCTAATGAATCCTATGATTCCAGGATTAACTGGAGATAAAATGAGTTCTTCAGATAAAGGATCTAAAATTGATTTATTAGATGGTGAGAAAGCAGTTGTTAAAAAAATGAATAAGGCTTTCTGTCCTGAAGGTGAAGTTGAAGGGAATGGAGTTTTAGCATTTATGAAAACTGTAATTTTCCCTACTCTTGAAGATAAAGGTGAAAAATTTAAGATTGAAAGAGATGAAAAATATGGTGGGAACTTAGAATTTGAAAGTTATTCTGAATTAGAAGAGATGTATTCTAAGAAAGAAGTTCATCCTGCTGATTTAAAGAAAGGAATGGCTGATGAATTGAATAAGTTATTAGATCCAATTAGGGCTGCTTTTGAAAAAGATGAGAAAATCCAATTCATTGCAAAACAAGCATATCCTGACGAATAGTTCTTTTGGAATATTGATTAAATAGTTAATATATCTTTAAATAAATTCTAATTTTTGTTAGTCTATGGTTGAAGAGTATAAAACTGGAAGAATAGTTGTTCCTGCGGCTGAAGAAGTTCTAGGTAAAAGATTTGATTGTTTGGACCATGGATTTGTAAGATTGGTAGATTATATGGGTGGCGATGAAGCAATAGTTCAGGCTGCAAGAGTTAGTTATGGTAAGGGAACTAAATCGACTAGTGAAGATCGTGGACTGATTAGATATTTAATGAAACATAAACATACCACTCCATTTGAAATGGTTGAAATGAAGTGGCACTGCAAAATGCCAATTTTTGTTGCACGACAATGGATAAGGCATAGGACTGCAAATGTCAATGAATATAGTATGAGATATTCTGAATCGAAAAATGAATTTTATGTTCCTGAATTAGAAAATGTTAGATATCAAAGTGGAATGAATAAACAAGGTGGCTCAGATAAAGAAATGCCTGAAACTGTTAGTGAAACTGTTAGTAAAATCATCAAAAGAACAAATGAACAAACAACTAAAGATTATAATCTAATGAATAAAGTAGGGATTGCTAGAGAATTATCAAGAGTGGTTTTACCTACTTCTGCCTATACTGAGTGGTATTGGAAAAATGATTTACACAATACCTTGCACTTTTTGAGATTGAGAATGGATAAACACGCACAATATGAAATTAGAGTGTTTGCTGATGCAATGGCAGATGTTGTAAAGAAGGTTGCTCCAATGGCTTATGAGGCATTTGAGGATTATGTAGTAAATTCTGTTAACTTTTCTCCTGAAGAACAAACTGCCCTAAGTAGAATTCTTAAGGGAGAAGATAGAGATTCTGTTCTTGAAGGAATTAAGAATAAACGTGAAAGAAAAGAATTTGATGTTAAGTTGGAAGATTTCTTAAATTAAAAGTTAGATTTATATAGTAAATTTGAGTTAGTTCTTTATGCAAAAGAGGTTATTAGCAGACAATAGGAAACTTGTAGAAAAGTTTGGAGCTAAAGAAATTAGTACATTGAAAGATGTTCCTGACTTTTATGCTTTCAAGAGAGGACTTGTTTATTCTCATAGAGACTTTGATAAATTTTATGCTGCATTGAAAAAAGGCGAAAAATGTGCAATTGTTTCTGGTGTTAATGCTTCAGGCACATTACATATTGGGCATAAAGTAGTTTTTGATACTAATCTATTTTTTCAGAAGAAATATGGTGTTCCAGTGTTTATTCCTATATCTGATGATGAAAGTTATGTGGCTGGTAAAGTTAAAACTCAAGAAGAAGCATTGGAAAATTCAATGCGTTTAGCAAAAGAATTATTGGCATATGGATTTGATCCTAAAAAAACCTATTTAATTATTGATCAAATTTATACTAACATTTACAACTTTGCGATTAAGTTATCTAGAAGAGTTACTCTTTCTGAGATTATTGCAAGTTATGGTTACAAAAAAGAAGACAATCCAGGACTATATTTCTATCCTGCAGTTCAATCTGCTCACGTTTTGTTACCTCAAGAGATTGGAGATTTTAAACATGTATTAGTTCCAATTGGTCCTGATGAAGATTCACATTTGAGAATTGCAAGAGATATTGCATCGCGTGCTAAATATAACAAGCCTGCAGTATTGCATTTATCTTTTCTTCCAGGCATTGATGGAGAAAAGATGAGCAAGTCAAGAAACAATAATATTCTTTTTGATGATGATGAGAAAACCCTTAGGAAGAAGGCAAATAAGGCACTTTCAGG
>JABIPM010000011.1 GCA_018658955.1 Candidatus Woesearchaeota archaeon | reverse complement strand
TTTCTCTTCTTTTTTGGGTTTTTCAGGCAAGGGTTCTGGAGAAGGTTCTTTTTTAGTTTGTTTTTTCTTTTTTATTTCTCCTGTGATGAAATCCACGTATTCATCAGCAGAATACTCTCTTCTTTCACCAGTTATTGGATTTATGTGTGTAGGCATGAAATATAGAAAGAATTGGATTATTTTAAGTTATCTGTGTTTTTTCTCTTCTTTTTTGGGAGATTTCTCTCATTCCATTTTTTAAGGTTTTTATTTAAGTGACCTAATTCCTTTTCATAATACCTAGTTAGACCCACATTATTGTCTTTTATGGAATTAGCCAATTTATCTTTATGAATTTTTAATTGTTTTTCGAATCCTTTGATATTTTTTCTTACTTTAGCTTTGCCCATTTTGATTGGATTTTTTTAAGATACTCCTCTGAAAATTCAAATAAGTTTTCTACTTGACCTAACTCTAATTTTTTGTTTAATTTTTTATCATCCCTTATAGATGAATATGTTGAATACATTTTGTTTATGGTTTCTTTGTTTAATTTTTCTGTTTGAATAAACTTAAGAAATCCCCTTTTAGTATAAAGTTTTTGGTTAATCATTGTTTCTAAAATGTATAGTCCTCTTAATCTCATTATCAAAGAATAAACAATCTCATTTGTGTTTGAATCTTCATATTCTAATAATTTTTTGTTTAATTTCAATGCTGATTCGGTGGTTTCTATAAACCATTTTGTGTTGGATTTTTTTATATCTGGTTTTTTCAACTCTTGAATTAATTCTGCATTGATTAATGGTTTACACCCTCTTATTAAAGGATAAATCATTAGTGGATTTTCTTTTAGAGTTGTTTTTATTTCATCTAATGTGGCAAATACAATGTCGTAAACTCCTATTTTCTGATTTTTGGATTTGATCTTATCATCTGTTATTACTAAAATATCAATATCTGACTCTATTGTTTGTTCTCCTTTTGCATGGGAACCACATAAGTAAATTCCCTGAATATGGGATAGTTTATTGTAAAGAAAGTTCATTACCCCCAGTAATATTTCATAAGGAGTTTTTTCAACTATTTTTATTTCTACTTGTTTTCCTACTAACTCCCTTGGAAGGTATATGTGGGCACCATTGCCTATTTCTTGTACTGTTCTTATTTGTTTCATGTATATACATGTATAACCATTATTTATATGGTTTTTGGTTTATTCTAACTCTCTAATCTTCCGAGCGTCTAACATTAAATCAACTTCTAAGGTTAGATCTTCTGCAGGAAAGTATTGAAATTCTCCTTTTCTTGCCAATTTTACAAACCCCATTCCAATTACCTTCTTTCCATAAGTTCTTTCAAAAAGAAGTTTGTATAAATTTAATTGAAGAAGAAATTTAACATAATTGCAGTCATCTAAGTGTTCTATTGGTTCTTTTGCTTGTCTAAAACTATTATTCATTCTTAGATTGCTTGTGGTCTTCCAATCAAATAACATTACCCCTTCAGGAGTTTCCAGGACTACATCTATTGTTCCTGCAATCATTAACTCTTCAGAATGGACTCTTAATTCAGATTTTATTTTAGTGTGAGGTATTGATTTAAGAAAGTTTATTGCTTCTCTGACTTCATTGTGGTGATCTTCAGTTTTTTCTCCATTTATGTGGTCTTCAATTAGTTTATGTACTTTTGATCCCCAATCTCTTTTCATTTCCCATTGTTTTAGGATATTTTCTTGAGAATTACAATCTCTATCTGCAACATATTTTGACCAGTAATCTCTGTCAAATGGTTCGAGAAATGTAGAGATGAATTCGGTTACGCTTGATAGAACTTTACCATTTACACTATATTCATGTTTTTCTTCGTTGAATTTGAGTTTTGTGGATTTCATTTGAATTTATTTTTAACAAAATCTAATGCAATTAATTTATCATGATAGTTATCAAAATTATTCACATAGTTTCTAGCTACAAAATATGCCATGTTGTGAATATCAAAGAAATATTCTTTCATCTCTTTCATCTCTTGGTCTAACATTTGAGTAAGGTCATTGAAATAATCAGATTCAAATAACATAGCCAATTTTAATTCGCAAATTGCTGCGAAGATTTCATGCACTAGTAATGGGTGTGGAGGAATTCCTCTATTGGAATCGTTTAAATCAGGAAATGTGGTCTTGAAATATTCTAATTTTTCATCTATATTTGAGTGTATTGAAAAATATTCGTGTGCAAATTCATGAAATATGGTGAAACTATATCCTTCTTCATTTTCCCAACAAGAATTTCCTTTTTTCTTTTGGTGTTGAATAAATGTTTCAAGTGGTGCTAATGTGAAATAATTATTTAGTTTTATCCCTAAAGATTCTAATAGTTTGTTAATTTCTCCGCCGCAGTAACCTAACCTTCCTTCTTCTAATTCAGATTTATGTTCTTTTTTGTATAATTTATAACCTTTTACAGATTCTTTAACAAAATCTAAGTCTAATTCTTTCTTTGAAAAAATATTCAAATATTTTGAATCAATTAACACTATGTCTATTTTATCTAAATCTCCCAAAGAAAATACTTTTTTAGAAGGACTTGAGTCAATTAATTTGTTTAGTGCTTTTTCTACAGATTTAATGTCTTTTTCTGAGCATAAATAGTCTTTCATTTTATACATTTATCATTCCTGTTTCTTTTGGGCATAATGGACTTTTTGAAAACCAATCATCAGTTAATGAATGTACCAGAGGTCTGCAGTCGTTACAAGCATATCTTAATTCGCAATCACCGCACCCTTCTATGTTTTTATGTGCGAATCTCTCTGCATTCTCCAATAGTGCCTCATTTGTAGTTGACAATCCATCTTTAATAACATTTCCCAATAAAATATCTCTGGAAAAAATACAAGGGTATAGATCTCCAGAACTTGTTATTGATGCAGTTTTGTAAAAACAACTATTATACTTTTCACTTAACTCTGCATCTGGTTTTCTTACTACTATACTGCCATCTTCATCATCTCTAAGGGTGGAATAATTTTTCTTTAAATCTTCTATAACAGAGTAATTTTGTTTTCCTCTTCCGATTGGTTTCACAAGATCATAACTGTGAGAAATATCCAGAGATTTCATTAATTCCTGTATTTCTTTCAATGACTCTTTATTTTCTTCCATAAGGATGGTTATCGTTTCTAAATCAAACCCTTTTTCTTTAAGTTTTATTAAATTATTTAGAGTTTGAGTATAACTTCCAGGATAATTAGTTATACTATCATGTATTTCTTCTTCTGTAGAATAAATTGAACATCTTATTTTTAATTTATCTTGAAATCTTTCTAAATCACCCATTAACTCTTCTTCAAATAGAGTACAATTACTAAATATTTCAATTCCTTTAAAATCCAACCCATATGCACTTTCAACTAATTCTACTAATTCATCTTTTCTTAACAGTGGTTCTCCCCCTGTAAACTGTACCACTCCAAATTCTTGTTCATTGAAATAAGTTAAAACTTCTTTCCATTGTTCCTTGGTTAATGAATTTCTATCTGTTGAACTTGGACAAAAAGACCCATAACAATGATTGCATTTTAAATTACAGTTATCTACAATTTCACAAAAAAGTTTTCTTTCTAAACCATCACATCCGATATTTTCATTTATTCTTGCAGAACTGCCAAGGATATTTAATGTCGAAGGATCAGATAATCCTTTTTCTTTAATTAAATCAGTTATATCTTTTTCTAAAAAAAAGATTTTATTCTGAGAATAATTGTATAAAACCGAGGTTCCTTCTTTTGAAGGAACCATCTTAAGATGATCCATATTTAATGTGGTTTGCAATTTGGCCCGCAAGCAAAATATGTTGTTTTTCTCTCTAAAGTTATTTCTTTAGGTGTAGAGTAATTTTCTTTTAAAATTCCAAAAGAATAATCTCCTACTGTGTCTAATTTTGTAGAATAATTTTCTTCTGTAACTTCTTCATTTAAAGCAGCTACATCTACAAGTTTTTCTAAATCACCAGTTTCTTTAGAGTTTATTAGTACTTTTTCCATGTTTACCTCCACACTCTTTTCATTTAAAGCAGACTTCAAAATATATATACTTTACCTATATTTTTCGAAAACTTTTCGAGTAGTTATAAACCAAAACTAATTCTTAGCATCAAAACAACCAAAAAACACCAGCGAAGTCCAATAGCAACTCTTATAAAGCGTTCCAATATATATACTACAACATATAGATAGACAATTAAGAGAATGCACTGGTTCA
>JABIPM010000018.1 GCA_018658955.1 Candidatus Woesearchaeota archaeon | reverse complement strand
TATTGAATATATCTCTTTCATAATTTATTAGACTTATTTAGTATATTTAATTCTTTCTTTAAAATGTATCCGAAAGTAACTTAAATCCCCACATACTAATTAAGCTTATGAAATTAGAAATATTATCATTAAGAGACGCTATACAATATGTTCCTGAAAATAAGACTTATGCTATAAGAATATGTAGTGAAAGAACTGTAGACCATTTACATTCTTTGGAAATGAGCGATAAATGGGTGGGGAGTAATTGGTATACCTTTGATGATGTTTGGCCAGGAATACCTGGAGGATTAGAGCCTCAGGAAGTTGTTTTTAGTGGGAAAAAAGCCAATAAAATTATTACTGATTTTAGAGAGAATTTTTCCAATATTGAGACTTTATTAGTGCATTGTCATTTTGGAAGAAATAGATCCCCTGCAGTGGGAATAGCATTAAATGATATTTTTGATTTGGGATATAATACTAATCAATTAAAGAAAGAATTTCCAGAGTATAGAGAGTTTGTGTATAATACTATGATTGAAACTAGTAAAAATATGGAGGTGAATTAAATGGTAAAGATAAATAAATCTGTAAAAATTTCCTATTGGATTGGAATTTTTATTGTTTTTGTAACACATTTGTACATGTTAGGTTATGGAATGCCTGCCGATCAAATTGTAGGGCATTCAATATTGAACTTAGTTGCTGGCTGTTTGTTGGCTTATTCTTGGTTTGGAAGAAAATAATTAATTTAGGGAGAGAATGCCTTGTTTTGAAACTAGTTTCACTACTTCTTTTATAAACTGTTTCAGACTATATCCCTTCATGTTTGGAGGGAACCGTTATGAAAATCGAATTAAAAATTGAAGGAATGCATTGTCCAAGTTGTTCAATGCTGATTGCTGATGCCCTAGAAGATATAGGAGTTAGTAATTCTGATATTAATGCTGAAACTGGGAATGCAGTTATTGAATTTGACGAATCAAAGGTTTCTGTTGAAAAAATAAAAAAAACTATAGTGGATGAGGGGTATAAAATAAAATGAGTAAAAAATTGAAAGTGATTGATTCTTCTAACTATGAATTTTCAATTGGAGGAATGACCTGTGATAGTTGTGAAAAGATTATTTCTAAAGTTGTTTCAAGAATTAAAAATGTTAAAAATATTGATGTAGATTATGTTAGTAGTAGTTTAAAATTTGATTATGATGAAAAAAAATCCACATTAAATAAAATTATCAAAGAAGTAGAAAAGAAAGGTTATACTTGTAGTGAACCTGACGAAGTTAGTGTTAATATCGGAGGATGGGTAATTGGAATACTTGGTCTTTTGATCGTAGGTTATTATGGCATGGGCTTAATTGAAAGTTTTGAAATGCCTGCAATTACACAAAATATGGGCTACGGATTATTATTTACTGTTGGACTTTTAACAGGATTTCATTGTGTTAGTATGTGTGGCGGATTTGTTGTAGGATATACAGCAAAAGGTGTAAAAGAAGGTAAAAAACCACATCATATGCATATGTCTTATGCAATCGGTAAAACTTTATCCTATACTATAATTGGGGCATTGTTTGGACTGTTAGGTAGTATAATTGCATTTACTCCTATGATGAGGGGTTATGCAGGAATTTTTGCAGGACTATTTTTAGTTATTTTCGGATTAAAAATGTTAAATCTTGTTCCTGGATTAAGGAAATTTAGATTAACTGTTCCAAAATTCATAGCAAAATTTGTTGGTTATGAAAGTAAAAAACATTCTAATAATCCTTTAGTAATTGGTTTGTTAAATGGTTTAATGATTGCATGTGGACCATTACAAGCAATATACATCATGGCTGCCGGAACTGGGAGTATGGTTGAAGGTGCTAAAATGTTATTTGTGTTCGGTCTTGGAACTTTACCGGTGCTGTTAGGTTTTGGTTATTTTACTAGTTTTGTAAGTGCTAAAGCAACAAATAAAATATTGAAAGCGTCTGGAGCTATTGTGATTATCTTAGGATTGATTATGTTGAATAGAGGAATTGCATTGACTGGATCAGGGTATGACGTTAATAGTATCATGACTGGTAGTGGAGTTTCTGAAGGTGAAACCGGAGAGGGTTTTGAAATGAAAAATGGTTATCAAATTATTAGAATGGAAGTTACTGCCAGAGGCTGGTCTCCAGATAAATTTGTGTTAAAAAAAGGAATTCCTGTAAAATGGATTGTGACTACTACCGAACTCACTGGTTGTAATAAAGCAATCAATGTTCCTAAATTAAATCTTGAATTTGACAATAAAATGGGAGAACAAATTATTGAATTTACTCCTAATGAAGTTGGAAAAATTCCATTTAGTTGTTGGATGGGAATGATTCCAGGATTATTCGTCGTTGTTGAAGGCGATGAAGATGCTGGAAATGCTTTGACTGGTGCAGCAGTTGCACCTGCTCAAGGTAGTTGTGGTTCTGGCGGTTGCGGATGTGG
>JABIPM010000022.1 GCA_018658955.1 Candidatus Woesearchaeota archaeon | reverse complement strand
GTTGCATTTCCAGTTAAAAAATGTGGTAAACCATTACTTTTAGATAAAACTTCGTTAACTGCATGACCCATCCCTTCGTGACCGTACAATCTAATTAATTCCATTTCATTTAAATTTAAACTTCCATCTTCGTTGGAACTACATATCGCAGGAATACCTATTGCAAGAGTTTTTCTTGTAGGATTAAAATATGATCTAGGATTATCTGTAGGAACTACATCAATATCTCCAAAGAAATTGCCTACACCTGTTAAATCTTGTAAAAGCCTACCTAGATGTTTATGATATCTTCCAATATTTTTTGTAGCAAATTTTTCAGATTTTTTTCTTACAGAAGGAATATCTAAGGATAAACCAAACTCTAAATTTGGAATATCTTTTGTTTGGTATAATCTGTCTATGGATTCAAGAGTTTCTTCCCTATTTGATTCTAACCATCCTCTTAAACCATTTATATCTTCTGCAGGAATGCCATACATAGAAACAACTGTATCAAAATCGTAATGTCTTGGACTTAATCTCTGTTCCAGTAAAAATGCATCTCCAGTCAATCTTCTTTTTAATTCAGCTTGAACTAATTGATCTTGACTTTTAGGAGTTTCAATATCTGGAATAGATTCTCCTAGTTCATGTATTTTATCTAAAATTCTAACTTCTTCTTGAGGAAGAGAAACACGATATTTATTTCCAAACTTTCCAATTCTATCTAGTTCATTCAATATCCTTTCACTTTCCATTAATATTTCTTCATTCATTGTTGTTCCTTCTTAGTGACTATAATCTATATGTTACAGTATATAAGTCTTTCTAGACGCACTCCCTAAGACGTAGTAACAAACGAAAACCTTTTTAAAGCAATTTTTTAATACCTAGCAATAAGATGGCTAAAAAAAGAATTATAAACAACATAGGAAAAGTAGGGATGACTCTAGCTTTAGCACTATTACCTCATTATTCTTGTTCAAAAGAACCCACAACTAATGGGCCAATTATGGCATCTTCGCAAGAAGAATTAACTCCTCAATACTTTCAAGAACATTACAACGTAGTGTTGATGCCAGGTTTTAACAAAGAAACTTTATCAATGTTTGATGAAGTACTTAACAAAGTAAAAAGCAAGTATTGGAATTTCTTTGATGATACAGAAGTTCACATCAGACCACTCTCTGATTTCGAAAGTAGTTTTACTCATCACAATGTTGCTGCCTATTCACAAGCAAGAGAGACACAATTTACTCCAAAGGCAAATGAGTTGCTACTAAAAATGGGATTAAATCAAATAGAAATAAAAGAATTGAAAACTAAGGGTTTAATAAAAGGTACTGAAGAATACACTGTTTTTAATAAAAAATTTGAAACTCTAACTCAAGAAGAAAAAGAAGATCTTAGAAAAACAATTGGAGATGTCAGCTTAGCAGAAAATTCACTTCTTGTTTATCCTACAAACAGTGTTCCTTCCGAAGGAGCAAGTTGGATTTTTGCACATGAATTAGGACATATATTAACAGGTAGGGAAAAAGAAACATTAACAAGAGTAAAAGAAGAATTTAATCGGATTAAGCCATATGGTATAGAAGAAGCTATTTTTGGCTTACCAAATCCAAGAAAAACAAGTTTTTCAAATATAGTAACAACAATGGTCGAACATATGGAGAAAGTAAAGAATGCTGCAGCTCACAATGGTAAAATCCTTCCAGAATTTAACTCATATTATCCCTTATCAATTCATTCAGGATTAATAACTGTTCAAGGACTGGACATATATGCCGATCATTATGCAAAATTAGGGGAAAAAGATAAAGTAGATGCTTTAGAAAACGCAAAAAAAGCAGTAATTGCTGATCTTGGCAATCTGCCAACAGAAAGAGATTTACTTATTGAAGATTCTGCAGAAATTTTCGCACAAACAATAATTGGTCCAGAATTTAAAACAAAAATAACACAAAAAAAGGGAAGGGCACTAGAAGAAATTTTAGAAGAAGAATATTCAGATTAATAAAACAACGCCTCTAGAGCCCTAATACTCATGCTCACCTACACAAATAAGCTAAATTCACTCCTAGCCACTAATTTTAATTAAGGTAGTTTAATAAATAAGTTTCAAAATATAGATATTATGTCCAAATATTCTGATGTTAAAAAAATAATTTTAGAGAATTTTAAAGAAACCAAAATAAAATCTATCAAAGAGTTTCCTGAAGGATACAATAATGTCGCTTACGATGTAAGATTAAAGGATGGTGATTACGTCATAAAAATAATCAAACTTAAGGGATTTGAAACATATGTGCTTAAACAAAATAAATTAAGAACCCTTATTCGGAAAAAATTTAAAGATTTTCCAATTACTAGGATTATCAAATCAGATTATACTAAGAAGTTAATTGATAGACCATACATTATTGCTGAAAAATTAGACGGAAATTCATTAAGAAGCTCATATAAAAAAATAAACAACAAAGAAGAAATTTTTGAGGAAATAGGAGAACTTTATGGAAAATTACATTCATTTAAGATGAAATCTTATGGAGAATTACTTCCAAGTTTAAAATTAATAAAAACTTACAAAAGCTGGTATAATGAAAATTGTAAAAAAGTTAAAAAAATATTCATAAAAATAGAAGAGAATAAACTTTTGTCCAATAATGCACTTAAGAAAAATAAAAGTTTCTTTGACAAGAATAAATATTATTTAAAAAAAGAGATTGGGCCTAGGTTGTGTCATGGGGACGCATCACTAACAAATATTTTAGTTAAAAAAGCTGGAAATAAACATGTTGTTAGCGGGATAATTGATTTTGAATTTTGTAGATCAAGTGGTATAACTCAAGAACTATTTTCAGGGCTAAGAAAACCAGATAGAAAATATGAATACAAAGATAGTTTAGTTAAGGGTTATTCAAGATATAATAAACTTCCAAAAGAGTGGGAACAACTCCTATGCATCTATAAATGGATTAGCTCACTAGATAGGTTGACTCAAATAAAAGGCATGTCTTGGAGAAATTTAGATAAAAAACGAACAGATGAACGTAAAAAGAATCTAAGAAGGGAATCTCTTCAAAATTTAAGAAATATGGAAAAAAGATTAGAAATCCTAACAAAGAGTGTCTAATACTCCTGCTCACCTACACAAATAAGCTAAATTCACTCCTAGCAAATCTTACGAATACTACTAAATTGTATATCTGCGCACAAGCTTCTAAAGGTTTATATCTAAAAAATAAATAATATCTCTACAATCCAATAGGGATTGCAGAAGATATAGAATAAATTGCATCTGGTTTAGACATTGATCCATTATAGGTTACAAATGCTGCGTAAAAAATTTGTCCTTCATAACTAGGATTAGTTGGAATGTTCCATGTAACAATGGCTTCCCCATTACCATCCAAGGTACTATTTGCATTTACAAATCCTAAATTTGTAGAATTATACTGCATTTTGTAAAACAAAGAATCTCTATTCAAAGGGATAACTCTGCCATCAGAAAGGTTTTCGTTCTTCTTTACTGTAATTCCTTCTTTGGATTCTTTTGCCATGGGATTGAGAATTGATTAGGTTATTTAAAGGTTATTCCTTCTTTAGATAAACAGTTCTTGTAGGGAAAGGAATTCCAATCTTACT
>JABIPM010000015.1 GCA_018658955.1 Candidatus Woesearchaeota archaeon | reverse complement strand
ATTTCTAGAACTTCATCAGTGCCAACTTTATCAGCACCAACCACATCAGATTTCCCATCTTCATCTGACATTTTCCAATGTTCAGGATTAATTGCTGCGCATACTCCGCAACCAATACAAGTTGGACGATCATGCACTATTTTTAATTTAGTCATAAACTTTACTTCTGAATTTTACTTATAAATTTATCCATTCTACGTAAAGCTTCTTCTATATTTTTATAATCTGTAGCATAACTACAACGAATATAACCTTCCCCATACCTTCCAAATTCTCTTCCAGGCACAACAGCAACCTTAGCCTTCCTTAACATATCAAAAGAAAACTTAAAACTATCATCCGCTAAATGTTTAATATTAGAAAAAGTATAAAACGCACCATTAGGATTAATAGTTTCCAATCCCAGTTGATTCAAACCTTTAACCAAAAACTTTCTACGCCTGTCATATTCTTTAACCATGTTAGTAGTATACTCTTTTTTCATACTTAATGCCTTAACACCAAGTTTCTGAGAAATGGTTGGAGCAGACACAGTTGTATAAACATGAATCTTTTCCATTGCTTTAATTAACGGACTTGGGCCTACGGCATAACCTAACCTAAAACCACACATCGCATAGCCTTTACTAAAGGTTTGAAAAGTAACTGCGTGATTCTTTAATCCATTTAATGACGCAATACTATGATGTTTTTTTCCATAAGTTAATTGTTCATACGCCTCATCACTAAAAATATACAAATCGTTATCAATTGCAACATCTGCAATCTCCTCAAGTAACTTTTTACTCAAAACATTTCCAGTTGGATTTGCAGGAGTGTTAATTAAAATTGCTTTAGTTTTTTTTCTATCAACTAATTTTTTTAACTCATCTGGATTAATATTCCAATTATCTTCTTCCTTTAATTCCAACGCAATTGGAAACGCATTAAACAATTCAAATGTAGGTAAGTAGCCCAAGAAACTGGGATTAGGAATTATTACTTGTTCACTCACATCTAAACTACAAGCAGTAGCCATCAATAAAGCTTCTTGACTTCCACTAGTCACAATAACATTATCAGGATTAGTTTCAATTTTATTTTCTCTTTTTAATTTTTTAACAATTGCTTCTTTAAGATCCCTCCTTCCACCAACAGGACTATAATGATTAACATCTCCAGCAATTTCTTTAATATATTCAACAAGAGGAGCAGGCAAATCAAAATCAGGTTCACCTGGACCTAAGGAAATTACACTCTTATCTTCAAGGGCGGTTTTCAACAAATCTCCGATTACTGCATTCGGAAGTTCATACTCTCTTTCAGATATGTGTGTCACAAAATTCCACCCCTCAGTAATAAATAAAACCCAAACTTATTTAAGATTTTTCTTAAAATTTGTTACCATTATGGAATTAGAAATTATGCATCACAGATAAATATATATAGACGTTTTACTTTCTAATTTCTCAAGGTAAAAAGAGCTGATAAAATAAATTTACCTTCTCAAAGATCAATAAATAAGAGAGATCTATCACATATCATAGTCGCGGACCGGACGGGGTTTAATCTTTCCCAAACACCTCTTTTCCCCCGTCCTCTCCCTGACAAATACAATAAAACAATTACTTTCTAAAAAATAAATCTTTAAAAAAGAAGATAAATGATTTCTAAGTATGGAAGAAAAAACAATCAGTGAACAAGAAAGGAATGAAGACAACGATAACGTTGGAATCTATTCTGAAGAAGGAAGAGAAGAACTTATGGAAAGTGAAGACGAAATAACAAGTACAGATGAAGGATTCATGAAAGGATATAATGAATCAGCGGAATCAATGAAATGTGCTAGTTGTAAAGTTACACTTGAAGGGCATGAAGTTATTGAAAAAGACTTCAAAGAAAAACATTACAAGTTCTGTTCTCAACATTGTTTAACTGAATTTGAAATAAACAACGCAGAAGAATAAATTTATTCTTTTTTATATTTTTTTAGATACTTCTACCGAAAATTAATTTTTAGGGCATTGCATATATCCTACATCGTCATGATCGTCATAATACGCTTCAGTACAGCTTTGAAAAAAATTCTCGTCTCTCTCTTGTTGAGTAAGATTAAATATTTCAGGAATAATCTCATGTTCACTTGAAAAATTCTTTAATTTTTTACCTAAATTATTCGGAACACCAAATTCATCACAAGAAAATACTGCAACATTATAAATATCTAATTTCTCTAAAAGTTCGGCGGATCTTCTTAATGCATGAAATCCGGTCATATCAGAAGCAACTTCTCTTGCATCATAATATGCTTGATTTTCATAAAAAGATGCAATGGTTTCTAAATCATTAATACTTTTAACATTTCCTTGTTTCTCTTGAAATGCTAATATTTGAGATTTACCTTTTGTATCATAATGCGCAACAGCGATTATAGGATTTATTTTTATGCCATCATAATCAAGAATTCTTTGTTTCATATGATTGGTAGCCAATAAATCTGAATTTGAGGGTGGATGAAAATCATCTAATTTTCCATGATAATGCAAAAATAACACATCAACTAATCCATCAGATTTACCCAATCCAAAAGTAGGAATAGAAATTGCATTTTCACTTCCTTGTTCCATATTTCCAGCACCTAATCCAACTTCTGAAAAAATAAAAGGTTCTCTATTATTCACAAGTTCTCCTTTCATAAATTTTTTTGCCCCACTAAAACCTGTTTCTATATGGGTTGAAACATATGCATCTCTAGCTTCAATAATCTTATCTCTAAATTTATCACTTTTGAACATTTCTGTTAATAATTTACTCATCTTAAAACACTACTCCAAATATTACGCCTTTAATATCCTTAAATCTTCTTTTACCGTTATCTATATTATAAAGATTATCTCCCTTAGTTAAAGCGAACCATCCAAGTCCATCTTCATTTATTTCAACAACTCTGTGAACATAAATATCACCCTCATAATTAAAAGAGATTACATCTCCAACGTGAATATCTTCAACAGTTCTAGGTATAAACTCTAATCCATTATATCCTTCATCTAACAAGGGGTCCATTGAATTAGTATTTTCAAATTCTGACCATTCAACTTTTTTATCATCTAATTGAATTATTACACTATTTCCCATTAATTTGATTTCGCTTTTGGAAACATGATCAAAAGAACCGCTTCTTTCAATAGTTTCAGCAGAAGTTTCCAAAGAAACACCCAAAATTAATCCAAAACTAAATCCAAAAAGCACAGCTAGAAAAAATACAAATTTTAATCTAGCTATACTGAAGAGGTTCATTTTAATAGAATATTCAAAGAAAATACCTATTTAAATCTTTCTATTTGTTACTACTCAAAAGAAACAACTAACGTAATCTTACGCCTTCTAAATTCTTAGGTGCAAAAGTTTCCATCCTATTAGCTTTATGCAAACTAGATGCCAAATCTATACATTTGGAGCTCTCTCCGTGCTGTACAAGTATCTTTCTAGGTCTAGGATTAAGATCTTTAACAAATTGCATTAACTCAGTTCTACCAGCATGACCAGTAAAATCAGTAATAATCTCTAAATTTAGCTTAACTTCAACTTCTGAAGCTTTTCCATCATCTGAGAAAATAATCTTTCTTTCACCATCTTGAATTCTTCTTCCAAGTGTTCCTGCCCCTTGATAGGTAACAAAAATCATTGAATTTTTAGCATTATCTGCCATTCTCTTGAAATATTCTAAACTTGCACCAGCATTAAGCATTCCTGCAGTTGCAACAATGATACAAGATTCATTACTTTCCATAATTGCATCTTGTTCTTTTCTACTTCCTACTTTTTTAAAAACATCACTCAAAAATGGATTTTGATCTTTATGGAAAATTGATCTTCTCAAATCTTTATTTAAGAAATCAGGATAAGCTGTATGAATTCCAGTAATATCCCACACCATCCCTTGAACATAAACTGGTAATTTTTTCATTCTACCTTCACGAATTGCTGATTCAATAACCAATAATAATTCTTGTGCTCTTCCAACTCCTAAAACTGGAATTAAAATCTTACCTTTTTTCTTTACAGTTTCTTCTACAACTTCAACAAGTCTTTCTTCGGCTTTTTTTCTAGAACCTAAAACTGCATTCTTATCCCCATAAGTACTTTCAATCATCACTGTTTCAAGTCTAGGAAATTTAGTTGCAGCAGGATCAAGAACTCTTGTCTTAAGATATTTCATATCTCCAGTATACAAGAAATTATGAGAGCCATTTCCAACATTCAAATGAATCATTGAGCTTCCCAAAATATGTCCAGAATTATATAATGTTAATCTCATATCGGGAGTGATATCTGTAACTTCTTCCCAATTTAATGTAATTGTATGTTTTACCATTTCTTTTACATCTTGAATATCGAACAAATTTTTCTTTGCTTGTTTAAATGAAACTCCGATAGAATCTAAGGCCAATAAAGCACTAATATCTCTAGTTGGCGCTGTACAGTATAATGGTCCCCTATAACCCATCTTATACAAGAAAGGAATAAATCCACTATGATCAGTGTGTGCGTGTGTTAAAACAATAGCATCTAAGTCAGATAACTTAAACTCTGGACCGTCCAACATAGGATAAGATTCAGGACCAGTCTCAATACCAGGATTAATTCCACAATCTAAAAGAACATTGCTAGTAGGAGTTTGCATTAAAACTGAACTTCTTCCAACTTGTCTTCCTCCTCCAAGCATAGTAACTCTAACCCATTCTTCTTTTTTGGACTTAGTATAAGTATCATAAATTTTATGCCCAACCTTATTCAAAAATTTCTTTCTATAATCATTATTTTGATAAAGTACACTTCTAATATTTTCAATAATTTTACTTTTAATTGAAGGAGTTCTCTTAATCACTGGAACCCAAAAAGTTTTATTTTTAATTTCTCTTAATATTTCTCCATGTTTTCCAATAGCTGAACCAGGTTTTTCTGCTTCTATAACTACAATAGATCTTTGTGGATCAAAAAGAATTTCTGTAACACCTGCATCTTTAGGAGAAAGTTTTTTAATTTCTTTTTCTGCTTTTTCCATTTCCATACATAAACTTGGATCAGGTCTCAATTCAATTCTCTTTTTTACTTTTCCAACTACTTTCCTGATAACGTCCCCATTATCTAAAAAGAAGTCCTTACTAGTAGTATACAATATGATATTAGCACCTTCAAAATAGGTATTACTAATCTTAGCATCCTTCGGTAGCTCATTCAATATTTCTTCGATAATTTTTACCATTTTCTAAAATTTAACTTAATATGTGTGAAAAAAAATTTCAACTAGGAGAATTAACAAGTTATTGTTGTGTTTAATTTTTCTGCGAATACTTTTTTCACTCCTTGTTTAGTTATTGTGTAAACATCTATTCCTTCACCAGTAGCTGCATCTCTTTGCATAGCCGCATTAACTGCTTTAACTGCTAATTTTACACCTTCACTAACTTTAATGTCCTTCTTGTATAATGTATCCATAACACCAAAAGCCATCATAAATCCACTTCCATCAGTAACATAATCTTTGTGTTTCAAAACACTTCCATCAACACCCACATCATATAAGTGAAGTCCTTCTTTATCTGTTCCAGCAAGTAAAAACCCAGTTATTCCCATAATTGGACTCATTCTTCTGATATTTTGATAAACGATTGAACCTAATAGATTTGCTGTTTCTTCTGAAGAGGGTTCTTTTCCTGTTCTAACCCTTTTTAATCTAATTTCTGCCTTAATTAATTTAGTGATTAGTTGAGCATCGCTCACAACTCCAGCCATAGTAACTGCAATATTATCAGATAACGGAAAAACTTTCTCTACTGTCTTATTACTAATAATTCTACCACCCAAGGTAGCTCTCTTATCAGCTGCAAGTACAACCCCGTCAGTACACATGATACCCACAGTTGTTGTTCCCTTTTTTACATATTGATTTATATCTTCGTTAACTGTCATTAATCTCACCATAATTGTTTAATTAAGAATACTAGACATAATCTTAACCCATTTATAAAACTTTCTGTGATTGATTAT
>JABIPM010000010.1 GCA_018658955.1 Candidatus Woesearchaeota archaeon | reverse complement strand
AGAGCCGACAACGAAGTAGCAAGCAGCGCCGTCGATTTGAACTCTTAGGCGCTACAACTCAATTATCCCCGAGATAGCTTTTCTGTCATACCTAGCCCTCATCAATAAGGACATAGGGGTTCGCTAGACCAGACTTTCGTCTCTGACTTCCGTAATAGTTGGAAATCAGTTAGGCAAGCTTTTGCTCTTACACTCTACTTCGGATTTCTAAACCGAATGAGCTTACCTTTGGGCCATACTGATATCTTTTCAGCATGGTGCCGCCCCAGCCAAACTACCCGCCAGTCGATGTCCTTTCTTAGAAAGTTAGCGATACAACACAAGGAAAGTGGTATTACACTGGTGCCTAGATCAACCCTGACGAGTTGAACATAACGGCTCCCACTTATACTATATACCGAGTATTGTACCACAACGACAAGTTGTAGTAAAGTTCTACGGGGTCTTCGCTTCCCACTGGAGGTCACTGGCCTTCACACCAGTACAGTATTTTCAGAGGACACTAGCTTGGGACACTGACAGCCTCGTTACACCATTCATGCGAGCCGACATTCAATCGGCAGGGTATTGCGCTACCTTAAGAGAATCATAGTTATTCCCGCCGTTTACCTGTCCTTAGCTCCCTTGTAGAGGAGTTTGAGATACAGGCACTGGGCAGATGTCACGTTCCATACACATCTTTGCAGACTAGCGAAACGCTACGTTTTTATTAAACAGTCGGACCATCTTGATCTTTGAACCCTGTATCCGCATGCTGAACATACAGACGCAGGGACCCCTTATACCTAAGGCACAGGGCCAATTTGTCGAATTCCCTAAGCTAGTTTAAACCTTCATTCCTTAGCTTTCTCAGCTAGCCACACCAGTGCTGGTTCTTGGTACGGTTATATGTGATCCTTGCATGCTTTCTTTTCATGGACTCCAGGCATCTACCAAACGACCCATAGGGCCGCTATTCATAATTTAATCTGCGTCTCATCGTTACGATACTTAACAGATTTATCTTATTTAACAACCGCGACGGCGGTTGTTGGTGTAGCCCGAAATGTCGAAAACTTGCCTTGCGTTGCCGCACGTACACATATAGTACAGGAATTTTAACCTGTTTCCCCTTCCCTCTAGACCAATTAGGACATGGGTTAGGACCGACTAACTCTTCGCTGACGAACATTGCGAAGAAACCCTCGGGCTTTCGGAATTACGGATTCTCACCGTATATAGATCCTACTACTACCAAGATTCTCATCTCTACGCGGTCCACAAATTCTTACGAAAATGCTTCTGCCCACGCAGAGCGCACTGCCTACCTCACTCCTTTCGGAGGACTATGGTATCGGTGATTTGCTTAGCCCCGTCCATTTTCAGGGCACATGACCTTGAATGGTGAGCTATTACGCTTTCTTTAAAGGATTGCTGCTTCTAAGCATACCTCCCATCTGTCTCGGGTGATGCACACCCTTCGCCCTTTAACACTTAGCAAATACTTTGGGACCTTAACCATAGAGAGGGTTGTTCCCCCATAGAGACGCAAGTTTACCCCAGCGCCCCTTTTTCCCGACTTCTACGATCCCTACACGTTTGGAGTTGAACAAGTAAGCGAAGGATTTCTCCCCCAAACTCACAAATCCGTGGCTCTACCGCATAGGGCATCTCCATCGAGACTAAACTTAGGCTTATTTCGGCAGGAACCAGCTATTACCGATCTCGATTGGCTTTTCACCCCTAACCAACAGTCATACGAACGCATGCACACAGCACCGCTTCGGACCTCCACAAACCGTCAGGTTCGCTTCATCCTGCTGTAGGTTAGATCGACCGGTTTCGGGTAACATCCCTGTGACTTGTGGCAAGTTAATACCATGTCCCTCGCCGAAGCTGCGGACAATTGGTTTCCCTTTGGGTGCTTGCCGTAAGCAATTACCCTTGCCACAGAGATGAACTCCTTGGCCCGTTATTCGAAACGTACGATACAACCCCTGAGGGCCGTATCACTCTATCACTATTAGATTTCAGGCTCTTTTAACTCTCTGTTAAGAGTTCTTTTCAACGTTCCATCACTGTACTATACTCTATCGGACTTGAGTTGTATTTAGGGTTGGGAGTTGATGCCTCCCAGTTTCAAACGCAATTTCCAATGCATTCTACTCAGGATACTTGTACACCTTTCATATTACTTCTACGGGACTATCACCCTCTAAGGTACTGCTTTCCAGCAGACTTTGAATCATATGGTTAAGGCTAAAAACAAGTCCTGCAACACCACATCTCTTAACTATTTCTAGCAAGATTCAGTTTGCCCTTTGCTGTGTTCAGTCGCCCTTACTAACAGCATCTCGTTTGATTTCTTTTCCTCCGGGTACTGTAACGCTTTACTTCCCCGGGTGCGCCGTCCTTTCGGACTGTCTAAAAAGACAAGAAGTCTCATTCAGGAATCTATGGTTCAATGGCTGCATGCGCCTCGCCATAGCATTTCGTAGCTTGCCACGCCCTTCATCGCCTCTCAAGCCGAGTCATCCATCTAATAGTTTCTTTTAGGATTATCTATATACATACTAGTAAAAAAAATACTAGTGTGAAGACTTAAACCTTCCTATGCACTGCAAATATGAATAAAGATCAATGCAATATGGACTAGCCAAATTGATTTTCTTTAAATCAATAGTTTACACTTCACCCAAAAATTCTTGCGAATTTGAGAGTTGCACTTTTTTATTTTTCCCAACATGGTTGAGTGTGATTTGTGATACTTGATTTTTTTATAACCTTTGCGCTTGTGCAAAAGTGGACTCGTCGGGATTCGAACCCGAGGCCCCCTGCTTGCAAAGCAGGTGCTCTACCAGGCTGAGCTACGAGCCCAATATGAAAATGTTGGCATGAATTCTTATGGCTGGTAGCGTTAAAAAAACGCTAAATAATAAATAGGAGGTGATCCATCCGCAGGTTCCCCTACGGATACCTTGTGACGACTTAACCCACCTCACTGAACCTAAGTTCGAATCGCACCGTAATGCAACCCTCACTCAGGCCCTGCTCGGTTGATTTGACGGGCAGTGTGTGCAAGGAACAGGGACGTATTCACCGCTCGCTAATGACAAGCGATTACTATCGATTCCAGCGTCATGAGGGTGAGTTACAACCCTCAATCTGAACTAAGACTAGCTTTCGAGGATTAGCTTCACCTCTCGGTGTTGCATCCCATTGTACTAGCCATTGCCGCGCGCGTGTAGCCCAGGAGATTCGAGTCATACAGACCTACCGTTGCCTGCACCTTCCTCCTTGTTACCAAGGCAGTCCCGTTATTGTACTCAATCATCCCGGAGGACTTGTTAGCAAATAAAGGTACAGGTCTTGCTCGTTGCCGGACTTAACCGGACACCTTGCGGCACGAGCTGACGGCGGCCATGCAACATCTCTCGGCTCGTTAGGTAAGACCTTTAATCTGACCTTCATCCTGCCGTCGCCCCTGGTGAGATTTTCTGTGTGTAGTTAAATTAAACCGCACGCGTCACCGATTGTAGTGCTCCCCCGCCAATTCCTTAAAGTTTCAGTCTTGCGACCGTACTACCCAGGTGGTCCATTTAACGCCTTCGCTACGACACTGCACACCCTTGTAGGATGCGCAACATATAATGGACAGCGTTTACTGCCAGGACTACACGGGTATCTAATCCGTTTTGCTCCCCTGGCCTTCGTCCCTGATCGTCGGACCCGTTCTCGATAAGTGCCTTCGCTATCGGTAGTCCACCGAGGATTAAAACATTTTACCGCTCCCCTCGGCATACTCTTATCGTCTCCCGGTCCCAAGTTCACTGGTTTCTTTTGCACGCTGCTGAGTTAAGCTCAACAATTTCACAAAAGACCTAATGAACCGACTACGGACGCTTTAGACCCAATAAAAATGGTCCCCACTTGTGGCTCTGGTGTTACCGCGGCGGCTGGCACCAGTATTACCCACCACTTATTCGTCAAGCTCCTTACACTTGACAAAAGCCTACTATAAAGTAAGCACTCGGGATTCCCCTATCGCGCTTTCGCGCATTGTAAAGTTTTCGTGACTGCTGCACCCCTTAGGGCTAGGGCCCTTGTCTCAGTGCCCTTCTCGAGGACAGTACTCTCATACCCCCTACTGATCATCGGTTTGGTGAGCCGTTACCTCACCAACAGCCTAATCAGCCGCCGACTCATCCTATGGCGTAATCTTTCAAAGAAAGAACCTTCCAGTATCAATCTTCTATCCGGTATTACCCTCAGTTTCCCGAGGTTATTCCAGACCATAGGGCAGATTATCGACGTGTTACTGAGCCTTTCGCCAACCTCCTAAGAGATTTTGACTTGCATGTCTAATTCGAATCCCGATAGCAGCGACCTCCCGCAGGATCAACGGGAATTGTACGATCTTCTTTGTAATATATTTGTTTAAGGTTTAGACAGTTTCTTTTTGCGCTACCATCTACCAAAATTCATGCCAACATCATACCATTGTAAGTACTCATTACAAATGTAACCTTCATTGATCGGGATACATCCTATCATTAAAACATCATTTTGTGGTTGAGAATAAAACGGCATAAGAGTAACTCTTAGTACGTTTGTATTACATCCCCACACACTTGGATGTTGTGGAAATAAGTCCCCTTGGAGTGTTTATAAGCTTTGCTGTGAATAAGACCTATTATTCGTATCTTAATGCGTCAACAGGATTCATTTTTGAAGCTCGGTATGCAGGTAAAAGTCCTGCAAAAATTCCAATGAAAACTGAAAATAAGATACATCCAAGATATAATTTTAAACTTAGTGCTGGACTTAACATTCCGTAACCAGAATTTGCAACTAATTTTCCTGCACTTATTGAAATTAATGTTCCAACTATTGTTGCCAACACTCCACCTATCAACGAAAGAAATCCTGACTCTAATGCAAATGTAGTTAAGATTAAATTATTTTTTGCACCTATTGCTTTCATTACTCCAATGTCTCTTGTTCTTTCTAAAACTGAAGCATACATTGTATTTGCAATATTTACTCCTGCAACAATTAAAGAAATTAATGCGATTAATATTAATACAATATTTATTGTAGATAAAATTGAAGTGAATGATTTTATTACTTGTTCAAAAGTTTCTACAAAAAAATCTTCATTACCTCTGGATTGACCTCTTTCTTTTCTGAGTTCTTCTTGAATAGTCTTTGCTAATTTTGAAGGTTCTTCACCAGGAGAAGAACGCACCACTATTGATTGATATGCTGAAGGAGAAAATATTTCTTCAAAACCATTTAATGTTAAATAAATATTGTAATCATCGACAGGATTCCCTACTTCTTCATAAAACCCTTTAACCCTTACCTCTATTCCATTGACTAAGAGCTTGTCTCCTAGTTTTACTTCACTGGGAAATGTTCCATCATCAATCGAATACCCATAACCTAAAACTGCATCTTTCTTTTCTTTTCCTTTTAATTCTCTCCCTATATCAATTTCTAAACTATAAACTTCTTCAATTAATTTCTTGTGGTCCTTAATATCTGACCCAATTATGTAGATATATTTTTTTCTTTCTTCAAATTCAACTTCGGTTACAGAGAAATAGATTCCAGATGCTTCTTCAACACCGGAAATATCTTCTACAAAATTTAGTTCCCTTTGTGAAAAAACAATGTTTGAGTCTGGAGATGGAGGGCCTAAACCAGTCCCCTTTGGTTGAATTATAATTTTATCATCCCCCATTTTTGTTGCAAAATCATCAACAAAACCAACTAATCCTTGTCCAAAACTTACTAAAACAAATAGCGCAATTACCCCTATGAATACTGAAAGAATTGTTAAAAAACTTCTTAATTTTCTTTTCTTTAGATTTGAAAGTGAGATTTTTAATAAGTATGAATTTATCATCTTCTATACCTCAGAGCATCAATAGGTTTTAATTTTGAAGCCTTTATTGCAGGAACTATTCCTGAGATTAATCCGACTAAAAATGAGAATATCAATGTTGCTAAAATAAACTCTAAGGGTAAATTGATTTGAATTAATCCTTCTGAAAGAAATTTATTTCCTATTTTTGCTAAAATTATTGAAGTAGAAGCTCCAAAAATTATTCCAACTATTCCACCGACTAATCCCAATAAACCCGATTCTAAAAGAAATAGCACGGTTATTTGTGAATCTTTTGCCCCTATTGCTTTCATTACTCCGATGTCTCTTGTTCTTTCTAAAACTGAAGTATACATTGTGTTTGCAATTCCTATTCCTCCGACTAAAATTGAAATTGCTGCGATTAAATAAATGAATAATTGAATTCCAAATAATGTACTGTCTAAAGATTTTAGTGTTTCTTCTGGAGAACTAACTGTGAAATCTTCTTCTCCTTCATCAACATCTCTTTCTTTTCTAAGATACCTTTCTAGTCTTTCTTTTACTTGTGCTATTTCTGATTCTGATTCAACTTTGACTACAATTAATTCATAAGTATCTTCATGATTGTATAAATCCTTTAGAGGATCTTCATTAATTATTACTGAATGATCCACTATGAAACTCCCTTTCTTTTCTAGTATTCCTTTAACTTTGAATTTTTTTCCTTCAATTTCTAATTCATCTCTTAATTCTACAGCTTTTCCAAACATATCTGATTTCGAGTAATCGCTTCCAACAACAATCCTGTAAATATCTGAAGAATCTAACATATTTCCTTTTTCAATTTCTAATTGAACAATCTTTTTTATAATGTCTTTGTCACCATTTTTTGGAAAACTTATGGCAATGGAAAAATGACTTCTTCCATTAAACTTTATTTGGGCATTTTCAATAATACGTCCGATGGCTAAATCTACCCCCTTTATTTTTTGAATATCTTTGAGGTATTTTTCTTGTAAGGGATTTGAAACACCTGTACCCGGAGGGGCCATAGTTATGCCATCTGCCCTAATTGTTAAAACTTCAGGGTTGAGAAAATCAAATTGAGATGTAACTGCTCCCCTAATGCCTTCTCCTAAAGATATCAATGTAATTACTGCAGTAATACCTATTAAAATTCCTACAAGTGTAAGCCAACTTCTTAGCTTCCTTCTTTTCAGAGAAGAATGAACTACTCTAAGATTGTCCTTAATCATTTCTTAAATTTTCTGAATATGAAAAGGAGAACTAGTCCAATTAAAATGCCTAACCAAATTTGTTTTGTGTAACTTACTTTGATTAATCCGATATTTATTGCTTCTTCTTCAGTTAGTAACTGAAGTTTCAATGATTCCTCTGATTCATAAGTATAATCGTTTATCTCATAAACTACTTTAACTGGAATTTTTACTTCTGAAATTTCTTCTGAAACATAAATTTGAAATTCTTCACTTTCTGTATCATCTGAATCTAAATCTCCTATGTACGCATAATTGCTTGTTGAAAGTAATTTGTAATCTCCTGAGGGCAATAATGTTAGTTCTAGGAATTCGATGTTGTATCCCCCTGCATTTGCAAGTTCAATTGAAACTTTTCCTTTTGAACCTGGAGTGATTAATTCACTACTTCTTATGTAAGTTTTAAGATTTAATTTTTCTTTTTTAACGTCAATGTAAAATGTATCTTCGTATATCCATTCTGTTTCTCCAACTCTTACGGAAACTTTAATTTCTTGGTCTCCATCAACTGCATCTGCATCTACTTTAATTTGATAATCTACTATTACTGCATCACTTCCAGATTGTCTTCCTTCTAATACTCCAATATTTTTAGTTGCTGAACCTGAGTAGAGTGAAAATGGAAATTCGGGAAGTATTTCAACAATTACTTCTTCTCTCGTTTCTTGCCAAAAATTTTCTAGTTTGAATTTAACTTCTACCACTGAACCTGCATGAACCGGATCAGGATCTTGATTGATTAAACCTATTTGAATGCTCTGTGCAGAGATTAGAGGTGCAACTAATAAAACTATTAATAGTGTTGAGAATACTCTCAAATAATTATTTACCCCTTTTACCATTCTTCTTCATCTTTTCTATAATTCCATCTTTTAAAAATATTATCCTTTCTGCATGTTTTACTAAATGAAGGTCATGAGTAATTAAAATCACTGTTGAGCCAGTTTGGTGTATTTCATTTAGTAAATCCATTACATTTTTACCTGTTTTTGTGTCTAAATTTCCCGTCGGTTCATCTGCTAAAACTATTTCTGGAGAATTAGCTAATGATCTTGCAATTGAAACTCTTTGTCTTTCTCCTCCTGAAAGTTCTGAAGGTTTATGGTGGAGTCTATGAGACATACCCACTTTTTTTAGTAGTTGTTCTGCTTTCTTTATTCCTTTTGTTCTATCTGTGTTTTGGAAAGACATTGGAAGATAAACGTTTTCTAATGCACTTAATGAAGGTAAAAGATTGAACTGTTGAAATACAAAACCTATTTTTTTCCCTCGGATATTTGATAAATCACTTTCTTTTAATTTTGAAATGTCTTTATTATCTAAAAAAATTTTTCCTTTTGTAGGAATATCTAAACAGCCAATTAGGTTCATAATTGTACTTTTGCCTGCTCCGCTTGGACCAACAATTGCTATGAACTCTCCTTTGGGAATTTCTAAATTTATCTGTTTAGCTGCGTGAAGAACTGAGTCTCCCATCTGATAAGATCTCCAAACGTTCTTTAAAGAAATCACACTCTCCACTTTCATAATTTAATGAATGTTTATTTATTTATAAATATGTTTGGGTTTTGAACAATAATCCTTAAATATTTCTTTGATTAAAGGGTATTATGGACGAAAAGAATCTTGAAGGAAAAATTGAAATAGATGGCAGTTTTATGAAGATTTTACAATATGGAGAAGTGGTACCCACAGAAAACACTTATCTATATTCTCTTGACTTTGAAACCAATCTGCCAATAAATAGCATTACAAGAATTCAGCCTACATTTTATGAAGAAATAGAATTGAATTTGCCCACATATTGTTCAGCTTGTGAAATTAGTTTTTATAAGAATTAATTATCTGGATTGTTTATTGAAACTTTTTCTGTTTTCTTTAATGCATCTCTAACTAAAGTTTCAACGTCTAATTTGGATTCTTCTGAAATTACAATATTTATATCTGACTTTGTTGCAGGATGTTTAGGTACGAACAAAGAACAACAGTCATCGTGGGGCTCGATTGATTTTTTATAGGTTCCAATTTTTTCTGCTAAATTAATTATTTCTTGTTTGTCAAATGTGATTAATGGTTGAATTACTGGCATGTTGATTGTGGAGTGAATTGCATGAATGTTCTCAATTGTTTGTGATGCAACTTGCCCTAAATTTTCTCCAGTAACTAATGCTTTTGCCTTACTCTTTCTTGCCAGTGCTTCTGCTATTCTAAACATAAATCTTCTGTAAAGAATTATCCTATATTTTTTATCTGTCTTAGTCATAACTTCTTTTTGAATATCAATTAATGGAACCATAAATATTTTAGTTTCGTTTTGGTGTTCTGCTATTTGTCTAGCTAATTCTTCCACTTTCTTTCTTGAAGATTCCTTTGTATATGGTTCTGAATGGAAATGAACATAAATATTTTTACAACCTCTTTTTAATGTTAAATATGCTGCAACTGGAGAATCGATTCCTCCTGAAAGTAATACCATTACCTTTCCTGAAACACTTACTGGAAGTCCACCTATTCCTTTTACTTTTTTAGTATAAACATATGCACCATTTTCAACTATTTCTATAAAAAGTGTAATTTCTGGTGTAACAAAATCTACAATTTTTCCTTTTACTTTTCCAAGGTGTGTTCCTACTTCTTTTGAAATTTCCATAGACTTTAATGGGAACTTTTTATATGATCTCTTTACTTTAATATAGAATGAGGTTTCAGTTGCTTCTTGCATTAATATTAATGATGCGTCTTTGATTTTATCTAAATCGTGATTTGTTTTTAATGCTGGAGAGAAAGAACTTATTCCTGGAATTTTTTTTAATTTTTCTTCTATTTCTTCTAATTTTGAATCTTCTTTTAGTTCAACTATTAATCTTCCATATCTTCTTCTTACACCTAATGCTTTTAGACCTTTGATAGATTTTCTGATATTTTCAATTAGAATTCTTTCGAAAAGTGGTCGATTCTTTCCTTTGATTGCAATCTCTGCATAATGTACTACAAAACAGTCTGGTTTCATTTTATGTTGAAGGGGTGTTTGATTGACTCGTTGGCCCTTATAATTATTGATTTACTTTGATTTATAATGGTTTTTGTTTATTATTTGTTACTCAACAGTAAATACAAATAGAAAGGTTTAAATAGCTAAAATGTTAGTAAAAACTATAGTAATTATGAGGAGATTAACTAAAAATGACAAAAGAAACAAAAAAAGGAACCCCTGTATTTGACTCTCTTAAAGGAGCATATGATTCAATGGGAGACATATTAGAAAAGGCTGAAACAGGCACTGCAGATCCTAGCACTCTTGCAAAAGACTTGAACCTAGCTATTGTAAATTACTTTGGTGGCGTAGATGAAAAAAAAATGAATGCGTTTTCTCAACCATACCAAACACAACTTATCAACGGAATAACTAATTATAACACGGCCTTAGAACAAATGAAGGACCTTCCCAGAAGTATGCAACCACGTGGAGAAATACTTAATGGTCTTGAAAACGCGGTCGGAGGAATAACTCAAACTTTTTTTAAGGGTGTTTCAGAAACTGCTGCTAAAGAAATGGGCATTAAAGTAACTTCAGATGACAAAGAAGAACTTTTCACCAAGAAGTTGATGAACGCGTTAGCAGAATCTTATAAAAAGTAGGGAGAAATCCTTACTTTTTTATTTATTATTTTATATTTGCTATATCTATATTAAATAAGATTAATTCTATTACTTATGTCTTATTTGGATGAGATTTGTAATAACTACATTGTTTTTGAAAAAGAGTTAGATGATTCTAAAAATTTAGATGAATTTGCTAAACATGTTAAAGATAAATATTCTTTGATTACTAAACATCTTGCTGAAGATATGGGTGTAGATTATGACAAATTGCGTGCAATGACCTCATATGGTAAACTGGATAGATTTTTTGAAATTGTTGGAGATTATGAGGTTCTTAATAATACAACAAAATCTAAGACTTTTAGACTTCCTTTTGAAGAAGTTTTAGGTATTGAAAAATATGTTAGTTTTAATCGTCTTTTTGATGGATTATTGTTTATCTCCTCAGATTTTGCATATTTGGATTTATCTGACAATAAAGTCAATACAAAATTGAATTCTCTTGATTTTTCTGTTATAGAAAATATGCGAAAAAGTTTTTTGGAAAAATACCTAAATTAATTTTTGGGATGATTCTCTAAGAATTCTTTCATTTCATCTACAAAATCTTCTGCTTTCTTTTTGTAAACATCATAATCTTTACCTGAAATTGATTTAATATCTCTATGGACAATTTTTTTGAACACTAAATAAAGTTCTTTCATTGTTCTTAATGATTTTCTAGAAACTTGATGTGGAGCATTTAATTTTTCTTGGAGCATTTCCGCTACATGGTCTGGTGAAGGAGGTATCTGTCCTGCGTGCATTAATGCTGCGTGTGCTGCATCAACTGCTGCCCAGTATAAATCAACTGCCGCTGTTAAAAGATGTTGTTCTGAACGTCTAAGTGACGCTGGAGCCATTGTGTAATAAGTCCAAACTGCTTCTTGTGATGGCCTTATTCTTCCTTGTTCTAAAAGTGCTTGTAATGGATCAAAAACATTTGTATCAATTAATGCCACACCTGAACGTAAAATATTAATTGCGACTGGGTCTCCCGCTCTTGCATATTCCCAAAATGAAGTTAACTTCATGGTTTGAATGTGTAATCTTCTTGGATCTACTTTTGCAATTGTTTTTTCTAAGATTATTCTATATGTTTGAACTAACTCCTGAGTAAATTGTATTCTTGTATCATCTAAAACAATTAAGATGTCAATGTCTCTTTTAGGATTAGGAATGTTCTTTGTTGCTGAACCAAAAAGAACCATGGAAGAAATAAATTTACCAAACTCTTGATACATCAGTTTAGCAAACTTTCTAGATATCTTCAAATCTTCGAAAAGAAAATTAGATAAGTTTTTGTTTTCTCTCTTTTTTATTGGAATTTTCATCCTTTAATATTAAATTTGTAAATTAGATAAATTAATTGTTTTTTAAATATTCAATTAATAATCTAACTCCAAATCCTGTAGCTCCTTTTTGATAATAATCTCTTGGTTTATCCAACCATGATGTTCCTGCAATGTCTAAATGTGTCCACGGCGTTTTTTCTACGAATTTTGAGAGGAATGCTGCACCCATTATGCATCCTGCACTTCTCCCATAGTTAATATTGTTAAAATCTGCAGTGTCACTTTTTACTTCACTGATATAGTCTTTGTATAATGGAAGTTCCCAAACTCTTTCGTGGGTGTTTTCTCCTGCTTCTTTTAATGCGGAAATCATTTTAGAATCTGTACCTGACATTCCCGCCACATAATCTCCTAATGCTACTATTACTGCCCCAGTTAATGTTGCTATATCAATTATTTTTGTAGGTTTTAGATTCTTTTCTATGTATGTTAATGCGTCTGCTAAAACTAATCTTCCTTCAGCATCAGTGTTTCCAATTTCAACTGTTTTTCCTGAGAATGATTTGAATACATCTCCTGGTTTGTACGCTTCTGAACCAATTGCATTTTCAGCTGTTGAAACTACTGCGATTAAATTTTTCTTTAATTTTAATTGTGCTGCTGCTTGGATTGTACCTAAAACTGTAGCTGCACCAGACATATCTGTTTTCATGGTTTCTATGTATCCAGTAGGTTTTAGATTAATTCCTCCACTATCAAAAGTTATTCCTTTTCCAACTATTGCTAATGTTTCTTTTGAATGGGGATTTCCTTTATATTCTAAAATTATGATTCTTGGAGGATATTTACTTCCCTTTCCCACTGCAAGTATTAACCCTGCACCTAATTTTTTTAATATTTTTTCATCTAAAACTTTGATTTTTAATTTGTGTTTCTTTGCTATATCTTTTGCTTGTTTTTCTAAATATAGGGGGGTTGCCACATCTGCATTTTCAGTTTGTAGGTCCCTTACATAATTTGTAGAATCACAGATGATTGTAGATTCTTTTATGATTTTATCTAGTCCATTTTCTTTTGAATTAGTTAATATTGAAACTTGTTTTAATTTAATTTTGGGTCCAGTTTTATATTTATCAAATCTGTATTGTCCTAAAAGAATTCCTTCAGTTATTGATTCCACTGTGTGAAAATTAGATATTTTTGGAACTTCTGAATTAACTGTGAATTCTTGAATTTGATTTGCTAAAGAATAATTTGAGATTGATCCTGCCACTTTTCTTACTGATTCTCTGTTTATTTCTGATTCTTTTCCTATTCCAAATAAATGAAATCTTAATTTATCTGAAGTTATTTGGACTTTTTGAGAAGATTTTCCTTCAAATTGTTTTTTTGGAATTTTAGAAGCAATTTGTGTTTCTAAGAAGGTTTTTGGTTTATTTCTTAGATTTTTTATTTGTTCTTCAGATAGAATTACAAATAGGTCTCCCTGCTTTATAGAAGATATTTGACCCCTCTTTAGACTTAATTTCACCTTAATTGAGAGTTGGTTTGGGTTTATATAAAGATTATGTTTATTTTATGTTTATTTGACAAGATTTACATTCTTGAATGTCATTTCCTATGTGAAGAATTGAATAACCTAAAAGGCCAATACTCATTACTCCCAATTCTGTTCCTTGAAAAGGAAGATAAGTTAATACTCCTCCTAGTCCGACCATAGATAATAATCCAATACCGCAAGGTGCACAAACTGGAGTTGCCATCCCTAATACTGCACCGACTGTTCCTGATTTGTTTAGTCTTGGTGTTACTGCATTTTTAGAATTTACTTTGAATGTCATTAATGCTACAGTTATTCCTAAAAGTAAACTTATTGAAATTAAAATTATTGTTGCATGGACTTGATTTAATGTTACTCCTCCAACATAAAGTGAACCGATTAATTTAGAATATTGAATTAACGATAACTTTGAAAATGATTTGAAAATGATTTGATAATTTTTTGAAAGAATACTTAAGGAAAATAAGGAAAATGATACTAAGAAGAATATTAGAAAATATTTCTTTTTAGATAAAACTGTTTTTGTTGAATTTAATGCCGTTTTTAGTTTTAACATTTGAAAAAAAAGGAAAGGGGGAAATCCCCTAACCAAAATTATTTACTTAAAGGGCCGCCTCTATTGCTGCTTCGAAAGCTGCGTAAGGTTGTGCTCCAACTAATTTTACACCATTTATGAAAAATGTAGGTGTTCCACTAGCTCCAAGTTTAGCTGCTTCTGCTGCATGTGCTTTAACTTTTGCTTCCATATCTCCATTATCAAGACATGAATCAAAATCTCCTTGATCAAGACCTAAGTCTGCTGCGTATCCTTTTAGTTGTGATACGCTCATACCTCTTGCTTGATTATCAAAGATTGCATCGTGCATTCCCCAGAAAGCGTCATCTTTTCCAAGTTTACCTGCACATTCTGTAGCTTCTGATGCTTTTTGTGCATTGCTATGGAATGGTAATGGTAAGTGCTTAAATGCAAATTTTACTTTACCTGTATCTACATAATTTTCTAAAATCTGTTTGTATGTTTGACTGTAGAATCTTCCACAGAAAGAACATTCGAAATCCGAAAATTCTATAATTTCTACTTTAGCATTTTTTTTACCTTTAACATATGCGTCCCCAATTTCAACATCTACTGGTGCAGATGGTGCTTTTGGTGCTGCTTGAGGGAGGGGTGTTGGTGCTTCGATTGTAGGAGCATCTCCTACGCCCGCATCTGAACCGCCCTTCATTGAGCAAAGAATGAATAAAATACCAAAGATAATTGTGCCTGCTTTCCACAAGTTAATTTCGTCAAATTCTATTTTGACTCTTTTACCTCTGTTTTTTGCCATATTGTATCTCTCCTTTTAATTTTTAGATATAATCTATTGTTGAAAAATAAGAAATTTGTTTATTAATACTTATGTTTTAGAACGGAAAGGATAATCTAGTTTGAATTTTGAAAAGAAGCTTGATTTAATCTTGTTTCCGTTCTTAAAGATTAAAATGAAGGTTTTAGAAACACTGCAAGTGTTTTTCCTTTAACGTGTCTCTCGATTAAACCTTTCTTTTCAAATCTTGAAAGAATATCACTTAGTTTAGATTTTGAAAGATCTGTTCTTAATCTTAATGTGAACTGAGTTATTCCTGGTTGTTTTTTTATTTCTTTTATTACTTTTAATTCATTTTCATCTAACATTAATTTGATAATGTTCCATTTTTCCTCTTCAGTTAAATCTTGTCTTTGTTGTTCTAATTTCTTTAACCAAAAATCTTCACTTTTACTAAAAACTATAAGATATAATGCTAATGAAAATAATGAAAAAATAATTCCTATCCCTAAATGTGAAGAAGTTAGTGCAACTGCTGCCTTTTGACAATCTTCATCTTGAAAACATCCGTCTTCTTCACCAGAATTTTGAGTTTCAGAAATAAAATCGATTAGTACAAAACCAATTAATAATGATAAAATTAATACCGTTACACCTAATTTTTTCTGATTCATTTACTTATTTTAGTTGGTTTGAATATTTAAGTTTAACTTTTGAGTTTAACAGAATATTTATAAGCTAAAAGTATTGTATTTTAATAGAGGTGTTGAAATGAGTTTTGTAGATGGGTTACTTGCTTTTAAGGAATATTTTGTAAGTGTTGTATTGCCTAGATTTATGGAGATGGTGATTGTAACCATCCGTAGAAAAGAAACTCTAGAAATTTTAATTCCTTTACTGATCACTATGTTCTTAGTCCAGATATATTTTGGAAGAAATAAGGATGAGAGCATTAGTTGGGATAGTGCCTATGGTAACTGTATTGTATTGTTGTTTGTTACTGCCCACTTAGCTACTTTTGTGTATAATGAATTTGGGTTAACTGGGTTTGAGGCATTTGGGACCGTTGCATTCTATAAAACTATGACTGCCTTAGCAGTTGCAGTTGTTGCATTTAGTTTAATGTTTATTGATTTTTTCCATACTGTCGATGAAAAGTTTTCTTTCTTTTTGAGCAGTTCAATATTCTTGAGTGTATTTTCTTTTGTTGCAGTAGTTTTAGTGTATAGTAATATTCCTTTTGATGGAGACACTATGGTTACTTCATTATTTATTTTGTTATTTGTGAGTACTTTCTTTAAGGTATTCAGATTAGCAATTCCTGGTTCAAGTTCAGCACAAAGATATATTGAAGGTGTTAAAAGAGAACGTAATGAAAAGGTTAGGCTGTTTAAACAAAGAATTAATTATAGGCTAACAAAAACTAAATTTAAAATTAAGAAGTTTTTCAATAAACCCGGTTTTGAATAATTATTCTAATGGTACTTCTGACCATGAAGTCCAATCTTTAGTTGGCGCATAGTCTCCTACAAAGAATGAAGGGGATTGGGTTCTTCCAAAATAAGAACCTCCAATGTCTGTCCAAGATCTTGTACTGGAATCAATTCGGTAAATTGGTGATCCACCTATTTGTAATGCTGAAGTCCATGCTCGATGCAATTGGCCCTCTCTTTGGCCTCCAGGTTCTGCAATTTGTTTTCCTTCAAATTTTTCTTCTTTTAAAACTTTTAAGAACTCTTTAATTGGAGCATTTCCTTCTCCCAACTCTAAATGTTCATCATGATATCCAAAATTATCTGCTATGTGTACATGGCCAATTATTTTATCTTTTACTAATGGCCTTATTTCCTTTTTCATCCATTTTGCAAATTCCTTATCGTCTCCACCAAAATGTTTTTTCCACATGTTTAGGTGTCCAATATCGAATGTTCCTCTGATATGGTCTGCTGCAACCTTTTTTGCTTGTGCAGGATTCATCTTTTTTTGATCAATTAATCTTTGAGTCATGTTTTCTCTAGATTTTTCTATAATATTTCTATATTCTTTTGGATGAGAACCGTATCTTTCAACTGCCCAATTTTCTGGAGCTACCCAAAGAGATTTTTTTAATTTTCTTTTCTTTTCTATTTCATATGCCTGCATTGCTGATTGGGCTATTGTATCTGCTTCTTTTGCAACCCCGTAAGTGGTAATATCTTGATAATTTTCTAATTCTTTTGTTGCGTCATGTATCTTTCTTTCTTCCCCTGCGGCAGCGTTTTGCCAAATTGTTCTTTCATTGGCATACATGTCTTGTTTTTCTTTTAGATATTTTGTTGGATCTTCTAAAAGTTGTTTCATTTCTTCAGGGCTTGTAATTGATTGACTTCTTTCCTGGTCTTTCAAGGCTTCAGCCATAATTCCTTGTTTAGATTCATCTGTTGATTCATATGCTTCAATCAACCCAGAGTATCTTTCTTCCATTTTCTCTGCATCATTTGCTCTATCAATATATCTAAATTTTTCACCTTCTTGAATTTCTTGTTGTCCCTTTTTTACTCCCTTGTAAAAATAGTCAATCTCATTTGAATATTCTTTTTTTTCTTTTTGATCAAGTGCTTTAAAATGTTCAACTGCATCTTGAAATGTTTCTGTTTTTAATTTTACTTTTCCGTCTTCAATAATGATCTTCCCATTAGCATCTCTTTCTGCAGAAACAATTTCTTCTTCTCTACTTAATCCTATAACTTTTCCTGATTTTTTATCTACAAAATGTAATGGTGCTTTTTCTTTTTCTAATTCATAATTCTTGAAAGTATCTTCTTTTGCGCCCTCTTTAACTCCTGCAGCGAAAATAGGTCTTTCAAATCCATCAATATGCAATACCATTGGCCCACCCTCAGTTACATCTGCAGTAAACTCTGCAGTCCTTTTCATTTCATCAATTGCTTTTTGTCTTGCATCTTCTGAAAATCCTTGACCAGTAAACCCTGAGAAAGAACCTCCGCCTCCACCCATATTGGGAGTTGCATGAATTGTAACGCCCACTTCATTTACTCTTGCAAGTTCCTTTAATTCTTGCCTTTCTATTTTTCCAATTGCTTCTGGAGAAGGTTGTCCTTGAGATCTTGAACTTTTTCCAGGAGCATTAAAAAAAGTAAGTTCAATATTTCCTGCACCAACCCCAATACCAGCTCTTAGATTTTTTAGAGGATCACCTCCAAGAGAATAACCTAATTGTTTAGGATTAATAGTAACTGTTTCTTTTTCTTTTTTATTTAATGCATTCCAGT
>JABIPM010000013.1 GCA_018658955.1 Candidatus Woesearchaeota archaeon | reverse complement strand
GACGAAAGTCTGGTCTAGCGAACCCCTATGTCCTTATTGATGAGGGCTAGGTATGACAGAAAAGCTATCTCGGGGATAATTGAGTTGTAGCGCCTAAGAGTTCAAATCGACGGCGCTGCTTGCTACTTCGTTGTCGGCTCTTCGCATCCTGGAAGTGCAGAAGCTTCCAAGGGTACGGGTGTTCACCGGTTAAAGCGGATCGTGAGCTGGGTTAAGAACGTCGTGAGACAGTTTGTATGATATCTACTGGAGGTGTTGAGGTCTGAGTGGAAGGATCCTTTAGTACGAAAGGAACAAGGGTTCGGCGCCACTGGTGTACCAGTTGTCTGACAAGGCAGGCTGGGCAGCTACGCGCTAAGGGATAAGAGCTGAAAGCATCTAAGCTCGAAACCCGCCGCGAAAATAGACTGAGAATACCTGCATATCACAGGTTTGATAGGGTCGGGGTGTAAGTACCAAGGAAACGAGGTATTCAGCCCGCGATTACTAATAATTCGACATTTATCAATATACTTGGAGGCTTAAACTTTCCTATGTACTCTTTTTTTTTAATTTTAAAATTAAGAGATAGTGAGAACTATAATAAAATAATTTTATTCTTCAAAACCAAACATCTTTCTTGTTTTTAGTTCATCTTTAACAAGACCAGAACTATATGCGAGTACATCAGTAAACCATAACATACTATTCACACATTTTTTCCTAACCTTCTTATCATCATTACTTAAATTTTCTAATTCATGACCTTTTTCACTAGAAAGATCCCTATATTTCTTTATACTCATTAAATTCCATTTAACTTCTCTCAATGGTGGAAGAATTTCACTGAAACAATCCCAATTCCTAAACATAGTTTCGGCATAATTTTTCTTTTCAGCCATAATCTTTTTTTTAGGAAGAATAGAATCAACCATCATGGCCATAACTTCATCAAAAGAAGCTAGTTCTTTTTCTATATTATCACCTAATTGTTCTTTGTAATACCTATCCATCTTTTTTCTATCTGGAGAATCCATAATATAACCAAATAACTGTTGTTTAAAACCATTTATAAACTAAATTTTAATCTTTAGAAAACATATAAGCTTTTAAAATAAAATTTCAAAACTATTTCAAGTACGCATTTAATAATTTCTGACGAGTATATTTAGGTTTAACTTCTTCAATTTCGTTTCTCTTCCATTCAGGACATATAGATTTATACTCACAATAATCACACAGTTTACTAGTGGTGGCAGGATATTCAATACAATTTCCAATTTCATTTATTTTATTCTCAATAGAATTTTTCATTTCAACCAATTCTTCATCGGTTCTAACTGATACTTTTTCTTCATCAGTTGCTAAAAAATTCCAAACAAGTTTAATTGATTTAGCATCAAGAAATTTATCTTTAACCCACAAGGAATACATTGCCAATTGAGTATCCTTGTCTAATGTTGTTTGATTAGCAGGATTAGCATTTGTTTTATAATCTATCACATAATAATTTTTATCTTCATCAACGGCTAAACGATCAATCATAACATAATATTTATCATTATTAGTTAAACCAAGCCTATCATTAGTTTCAATTGCCACAGTTGTTAATTGATTAAATGGAGAATATTTATCATAGTAACCCATAAGATAATTTAATCCTAATGTTTTGTAATGTTCGGCATTATACTCTTTTTTAACAACAACAATACCGGGAGTCCAATTTTTTTGCCACATCCATAAATAATACTTCAGTAAATTATCTTTAGAATTCACAATCCCTGCTTTTAATTCTCTATATAACTTCTCTAAAGTTTGGTGAACAATAGTTCCCATAAATCCTTCAATGGTTTTTAGTTCACTTCTAACAAAATCAACATATCTAAGTTTATACTTATACTTACATTGATCAAAAGTACTTAATTTGGAGTGTGAATATGTGGCCATCTTACTATTCTAAAATTTACCCGTTATAAAATTTTACTCTTCTTCTTTTAAAAACATTTAAAAACACATACAAAAAAGAGGAATAATCAAAATGGAAACAAAAAAAAGTGAATGGGCAGAAGTAAGACAATCAAAAATCCACAATAAAGGAGTTTTTGCTAAGAAAGATATTCCTAAGGGAACTTACATAATCGAATACATCGGAAGAAAGATTTCAAATGATGAAGCAGATGAAATTTCAGAAAGAGAAACAACAGCAGGAGTAATCTACTTATTTGAATTAGACAAAGATACTACAATTGATGGAGATGTTCCATGGAATCCTGCAAAATACATCAACCATTCTTGTGAACCAAATGCAGATTCAATCAACGATGAAGACCATATTTGGATTGAAGCAACTAAAGATATCAAAAAAGATGAAGAAATAACTTATGATTATTGTTTAGATACCGATGATTATGAAGAACATCCTTGCAGATGTGGTTCAAAGAAATGTAAGGGATATCTAACTACTAAAAACAAAGAATAGTTATAAATTAATATTCTCTTTTTATTTCATGTTAAGGGAACTAATTTATGAACTAAAACTTCAGAAAAATCCTGAAAAAGCAAAAATACTTTCTAGATTTTTCAAAACAGGAAAGGGAGAATATGCTGAAGGAGATAAATTCCTAGGAATCATTGTTCCAATTCAAAGGAAAATAGCAAAAAAATATTATTCATTAACATTAGAACAATTACAACAACTATTAGATAGTACAATTCACGAACATCGTTTTACGGCATTAGTAATTTTAATCAATAAATATAATGGTGCAAATTCACAAGAGAAAGAACGGATAGTTAATTTCTACATAGATAATTTTCATAACATTAGCAATTGGGATTTAGTAGATATTTCTTGTCCAAATATAATTGGAGATTATTTTCTAAACAAACCAAAAAGAAAATTATACGAATGGTCAGATTCCAATCATCTCTGGACTAAAAGAATCTCAATAGTCTCCACATTAAAACTAATAAAAAACAATCAATTTCAACCAACATTAGATTTAGCAGAAAAATTCATTGAAGACACTCACGATTTAATCCACAAGGCATCTGGATGGATGTTAAGAGAGTTAGGAAAGAGAAATCAAGAAGTTTTAGAGTCATTTCTCAATAAACATTCAAAGAGAATGCCCAGAACTATGCTTAGATACTCAATAGAGCGTCTAAGCCCTTCAAAAAGACAGAAATACATGAAAAGGTAATTTTAATAACCATTAATTATTTATTTTTCAGTAAAATGCCAAGAATAATTAATTATGAAGAATATGAAGATGAAGATTTAAGTTTCTCTAAGATTCGTTGTCCAAAGGGGCACAAGGGAAAAATGTCTGATCAAGCTATTGGAATTCCTAGACAATCGGAGTATAGGGCATTTACTCATCCATCACGAAGTTTAGAAGATTTTTCATTCTTAACAGATGATCTAAAAACAATCGGATTAGAAGATCGGTTTATTGGTGGTTTTCAGGAGTTATATTTAGATTTTAGTTTTGAAGATATGATGCAAGAATATACTTCTAATTTTAATGATCTTCCAGGAGAAAATTATTGGATAGATACATCATTCATAATTAAACCAGGAATGGTTAGCGGTTATCATCCAGATTTTGGATCAGTAAAACTTTGCGAACTTTCATTTATGCATGCAGTAAATAATGGATTGCCTGAAGTTAATGAAACCTATAAAGAATTGGCAAAAGAGGTTAGAAAAACAAATAACCAATCTACCAAAGAATTAAAAATTGCAATAAGAAAACCTTGCGTATATCTTCCTCAGCAAATTGTTTCAGAAATAACTCACAGAAAAGATCTTTTCCAAGAAAAATTAAAAAGGCACAAAGAAAAAAATAATCACGGATATTCTAAAATCATTGAAAGAAGACACAAAAGGGCAAGAATGATTCAAGGTGCAATTGAATCGAAATTTGATTCAATAGGCTCAAGTCAATTAGGAGACAGAGATTTAGAAAATAGAATTTATCAACACTGCCACAACGTCTCAATAAGGGGAGAAACCGGAACAAGTATAGCAGATAATCACTTAGTATCTCATGCAATGACCAAAGCAATTGAAACTAATGAACCTCAAATAATTTTAACAAGAGACAAAGGAATTTATTTTTTAACAAGAGACATATCCCGAGTAGGAAGAACCATGACTCGTTCAAAAGACTATGTTCCTAAATTCCATCTAAATAACACATTTCTTAAGTCCACAAGATTACACGTATTAGAATTAATTCCAGAATTTTAATTTATCTCCGAAGAATAAATCGATCATCACTGCACATAACACCAAGAAGAGTATTTTCTTCTATTGGAGTAAACCCATTCAAATCTACTTCAGAAAATGTACAATGTTGTTGAGGATGACTGTGTAAATCAATTAATGTTCTTTCGGGGCAAGGAGAACTAATCACTTGATCATAATCTTGAAAATGCATTTTAGGTAAAAACAATTCATCAAGAATATATTGTCCATCTAAATACTTCCCCAACACACAAGCCTTAAACTCTTTCTCATTTTCATGGTACAACTCTTTTAATCCAGTATAAACTCCATTAGTAAAAATAACAACACCATATTCACTTTCTAAAACACCTTCACTAACAACATCACTATCCATTTTTCCAACTAAAATAGTTCTAACAGAATAATTAGTCAACATATAACTCAAAATAATAATCAACATTAAAGCACTAATAGCTTTCCAAAAATATTTCAAAAAACTACTTTTTCCATGCAGTTCATGAGCTTCAATAGGTCTTAACAATTCCCTTTCAGCTCTTTCTGTACTCATTTTAATTCACTATCTAGTCTTTTAACCATATCTTTGATCAAATCAAATCCGCCTTGCCAAAACTTCTCGTCATTAACATCAATTCCAGCTTCGCTAAGCATTTTTGAGGGAACTTCCCCTCCACCATGACTTAAGATTCGTTTATATTTCTTAATGAAGTTCTCGCCTTCATGCTTATACATGTTAAATAAACTAAGCACCAATAAATTTCCAAATGCATAAGCGTAGCAATAGAAAGGTGTGTGATAAATGTGAGGAATATATTTCCACTCATGTTTAAACACTTCAGGCAATTCAATTGAATCTCCAAATTGTTCTTTCAATAAGTTAAAATAAGTCTCATTTAACTGTCCAATTGTAGCCCCTTTTTCAATCATCTCATGGGCTTTTTTTTCAAACATAACAAAGTAAGCTTGACGCATTATACTTGCATAAATTCCATCTAATTGAGTCACAAGCATATGTTCTCTTTCAACTGCACTCATCTTTTTTTCAAGTAACTTTTCTTCCAACAACATTTCACAAAATATTGAAGCAGTTTCTGCCAAAGGTAATGGTGCATGGAAATCAAAAATGTTTTTGTGTGATGCTAACATCGAATGAATAGCATGCCCTAACTCATGTGCAAGTGTTGAAGTATCATTGTAACTTCCAACGTAATTCATTAATATGTAAGGCGTAATTGAAGGATGAACACTGTAACAAAATGCTCCACTTCGTTTACCTTTTTGAATATCTGAGTGGATATGTTTCTCATCAATTACCCTTTTAGCCATATCTCTAAATTCAGAATCAAATTCACCAAATACTTCTAATACTGTTTTTACAGAATCTTCGTATTTTAATTTAGTTTTAGAACTTTTTACTGGCGCATAGATGTCATATCTTCTCAACTTCTTCATTCCTACAACTTTTGCCTTTAATTTAAAATAATCTTGGAATACTTTTCTATTCTTTTTACACACACTAAGTAATGTTTCAATGGCATCATCAGGCAAATCATTTCCTTTGTTTCTAATTGAAATAGGAGTTTCATATCCTCTTAACCTTAAACCTTCTTTAACCCAGTCTAAAGCAATGTTTCTGTAAATTTCACCTAAAACTGATTCTTCTTTACCATACCTATTCAAAACAGTTTCATATGCAAGTTTCCTAACATCCTTATTTTTATCTCTAACATTCTCCATAACTTCAGCCTGCGAAATTCCTTTTTTCTTTTTGAAATCAAAATTGTAAGCATTTGTAATTATGTCATAAAGATTAGAAATTGCACCCGCACCACTAAGATCCTTAATGTTAATTATTTTTTCTTCATTTTCTTTCAGTGTATGTTTTCTAAACTTTCTAGTTGCCCTAAGTTTGTGGGCATATTCTCCAGATTGTTTAATTATTCTTTCAGCATTTTTATCATCTAATCCAATCCACCAAAGATCGAAGAATAAACTTCTATTATGAAAATCTGTTCCAATTTGTTCAAGTCTTGATGCTAAAGCATTGTATTTATGGGATGCAGTATCTTCAGACAATTTTAAACTGATAAATGCCCCAAATTTGCTAGTTAGTTTAGCAGTTTCCTTTGAACGGTCTAGAATATCTATTATAATCTTAGCAGAAACATCTTTTTTTAGTAATGGTCTAATTTTTTCAATCTGTTTAGTTTCTTTTTCAAGCACACTAATTAACTCATTAATTTCATTTTCCCCTATAGAATTATAGAGATCACCTAAGTTCCATTTTACCATTTCATTAAGAAACATGCTTCTTTTTTAATTCTTTCTCTCCAAAAATCTTTTATAGCAAACACTACCCTTAATATCATGAAAAAAAGAGTGAATCATTCAAGAGAGGATCATCTTATGTTAGTATTTTTGGCAGTATTCTTTTTGTCTGGTTATTTGATCAATTATCCTGCTCCAGATTTAACTGGCATGTTTGAAGCAGAACCTAGTTGTAAACTAGTTGAAAATCCCTTTTCTAATGCAGAATACTGCAAAGGTCAACATCCTTCAAAGCACTGTGTATGGGTTCCAGAGCTAAATAATTGTAAATTCGTGAATAATATTAACTCCTGCATTGCCAATAATTTGGGTTATTGTTCCAAACCTTCAGAAGATTGTGTACAACTTCCTTCTGGAAACTATGGTTGCATCGGATTATAATTCTGGCTATTTTTTTAAAAAAATAAAATAAAAAAGAAATAATTTGGCTGCAAGTTTCTAAAACGTCAATTAACGCTTCTTTCTTCTTGTTGCCTTTTTCGCAGTTTTTCTTTTAACTGCCCTCTTTACTGTAGTTTTTTTTACTGCTTTCTTAACTGCTTTTCTAGTTGTCTTTTTTACAGTAACTTTTTTACGTGCAGTAGACTTTTTCGCAGTTGCTTTTTTTACAGCTTTTCTTATTGCTTTCATCAATTTTTCACCTCTTCTTTTCGTTTTGAAAATAAGTTTATTAATTTTATACTGCCTTGTTTAAAAACATTTGTATAACTAAGAATTAGTTTAGTTGTTTTTCATTAAACAATCATTAACTTTTTTATCAGAAATTTTTTTAACACTCTTTTGAAAATTAGTCGCAAACTTAACAAGTTCATCGCCAAATATTTTTTTAACATCTCCACTAAGAAGTTTTCCACTACGGTAATCTCCAATTAATTTTTCACCTTCTTTTTCAGATAAAAATATTTTACTCAAATAGAAACAAGCCATATCTTTTTCGGGATCGCCCCCATATTTACGCTGTAACTCTGCAGTTTCCCTTCCACCTGAAAGTGCCTTATTTGCCTTCTTCCTAAGGGTTTTCTCATCATCATCAAAAAGAATATTATTGTTTCTTGACTTGCTCATCTTTTCTCCATCAATGCCTGGAAGAAAAGATAAATGCAATACTGCAGGCTTGTTATAT
>JABIPM010000023.1 GCA_018658955.1 Candidatus Woesearchaeota archaeon | reverse complement strand
TCTGTTAGTGATTAGTTCTTTGTGGTTTACTTTTGGTGGAGATAAATTCTTTGTTAATGAAAAATGTATGATGGGTCCTGGATTTTTATGTAAAGATTTTAGTGTTGATGAGGGGAGTGTAACGTTAATTGTTAAGAATTCACAAGGAAAAAATATAGATAGTTTTTCTTTTGATGTTCCTGCGTGTTCAGTGGGATCAGATACTCCTCCTATTTTGAATGGTGGGGAACAAGTGTTGAGTGTTAGTGATTGTACATTTACGGAAGAGATTTTTGAAGGCCCTTTAAACTTTGAGTATAGTTTTGGTGAAAGTACTATTAGTCATTCTAAGGTTGCAGATATTACTGCAATAGTTCAAGATGTAAATTCTGGAGATTATAATTCTGGTAATGGTGGTGGACATGTTCCTGATGGGGCTACTCAATTATTGTATAAGTTTGACGAAGGAGATGGAGATATTGTTAAAGATGAAACTAGTAACGGCAATGATGGAACATTGATTACTCTTGGAGATTTAGTAGATAATCGCGGTGCAGAAACTGGAGATTTACTTAATTTTCGAACGGTTCTTCCTTTTGAGGGTGTGACTGACGAGGATTCTCATAGCGGAGTATACTCCTTTTATGATACAAGGGCGCGTACTGTTTTTTCAGATGAGTTTATTCCTATTGATCTTAACGCAGAGTATAATCTCACTGGGTGGTTTAAGAAATATGGCTCTGAAGACAGCCACCTTTTCTTTGGATATGTTCCTTATGATGAAAATAAAAATCCTATAGTTAGAAGATATGTCTGTGCTGTTGCCGGTAGTGAAACTAGTTTGTATGAGGCTGTTAGTTCTTCAGATACTAGTGTAAAAGTTTTGAATGCAAGTAAGTGGAGTACCAGATTGGATTCATATGTTGCATTTAATACAGATAATTCTGGAAGTTTTAATGATATGCCTAACAGTAACTTGAGTAATCGATTAGGTGTTAGAGGGACAAATGGATGCCAGCCTACCTTTCAGGATAATGGAGATTATTGGGAGGTTAATCTTTGTGGCGGACAAACTGTGGGGGTTGATGCACAGGCTGGAACAAATGTGAGACAACAGAGAGATAGCGGAACTTATATGTATACTGCCGCAGTTGGTGGGCCAATAGTCAATTCTTGGGCAAATTATAGTTCTGTTACTTCTGGAGAAAGTTTGAGTAGTGAGAATCTAACCAGGTGGTGGAGAGGAACTAAGTATGCAAGAATAATGTTTTTGATCAATTATGGATCTGGTTCTGCTTCAGGTGACTCTAAAACTAGGATCGATGATATTTTATTGACTGCAACTCCTATGCAATATACCAATAAATGGGACACTGGTTATTATGGTGGTGCGATTGACTTTAATGGTTATGAAGATAAAATTGAAACTGGAGTTAATGATTCTGGTACTATTAATAATCAAATGATTACAGTTGAAGCATGGATTAAACCAAGAAGTTTAAATAATTCAAGTCAGGATCAATCTTATAGAACTATTGTGGGAAATTGGGAGTGGAATGTTGGAGGTTGGTTATTAAGAATTAATAATAATCACGATTTGTTGTTTCATATTTCTGATGGGGATGATACCGAGGGACAAGATAATGCTATTTGTTCTGGAAATTTGAAGGTGCAAGAAGGTGTTTGGCAACATGTTGCAGGTGTCTGGAATGGAACTGAAATACGGGCGTATATTGATGGAGTTGAATGTGATTCTAAACCATTTACAAGTTATGCTCATTCTAATTTAGATATAACTATTGGATGGAGCACTATCAATAATCAGTTACCAATTTACTTTGATGGTTTAATTGATGAATTAAGAATAAGTGATTATGTTAGGTATGAATGATTGAAGTTAGATGATCGTTCTTTTCTAACCTGATTACATTATCTACAAAACTTTCTACTTTTGGATCGTGAGACACTATTATTGTTTGTTTTGTGTTGAGTTCCTCTAATATGTTTCTCATGCGTTCTAATTGTTCTTGTGAGAAGCCATCCGTGGGTTCATCTAACATTAAGATGTTCTTTGTGTTAATTGTAGTCATTAGAGTGTTCAGTACTTGATTTAATGCCAATCTATATGAAAGGGCTGCTGCAGTTTTTTCTCCCCCTGAGAGATGTAAATAGTCTGTTTCATGGCCATTTTGTTCGATGATTGGGGTGAATTCTTCATCCAATCTTATTTTAATTGATTCTGAGTCTACTAGCATGGTGAACCATTTTTGAATTAAATTTTCTAGTTCTGAATGGACTTTTAGCATAATGTTCTTTTCCATTAATATTGTCATGTTAATAAATTGTTTTTCTAACCATTCTCTTATCTGCATAAGTTTAGCAATATTGCTTCTAGCAGTTTTTTTAGAATCTACTTCTTTTTGTATTGTTATTATTATGTTGGTTAATGTGTTAAGTTCTGCAGTCATTGAAGCGTTTCTTATTTCAAATTCTTTTAGTTGATTGTTTATTATTTCTAGTTCTTGTTTTTGTTTGCTTGTATCTATTGTTGTTAACACTGGAATTTTGGGTTCTAATAATTGTTTTTTATTTGTAAGCTCACTTATTTCTTTTTTAGTTGATTCTATTAATGGTGTTAAGTTAGTTAGTTCTTGTTTTTTATTTGTAAGGTTTTTTTGTTTTAATTCTACTAATCCTTGATTGTGGAGATTTTGTTGTATTTGTAATAGTTCTTGTTTTTTATTTGTAATCTCTTGATGGTTTTCTGTTAATTTTCTCTTTAATGCGTCTAATTCTAAGTCTAATTTTTCTGCCTTAGACGTCTCTTCTTTTGTTATTTTGTGCTTGTGTTCTTCTTCTACTGCTTGCTTACATAATGGACAGTTATCTAATTCACTGATTTTGTGACAAATCTCTTCATGGCCTTTCTTTAGTATTCCTAGCTCTGCAGATCTTCTTTGAGAGAATATGTTTTGATCTTCTAATGTTTTGATTTTTGTTTGAAGTATCTCTATTTTATCCTTCAATGAAGGATCAGAAAGAGGTAAATTTTTTACTTCTTCTGTTAATTCTACAAGTTCTTTGTTGATTATTCCTAATTTTATTTTTTGATTTGCAAAATCTTGAGTTTTATGGGTTAGTGAGAGAATGGTTTTTTCTAATTCATGTTTTAATTGATTTACTTCTTTTTGTTTTTCTTCAAGAATTAAAATCTCCTGTTTTTTTATTTCTAGTTTTTGTTTTTCTTCAATTATTTGTGGTTGTATTTTAGAAATTGAGTTTGCAAGTTCTTCTTTTCGTTGGATTTTTTCCGCAAGTTCTTCTTGTTTCTGTTCTAAGTCTGCAACTCTTGCGGCAATTTCTTTTGATTTTTGTTTTAATGCGGTTAAAAATAATTGTGCATTATCTCTTACTTTTTTGTATTTATCAATTCCAAAAACCCTTCTTAGTATTTCTAATCTTTCTTCTTTTTTCCCTAAAAGAATTTCTTTCATTTTTTCTTGTGGAGAATAAACTGTGTAATGGTATACTGAAGATTTTGTTTTTGTTAAAAGGTCTTGAGGATAATTTAGAAGTTCAATTATTTTTTGTTTTAATTCCATTGCTGTAAGTTCTTGTTTATCATTTCCTATAGTAATCTGTCCAGATTCTTGAGAAACTGAAGTTGGTGTTTTTTTTAGATTTCTTTTTATGATAATTACTTTTTCATTTATTTTGAATGTTAATTCTACTGACCCTTCTGATTCTCCCTGTCTTAACAGTGCTTTTCCAGGTAGTTCATGGCTAATTCCGAATAATGCGAAATCTATTGCTAGAAGTATTGTAGATTTACCTGATCCAATGTTTCCTGAAAGTAGAGTTGATCCTTCTGGAAAAGAAATCTCTTCTTCTTTATATGAGCGAATATTTGTAAGTTTTATTTTTTTGATTATCATTCTTCAAATACGTCCCTTAAATTGAATATTTCTATCAAGTCTTGTTTTATTCTGTTTTCAAAATCTATGTTTTTTTCACCTTCTAACTTTTCTTTGTTTAAAGAAGTCATTAATTGAGTAGTTAGTAATTCTTGATTTTCATTTAATTGAATATCTGGGATTTCTATTTGTCCAATATGTTCTTTGATAATTGAATCTTCGACCTCTTCAATTGTACCTTCTTTGATCTTTATTTCTGAAAATTGTTTTGTTTTTAATTTTGAAGTATTCTTTAGAATTATGTATGCTTTATTATTCTCTAGTATTTTTTTGAAGCTTATATCTGAAGCTTTTCCTGCTTTCAATGTTCCTGCAACTCTTAATGTTACAATACAATTTTCTATACTTAACTGATTTAGATTTTCCTTGATTTCTTCTGCTACTTGCTCTGAAGTTTTCTCATTAGCATTGATGTTTAATGAAATAGTTTCTTTGAGTTTAATTGGGGTGTGTGTTAAGGTTATTTTATTATTTGGATCTACATCGCAGATGTAAAATCCTCCTTGTTTTAATTCTTCTAACTCCTTGAAATTGTTTGGGAAGAGTGGTCCAGGATAGGCGATTAAGGGGCGTTCTGGAGTTGATTTTTGATGAATAAAGTGGGGGTGGCCACCAGGATAGTAATTGAAATTTTGGGGTAGTAATGATAATGGTTCTGAAGGAACTTTTTCCCAATCATTTGTTGTGGGTTTTAACTCTGTTAATAATGTGTGAAATAAAAATATTTTAAAATTTGGTAAATTTTCTATTTCTTGTTTATTTGATATTTCTTCATACAATAATTTTTCTAATCCTCCAGATAATCCACAAATTCCAGTTAATGCAATTTTTTCTTGATTTGGTAATTGGTGGTAAGTTATTTCTAATTTTTTTGTTATTTCATTGTATTTGTAAACATTAATACATAGTCCTGCATTTTCTAAGACGTCTAACATGGTTTTTCCGGAGGGAGAAAAGTCATGACTTCCAGGAATTATGTAGGTCTGGATGTTATTCTCTTTTAATCGTCTTAAAGAAAGTGCTACTTGTTTTAGTGCATCAACTGAAGGAATTGCAGTGTTAAATAGATCTCCGGATATTAGTAAGAAATCTAATTTTTCATCTATTATTTTGTTGATTGCTTTTTCAAAACTTTTTATTGAAAGTTCTTTTAATTTGTCTTCTTTCCAACCGCCGATATGGCAGTCAGCTAGATGAGCAAATCTGAATTTAGAGCTATCTAGCTGTTCGTTCATATGTTGTCCCCCATGCTACACTTTGGTGTTTTGGGTGTTTTATATAGATTTATTGGCTGAAAGAAGTATTTAGAATAATAATCTTTACTCTATGATTATTTTTTCACCATTTCTCATAAGGTGAAGGTCTCTATCCATTTTGTAACCCATCTCAATACCTAGATTACATGCTGGTTGCATAAGCTTGTCGAATCCATGGCAAGGAATTATATTTTCTGGATTTGTTAATTGAATCATTTCTCTGATATCTTCTTTAGCGCAGTGTCCTGAAACATGAACATCTTTGAAGATCCTTACGCCCAAATCTTTTAGTTGAGTTTCCATTCCTGCCCTATTGGTTAAATTAGGTTCAACAGGAATTAATCTGTTTGAAAATATTACTTGGTCACCGGAGTAAAATTTAAACTTAGTTTCTCCTCTAACCATTCTTGAAAGAACTGAGTTTGTTTCTCCTTGTCCACCAGTACAAACAATAATGTAGTTTTCTGGACCTTTTTTGTTTATTTCTACAAGTTTTCTGTTAATTGCAGATCTATAAGTTAAAATTTCTGCTTGGTCGGATAGTTTTGTTAAGTTTGCTTGTTCAGCTGCTTCAATGTATTTTCCGAAACTTCTTCCTAAAATTATAACTTTTCTATTTATTTTATTACCAAATTCAATTATTGATTTTAATCTTGCAATGTGTGATGCAAAACAACTGGTAACTATTGCTGAATCTTGGTTTGCAGTTTCTAATAATACGTCTTTTAATAAGTCTCTTGCAATACTTTCTGAAGGTGTCTTGATGTCTTCTTTAGAGTACAAAGAATCAATAACTAGTGCCTTTACACCTAGGCTTCCCAATTCTTTTAATCTTTTGTAATCTGGTTTTTTCCCAATTACAGGGGTATTATCAAATTTCCAGTCTGTTGCGTAAAGGATGATTCCTTGAGGTGTGTGCATAGCCAATAAGGATGTTTGTAAAGTTGAATGCGGAATGTCTATGAATTCTATTTTGATATTTTTAGAAGCTTCGAATGTGTCGTTGGGTTTTATTCTTACCTGCTTGTTTGGTAATTTGATTGCATCTGATCTCATTTGATTATCAATTACGCTCATAGTAAATGGGGTTGAAACAATTGGTGCTTTGAAATCTCTTGCTAAATATTGAATTCCTCCAATATGGTCTAGATGACAATGGCTTGCTAGAATTGCTTTGGTATTAGGTATCCATGATTTAATTTTGTTAATATTTGGAACCGCATCAATACTCATTAGAAGTTCTTTTGTGTATGCTTCTTGAGTTTTACATTCTTCTTGATATTCTACTACTTTTTGTACATTAAATCCGATATCGCAAATAACACTTTCTCCATCTACGTTGATGGCAGTCATATTTCTACCTACTTCATTATATCCTCCTACTGTACAAATTTCTATTGGTTTCATTGTCTTCTTTTTGATATTTTTTTTACTATAATTGTTGCAATTATTATTCCTGCTAAATACAGGGAAAGTGTCAAGAAATAACTTGATACGTTCTTTAATTGAGATTGGAATAAAATAATTTGGTTTAATAAGCTTTCGCTAATGTAAAATGGATTAAATGAGGCAATATTTTTGATTACAGGGGATAGGGTTTCAATTGGGAGTATTGCTGATGAAAAGAACACCATGATGAATCCTAAAGATATTGCAGTAATTGTGTTAGTTTCTTCTGTTCTAAAAATGCTCCCTAGCATTATTCCCATGAAAAGGAAGATTGAAGCTATGAGTAATAGTGCAGGAATTAGTAAATGTATGGTTGAGAATATTTCTTTGTAAAAGAAGAATGCTGACGCCCCTACTAATATGGTTGTTTGTAATGAGATAATGATTAGATTTGTGATATAATTGCTTAAGGTAAATGAGGTTTCTGATGTGGGTGTTATGAAGTTTTTGAAATAAACCTTTGACGTTTTTTCTCTTATTTCTAGTGTTGAGGTTAATAGGAGAGATACAAACATCATGATCATGATCAGTAATGTGGGGAATATGAAATTAAGATGTGTTTTTTCTGTGGTGATTGGTTTAATTTCTGATTTGATGGGATTTACTATTTTTCCTGCTCCAGTTTCTTTTACTGCAGAGATATCTTTTTTGATTGTTTTGAAACTGTAAAGCATTTGAGTAATTGCTAAATTGTTTGTTTCTGTGTTTTGGGATAGTATAGATAATCTGTCTGTAATTTTACTTTTCTTTGAATTTGCTAAAGATATGTCTTCTAACATTGATTCAATTTCTCTTTCTACTGCATTATAGGAATTCATTGCTGAAGAATCGTTTGAAGAACCTAGTTGTGATTGTAATGTTCCTAAAGGGATATCTGATTTTTCATGTAGAAGATTCATGTCTGTTAAATCATTACTGATTAAGGTTATTGTTGCTTCTCCTTCTTCTGCCTGAGTTTTTAATTGATTTAGTAATAATTCTTTGTCTGTTATTTCTTCTTC
>JABIPM010000031.1 GCA_018658955.1 Candidatus Woesearchaeota archaeon | reverse complement strand
GCTTCTTCTTTAGGAGCTTCTTCTTTAGGAGCTTCTTCTTTAGGAGCTTCTTCTTTAGGAGCTTCTTCTTTAGGAGCTTCTTCTTTAGGAGCTTCTTCTTTAGGAGCTTCTTCTTTAGGAGCTTCTTCTTTAGGAGCTTCTGCAATTTCAGTAGAATTGATGTTAGAACTATCTTGTTCGGACTTTACTGCGTCCTTTGCCATCTTTTCTGGTGATTCTTGTTCTGCCATTTTGTAAGTATTATTCTAGGGCAGAAAGAAGTTTTTCCATGTGTCTATTCTTTGAAAAAAAAAAGAAAAAGAAAAGGACTCTAACCGAATAGAGATCCTAATCCTGCTGCTGCATCATCTGCAGATTTCTTTTTGTCTTCTTTGTCTTCTTTCTTTACTTCTGCGCCTGCTGCTGGAGCTGCTACTGCTGCTACTGCTGCTGGAGCTGCTACTGCTGCTTCTTTAATTGCAGCTTCGATATCAACATCGCTTAATGCTGCTACTAACGCTTTAACTCTGCCATCGTCAGGTGTTCCACCTGCTGCTTGTATGACTTTCTTAACTGTGTCTTCATCTATTTTTCCGCCTAGTTTATGTATCAACATTCCGGCATATACGTATTCCATTTTATTGGTTTTATTCCTCCAAGTGAATATTATTTAGTCTCCCCATTTGCCTCTTCAGGAGTATTATCTGTGCTTTCTGCACTTTCTGGTGATTTCTCTTCTTCTTTTTCTTCAGTAGGCTTTTTAACTTCTTCTACTGGCTTCTCATCTTCTTTAGGAGCTTCTGGATCTACTTTTGGAACCTTTTCATTTAATTTTGAAGCTGTTGACTCTGCTTTGGACAAAATTCTTCCAACATTATCTGAAGTAAGAATATCTAGTGAGTCTGCAATTGCAGCTGCTTCTCTTTGTGCTTTTGCAATTGTAGGTTTGATGGTTTCACTATTCAAGATTCCTAAATGAACAGCTAGAGCGAATGACTCGGATGCTGCCGTAGTTATGTTGTTTACATAAACTTCTTCATCAATGTTTAGAACAGATTTGTCTAATATTTCTCCGTCCTCATATGTAAGTAATAAATTTAATCCCACCTTCATAGGTTCAATACCCATTTTTGAAAGTAATCCTGCTGCTTGTTCGGAAACTTCTTCTCCGTCTTTTACTAAAACTTTATCGTCTTTAATATGAATTTTTCCGTTTTTAACTTCTGTTTTAAGACCTAACATGCCTAATTCTCCGATCATTGGACCAGGTGCAAAAGGAGTTTCTCCTGCTTCAATTACTAAATCATTTGGAGCATTTTGTCCAGGTTTAGCTGCTGCTGAAGCCTTACTCTTTTCTAATTTTTTATATAATATGAATGGATCTTCATTGGTGAATAATAATGCGGGAATTCCAGTTAATTTTTCTTTTAATTGTTCTAAATTCTTGTTATCTTTAGCTAATTCCTCAAAAGCTAATTTCATTAAACGTTTCTTTGTAATTTTTAGGCTTATTGTGTTTCCCAAAGAAAATTTAATTCTTTGAAGCATAAGTGTCGGTAATCCCTCTAAATTAATGATCCCTGTTACTTTGTGCTCTTGAAATAGTTTTTTTATATCTTCTAGTTCATTCTTCTTTGAATCTGTAATATGCGGAGCGTATTTTTGGGTCATTTTTTATTCACCTTTTCTCCAACTCTTACTGGTTCACCCATAGAAGACTTGATTATGATGCTCTTGAAGTTGTTTAGTTCTTGAGGAACATAATGTAAAACATAATTGTAAATTTCCATAATGTTTGCAATTAATTCCTCATCTTTCATACTTGCTAAACCCACTCTTGCTTTGATTGTTTGTTCGCCCTTTGTTTCTAATTTTACTAATTTTTGTAATCTTTCAACTAATGCCTTTAAATCTGCGGTTGAAGGAACTACACATCCAGCTTTTGGATTTGGCATCATTCCTCTTGGACCTAATACTCTTCCGAAAGCGGCTGCTACCTTTGGCATAATGTCTGCTTGTGCAATAAAGAAATCTGTGTTTTCTGCTAATCTTTTAATTTCTGGTTTCTTTTGTGATTTAAAATCCTCTTCCATGATGAAATTATCGCAAGCCTCTTTTGCTTTTGTTGAAAGTGCGTGACCAACTAAAGCAGTAACTTTTGCTTTCTTCCCTCTGAAATGAGGTAAAGGAATATAAATATTAATTTTTTCGTCTTCTTTTTTTAGATTTAAACCTTTTAGATTTATAATTATATCAATTGATTCAGTGAAATTTCTTTTTTTAGAATTCTCTCTTACAGTTTTTAATGCTTGAATTGCTTCTTTTCTATCCATTTTAAGTTCTCTTCTACTAGGATTTTTTCCCGTTCATTTCGAACACACAATTGTGAGTAGTTCCCGAGTAAATTGATTATTAATTTCTGGTTTATAAGCTTTTTGGAGTTAGTTTAGACACATATAGCTTCTCCATGAAATGAGACTCTTCTGCTAATTGTTCTATGTTGTAGTCTTTTGCTATTTTTTCTATTTTTCCCGATAGTGAGGAGTACAATAGTAAAATCCTTCCATTTTTGTTTAAGTGTTGTTTGGCTTGCTTAAGGAAGGATTGGATTATTTCGTGGCCTTCTTTTCCCCCAGTTGTTGCTAGTGCTGAATCTTTTGGTTCGTTTGGATCTTCTGGTAAATACGGTGGGTTGAATATGATTAAATCATAAGATTCTTGTATGTTGTTGAATAAGTCTGATTGAATTGTTTTGATATTGTTTATGTTTAAACATTCTGGGTTGATATCTACTGCTTTTACGTCTTTTGTGATTTCATATGCTGTTTTGGCTTGAATTCCTGAACCTGTTCCCATGTCTAGAACTTTGTCTGTTGTTTTGGTTTCTAATTTTACTAATTTTTGTAGTAAGTAAGAGTCTTCTCTTGGTTCATAAATTGACATAAGTTTTAGAAATATTTTGACTATTTAATTGCTTTGCAATAGTCTTTAACTCTTTTAGTGATCTGAGGAAGATATAGGTCAAGGATTCTTTCTTCAAATACTGTTGAAAGATTATCAAATTCTGTTATTCTATATTCATTTTTGATATTTTCAATAAGTTGAATATCTTTTAATCTTTTTATTTGTCTTCTAATGTTTGAAGGTGCTATTCCGTTTAATGGAATTTTGCTTTTTTTTCTAGAAGCTATGACTTTCTTTTGAACTTCTTCAGAAGAAATCATTTTCTTTTTTTTACTTGTATCGACAATACTTTGGAGAACATCAACGATTACATCTCTCGAATCTCCTGGTTGTAATAATCCTAAAGAAAGACAAAGTTTTCTGATTGCTTCTCTTCTTGTAACTTTGTAAGGTTTTTCATATCTACGTAATGTTATTTCTGATAGGGGAAAATCTTTAGATATGTGTTTAGGCATGTTATATAGTTGCTAGCGATGTTTAAAAGTTTTGGGATTTGTTCAATATTTTAGAGAGATAATTATATTAATGTAGACTATTTAGGTTTATTATGAATAAGTTAATTGAAATGAGTAATGAAATTAGAAGTAGTAAAAAGTTTTCTAGACTTGGAGAAACTTATGTAATTTCAATTATTGAAGAATTTCTAAAGAAAGATAAAAAATTAGCTAAATCTTTTATTGAAGGGCCCATTAAAACAAAAACTTACAAAGAATTTTTGAAAGATGTTAAAAAATTCCTACATGAAACCTACAGTGTTTATCAGGTTAGAGAAGGGGCTAAGAAAAAACAGATTTATTCTTTAATGAAAAGAACAACTAATAAAGAAAAATTATTAGAACTGCATGAAGAAATGTTGCATCTGCATTCTTCTTCAAGAGAAAGAAAGAAAGATTACGAAACAATTTACAGAAATATTTTTTCTGTTTGTGGAGAACCTAAAAAAATATTTGATATTGGATGTGGAATGAATGCATTTTCATTGCCTTTTGCAGGTATTAGGGGTTTGGAGTATATTGGGTGTGATGCAGTAGAGGAAGATATCTCCTTAATCGCCGAGTATTTGAAAAATGTTGGAAAAGTTTTAGGATTCAAAGGAAGAAGTTTTTTAGTCAATGCTTTTGATAAAAAATTCTTAGTTGATATTTCTAAAGTTAAATCTGATGTTTGTTTTGTTTTCAAGATGTTAGATGTGTTTGACTATGGAGTTAAACACCATAAAAAAAGTGAAGAAATATTGAAAAATATTAATAGTAAATTCTTGGTTGTTAGTTTTCCAACTAAAACAATTTCTAATAAAAAAATGAGTAGGCCTAGAAGAAAATGGTTTGAAGTTATGTGTGATCGTTTGAATTGGAATTTTGATTATTTTGAAACTTCTAATGAATGTTTTTATGTTGTTAAAAAATAGTGGTACATTTTGCACAAAATATCCAAATGAATCCTCCGACTCTTGTCTTTCCATTAATTGGACATCCGCATTTTGGGCACGGTTTTTCTGCATTATATTCTTCCACTGTAAATCAACCTCTGTTTTTTATGTTGATTTCTAAACTATTTATAAAATTATAGTGACCAGAAAAAAGGTTTAATTAATCTGCCCTTTGATTAACAATTTTCCCAATACAGATATGGCCAGTTTAATTTTTCCCTTACTGTTAGTTACTTCGACTAATCCTAAAGACTTTAATCCTTCAGATTTCAGTGTACCATTGATATGGTAGGAAATTAATGGAGGGCTCATTTTTGCTTTTTTGCTTAATTCTTCAAGAGAATTAAAACCCTTTTTATCATTATATAGAATTTTTAAAATATCTAATTTTTTATCTGTTAGAGTTTTATAATATGAAAATTTTAGTATTGGTAAGAGCATTGTTTCATTTTCCATTACTGCAAATGCTTTTAATCCATTTACAAAAGCGGCAGAAGTCATTGCACACTGTGTATTTCTATCTCCTGAAGAGGTATTAATTATTACTTCATGCTCTTTTTCTGAATTTGTGATTTTTGAAACTTTTTCAAAAATTCCTTCCCACTCATTACCTACTATTTCTATTATTTTAACAGGTATAGCAAACTTCTTTAGATCCTTTTCTGCTTTTTCTGCAAGATTTTTTAGTTTTTTAGAAGTTAGTAAAATAACTTTAGTTACAGGATAATCTCTCATTCCAACAAATAATGCATCCATGTTTTCTCCAACAGGTGCAATCATTATTCTTTCTTCCATATTGATTAAATGTTTATTTTGATATATAAATGTTTATTTTAATCATTAAAAACTCTTTTAATTGTTAAAGATAGTCAATATATTGCTAACAAAAGACTATTTTGTTAAATAACTCTTAGGGAGGGAAAAATTATGAATAAAACAAAACAAGCTTTAGGAATGTCAAAATACTTTTGGACATTTTTAATTTCATCTGCATTCTTTATGTGGTTGTACATGGGACCTCTAACAATTGTAGAGAACTATTCCAAACCATTCATTGATATGGGTGGATTAAATGGTTTCTTTATGAGTGCTGTTGCATGGACATTTGCAATTGGATTTCCGATGCTGATAGGATTAATTATTGCTACTCAATGGTACAATCTTAAAGAAGTTAAAACTTGTTCAGCAGGAACAAATGCTGCTAGCGGAATTGCTACAGTGATCGGACTTGCTACAGTGGGTTGTCCTTTGTGTCCTTTGATATTTTTATCATGGTTCGGATTGGCTGCTGGCGCGAGCGGAGCTTTCTTTGGAGGTCCATGGATTAAAGTAATTAGCATGGCTGTACTTGGATTTTCATTAAAATGGGCTAACAAATAGTCCCTTTTAATTTTTTTAACATGCCCACAGGCCTAATTTATTTTTTTTGGCTAGGGTTTCTAATTCTTTTAATTGAGTATATTTCTTTGTGTCATGTGCGTACTTATCATAAACTTTCGCATTGCCTGTTAAAACTAATTCTGCATTGATATCTTTGTTGTTGAAATGAATATATCTTAGTAAACGACCATACCTTCCCTTGTTAGTATAATCTTTTTCAAGAAAGATTTTTTGATTAAGTAATAAGTCTTTTAGAAAATTCTTTGACCTGTTGTAGTGGCACTCATCCTTTTCTGGAGAATTGATTCCAGAAAGTCTGATTTTTTGATTATAATTAATTTGTAGCGTATCCCCGTCTGTTACCTTTGTAACCTTGTAAGGACCTTCAAACTCGGAAGAGGTGCAAGAGATAAGGAATAAAGAGAGTAAAATTAGGATATTAAGTTTCATTCAGTATATTCTAATTCTTGACAATTTTTAAAAACTAGTACATCTTTTTCGTAGATATGACGGAATTAGTCGCTTTTTTGAGTACAGGCAAAGGTAGTTGGGGGCATGTCAATACTCTTCTTACTGGACTTAATGGAGAAAAATGGAATAAAATTTTCTTATTAACTAACGAGTTTGGAATGAAAAACTTTCCTGCACGAGATGATGTTGAACTAATACAACTTAATATTGAAACATCTATTGCTGATTTAACTGAAGAGATTCAATCTAAATTAAAAGCTAAGATTAAAGGTATGGAAATTGGAGTTAATTTCTTTTCTGGAGAAGGTAAAGAACATATGGCATTGGTTAGTGCTTTGATGAAAATGGGACTAGGTTTTAGATTAATTAGTATTGATAATTCAAAAACTGTGGTCGAACTTTAATTTTTTTAAAACTCTTTGAAGATCTTTACTCAAAGGTGCAGAAATTTCTAATTTCTTTTTTGTGAATGGGTGCGTAAACTTTACTTTTGCTGCATGAAGAAACTGTCTTTTTAATAGTTTAGACCATTTTTTGTTTATTTTTTCATTTCCATATGTTTTATCTCCCAATACTGCTGCATTTTTAGAAGAGAATTGTAATCTAATTTGGTGCATTCTGCCTGTTTTAAGGATTAATTCTAATAGTGCGTAGCTTTCCTTAGATTCTAGGGTTTTATACTCTGTAATCGCGTGTTTGGAGTTAGCATCTGCCTTTTTACAAACTTTCATGATAGGAACATAGTCTCTTGTAGATTTTTTTATGTAACAGTCCATTGTCCCCCTTGCAGGTTTTGGTTTTTCTATGGTTAATGCATAATATGTTTTTTGTATTGCTCTTTTTTTTGTTAATTGGTATAATGTTGAATTTGCTTTTTCACTTTTACCAAAAATAATTATTCCAGAAGTTCCAATATCTAATCTGTTTGCTAATGCAACAGTGGTATCTGTTCCTTTCAAGTAATACCTTACCTGATTAACTAAGTTATTTTCTTTTACACCAATTCCTCCTTGCGATGCTAAAAATGGAGGCTTGTTTACAATTAAGAAATATTCATCTTCAAATAAAACTTCAAAAGAGGTTTTATGAACAACTCCTTTTTGTTTGTAATCTAATATTTGTTCATCTGAAAGAAAAATTTTAATTTCGTCTTCTTCGTTTAATTTGTAATCTCCCTTTTTCTTTTTACCATTAACTTTTATTTTTCCAATTCTTAACCATTTGTAGATTTCAGAGAGCGTAGCTGAAGGAAAAGTCTTCATAATAGTTCTGTCTATTCGTTTTCCTTTTCTAAACTTCTTTAAAATTATCATTTTCTATTGTTTTAACCTATTCAATTAAGCACAATAACTATTAATAAGAGGTAGGTTTTTGTTAGATTATGAATCTGTTTGAAAATATGCTAGGTGGTGATGAAAGTCTTTTTTTAGAAAGTATGGCTTTAGATGTAGACTATACGCCTCCAGTGATAAAACACAGAGAAGGGGAACAAGGGCATATTGCTAGTTGTCTAAAACCCCTATTCAGTAAACGAAGCGGGAAAAACTTGATAATAACAGGTGTGCCAGGTATTGGAAAAACCTTAGCTACCAAACACCTTCTTGAAGAATTGAAAGATCAAACTAATGATATCAAAACTATCTTCATTAATTGTTGGAAGAAAGATACTCCTTTCAAGATTATTGCTGAAATGTGCCAACAATTAGGATTTAAATTCATTGCTGGAAGAAATACTGATGAACTTACTAAAGAAGTTATTAAAATTTTGAATAAAGGTGCATGCGTAATTGTATTAGATGAAGCTGATAAAATAGAAGACCAACATATCTTTTATTCTATTTTAGAAGAAATATTTACTAAGTGTCTTATTTGTATTACTAATGATGGAGATTGGTTGAGTAAATTGGATCAACGAGTGCGAAGTAGAATGCTTGCAGAAATTGTTCAATTTAAAGCTTACAACTATGAAGAAATTAAAAGCATTTTGCAAGAAAGAGTAAACTATGCATTTGTTCCAGGAGTATTTGATACAGATGCATTTAATTTAATTGTAGATAAATGTTCTGAGATTGGAGATGTTAGGTCAGGATTGTTTTTATTAAAAAATGCTGGTGAAGAAGCTGAAGGTAAATCTAAAAGAAAGATAACTATTGAAGAGGCTAAAATTGCAATTGAAAAATTAGTGGAATTTCAACGAAAAAGTACAAGTCAGCTTGGAGAAGAGGAAGAACTTATTCTTAATTTGGTAAAAAATAATTCTGGAAAGACTAGTAGTAAAATGCATGAGATTTATGCTGTTAATGGGGGCAAATTGGCATATACTACATTTCAAAGAAAGTTGAAAAGTTTAGAAAAAGGTAAATTTGTTACATTAAATAAAGTAAATGTTGGAAAGGGAATGACTACTTCAGTTAATTATGGTGGGCCCGATAACGAGAAGACCCTAGGCGACTATATTTAGCATTTACCGTACTTACCAGGTGTGAGGATTTTTCTTTTAAACAATTGCTTCCTTGTTAGATTATTAACAAAGGAGGTGATGAATATGCAAATAAAATTGGATATTAGTCATGAAAAAATAGAACAAATAACAAGTGAGAGATTATGTAAATTGAATCTGGAAGAATCTAACTTCTATGATCTGGATTTTATTGGGGATCTTGAAGAAAATGATGAAATTATGCCTTGTGAATCAGGATTCATGATGGGATACCTAAGTGCATAAATAACATAATTTAAAAAAGAGTATTTTCTTTTTTAGATTATGAAAATATTATTATTCACAGATATTCATGCAGAAAAAGAATCACTAGATCAAATTGTAGAAAAAAGCAAAGATTGTGATGTGATGGTTTGTTGTGGAGATGCTAGCATATTTGGATCAGGATTGAAAAAAATTATTAAAATATTAGCAAGTTGTAAGAAACAATTATTCATTACCCATGGAAATCATGAAATGATTAGTGAAATGAAGGAGGTTTGCGTTAAAGACAATGTTTGTTTTCTTCATAAAAACTCAGTGGAATTTGAAGGAGTTATTTTTGCTGCCTATGGTGGCGGAGGATTTAGCGAAGTTGATGAAAGATTGGAACAATGGGCATCTAAATTAAAAATAGATTCTGATAAAAAACTAGTTCTTTTTACTCATGCCCCACCATATGATACTAAATTAGATAAACTTCCCCATTTAGGGCATAGAGGATCTAGAAGTGTTAGAAAGGCAATAGATTGTTTAAATCCAGACATATTTGCCTCTGGCCATTTTCATGAAACATTTTTTGAACAAGAAAAAATTGGTAAAACTTTATTAATTAATCCTGGAAATGGCGGCACATTAATCACTCTTTAATTTTCTTAAGAAATAAAAAAATAGAAATAAAAAATTAAGAGAAGTGGAGAGTTAACGTCTCCTTCTTACTGTTTTTCTTTTAGCAGTTTTTCTCTTAACTACTCTTTTCTTAACAGTCTTTCTCTTAACTACTCTTTTCTTAACAGTCTTTCTCTTAACTACTCTTTTCTTTGTAGCAGTTTTTCTCTTAACTACTCTTTTCTTTGTAGCAGTTTTTCTCTTAACTACTCTCTTCTTTGTAGCAGTTTTTCTCTTAACTACTCTTTTTCTTGCAGTAGTTTTTCTTGCAGTTGTTCTCTTAACTACTCTCTTCTTTGTAGCAGTTTTTCTCTTAACTACTCTCTTCTTTGTAGTAGTTTTTCTTGCAGTTGTTCTCTTAACTACTCTTTTTCTTGCAGTTGTTTTTCTTTTAACCGCACGCCTTACTGTTTTTTTTCTCGCAGCCATTTGGTTTCACCTCTTTTTTTATTCATAACGAATAGTATTAGGAACTAATTCCTATATGTTTAAACTATATTTTTCCTTAAATAGCTTTCTGTTGATAGTTTTTTGTAAAAAAATAAGTTATCACTTAAACATAAAGAAAAAAATTAAAGATTTACAAAAATGTTCTTTGATAATTAAGAAAAATATTCTTTTTTACTTCTTCTTTATCTAACTTTTTTAATTCTGCAATTTTATTTATGGTGTTAATTACAAATGAAGGTTCGCTTCGATCTTTATCTTTTGGTGCTAAAAACGGTGCATCTGTTTCTGTTAAAAGATTGCTAATAGAGGTCTTCTGCACAGCACCTTGAAAGTGTTCACTCTTATCAATATTTGCAGGTATAGAGATTAGCCAGCCATTTCCTTCTATTCTTTTAATTAGGCTAAACTTGCCAGAGAAACAATGAAATACTACTTTTTTTATTTTTAGTTCTTCTAATATTTCTATGCATTCTCTTTCTGCTTTTCTTGAATGAATTACAAATGGTTTGTTTAATTCCTTTAATGTTGTTAATGTTTTTTTGAAAAAGTTTACTTGTTTCTCTTGAAGTTCTTTATCTTTTGTTAAATGAAAATCTAATCCTATCTCCCCAATTCCTAAAATCTTATCTTTGTTTTTTTTAATGAACTTAAGTTCATCATCTAGTTCTTCTTCTGACATTTTTTCAATTGTGGTGGGGTAAATTCCTAAAGTGGCATTTAGAATTTCATCTTTCTTTGTTAACTCAAGAACTTTAACATTGGATTCATGATCTGTTCCGGCATTAATTATTGATACCATTCCTGCAGATTTTGCTCTAGCAATTACCTCATCCAAATCAGATTCAAATTTTGGATAATACAAATGGGTGTGTACGTCTACAAACATAAACAGAACTAAAATTGTTTCATTAAATAAGCTTTCGGATTAAACTAAAGCAATTAAAAACATCAAAGGTTTAATTAAAAATAAGAATAGCTTCCATAAGAATGGAGCCATATTAATAAAAATTAATAATAAACAGGTTAGACTTACAATCTTCCAAATTCTGTGAGCCCTTTTCTTCGTAGTTACACTCTCTAGTCCTGTTAAAAACATCCTACCACCATCTACTGGGCCTAAAGGTAATAAGTTGAATAATCCCACTCCCCAGCTTACAATCCATAGCCAGAAGAATAACATGTGGATCCATTGCATTGTAGGTGGCGCAAGTGCCCCATATTTCTCAACAACTGCTTCTTTAGGAATTCTTGCTAATTCAAAATTTGAAACACCCATGAACCCCTTAGATTCATTTTCTGGATTTGCTGCGGCAATAAAAGAAACCGCCCCTTTGTCAGTCTTTAACTCAACTTCATCTCCAGGTAACACATTAGATGTAGAATTTAAGAAATCTGAAAAATCATTTACTTTTTGATTGTTTAATTCTATAATCTTAAATGGAGTTTCTAATCCTGCATCCTCCATAGGATACCCTTCAATTAAATCATGAACAACTATTCCATCTCCTTCGTAAGCTGCATTATACAATGGCAGCGTTACTTGAGACATTAGTAATATGAATAAAAATCCGGTAAGAATATTTGAAAAAGGTCCTGCTGAAAAAACTGAAAGTTGAATCCTTTTACTTTTCTTACTTAATTGTTTCTCCTCTGGCTCAACAAATGCCGCTAAAATTGGACCGAATAAAGCAAGTCCTGAACTCTTTACTTTTACCTTGTATAATCTAGTATAAATTCCATGTGAAAATTCATGAATTACTGCAATGATTAAGATTGCTAATATCCAATGCATGAAAGATAGTATAGGTAATCCTGGAATAACTTTTAATCCTGGAAGAACTGGTGCAACCGCAGGTGCAGCTCCAGACAGCATTAATAAATCAAAAGTTCCTTTGAATAACCAATAGAAAATAAAACCCATTCCTGCAAAACCAGTTATTATGCTTAAGACTCCAGTTATTCCGAAGGGGATTATGATTAACAATCCAAAGAATAACAACAAGTAACTTACTGTTTGAAAAATGCTTGCTGAATAAACAATACCATAAACTAAAGAGATAATTCCTGCTAAAGTTAAAATTAAACCTGTTTTTTGGACAAATTTATTAGAATCTTTATTTGCAATCTTATCCATTAACTTTAATCCAATTTTAGTCCTATAGATTGCCACTAATTTTCCTTGAAATTGGAATCTGGATTTGTTTTTAGAAATATAAAGAATAATTACGCCGTAAAAAATTAATGCTAATAGTAAATCTATGTTCATGTTTTTTCCTCTTTTTGAAAATTAAGTTAACATCTATTTAGCAGTTTTAATCTTTCTAAGTGCCCTAAATTCTCTTGAACCGCAGCCTCTACATTTTACTGCTCTTAATACAACCTTAGTTGCGGATGTTCTTTGTTTAGACTTACATCTCTTGCATACAAAGATTCCTTTTACTGTTCTATTTTCTGCTGCTGGAAATTTTCTTGCCATTTTATTCTTTCTTAACTTGTTTCATAACCTTATCTTTTAAGATTACCCAATAAATTACATTTACTCCATCTTTAACATCATCTTTTAATTCTTTAGGAATTTTTAAATCGAAGGTTTCGAATGATTTTAAATCCATAATGCTTGCTGAATCATCAGTTACTGAGATTACTTGTGCAGTTTCTTTATCAATCATAGGACTTTCCATTTTATCGTGATTTGGTTTAATAAATATCTTTTTTTGCCCATCCATCATAGCTACTGCTTCAATTCTTGATTTTGCATGACCATGCTTTCCAGGTCTAGAAATCTGTATGCTTTTTACAGTACATGCGACTCCATCCACTACCACATAACTTCCAATTTTAAGATTACCAACTTCAATAGGTTTTGTATTCATAAACCAAAAGTCATTACTGGGATTTATAAGTATTTTGTTTAATGTGTGAAAAAAACAATGTTTAAATAGGGAGGGCAATAAATTATTACGAAAATGGTAATAAAAAAAGGAGATTTCGTTGAAATCGATTTTATTGGAAGAGTAAAGGAAGGTAACCACATATTTGATTTAACTAAAAAAAGTGTTGCTGAAAAAGAAGGAATTGTTAATAAAAATGCAGCTTATTCTCCTAAAATTATTTGTGTAGGAAATGGCGACGTAGTAAAAGGATTAGATAATTTTCTTGAAGGTAAAGAGATTGGCAAAAAATATGAATTTAATGTTAGTATAGAAGAAGGTTTTGGCAGGAAAGATGCAAAGCTGATTAAAATGTTATCTTTGAATGTTTTCAAAAAACAAAACTTAAGACCATTTCCAGGATTACAAATAGATATTGATGGTGCATATGGAACTGTGAGAACAGTTTCAGGCGGAAGAGTTTTAGTGGACTTTAATCATCCGCTTTCTGGAAAAGAATTAAATTATGAAATTGAGATTAATAAATTAATTACAGATGATACTGAAAAAGTAAAGAGTGTGCTTAAGGGAATGATTTCTAAAGATATTGAATGTAGTGTAAAAGATGGAAATGCTATGATTGATTTAGATTTACCTGAACAATATCAAAAAATTCTTGCTGAAAGAATCAAAAAATCTGTTAAATCTTTGAAAAAAGTTGACTTTAAGAAGAAGGAACTTAAAAAGGAAACAGTAGAAACTTCAAAGTAACTACTTTAAGATAATTAAATTTATATATTGACTTTTTCTTTTTCTAATTATCGTAATTTTTGAGATAAAAAGATGGATAGTATGATAAAAAGTGCTCATGAGGCAAGTTTAGTTCAAAGAGACTTCCCTAAAAGATCTTCTTCTGGTATTGATAAAGAACTTGAAGGATTGATTAAGCAACAATGTGCTAGGATTAAAGTTGTTGGAACTGGAGGGGCAGGAAATAATACTATTAATAGAATCAAAGAAGTAGGGATTGCAGGTACAGAAATTATTGCAGCAAACACAGATGCCCAGGATCTTCTTTATACTGTTGCGGATGCTAAAATTCTTTTAGGTAGAGAAAGCACTGCGGGAATGGGTGCCGGAGGAAAACCTTTAGTTGGAGAAGAAGCTGCAAGAGAAAGTGAACATGAGATTAAAGCAAAACTTCAGGGTGCAGATATGGTTTTCATTACTTGTGGATTAGGCGGTGGAACTGGAACTGGAAGTGCACCAGTAATTGCTGAACAAGCTAGAAAAATTGGAGCACTTACAATCGCAATCGTAACAATTCCATTTGAGATGGAAGGAAAGAATAGATATGCAAATGCAATGGAAGGATTGGAAAAATTAGAAAAGAATGTAGACACATTAATTGTAATCCCCAATGATAAACTTCTAGAACTTGCACCAGATTTACCAGTTCAAACTGCATTTAGAGTTGCAGATGAAATACTTACAAATTCCGTTAAGGGAATTGCAGAATTAATTACACGAACAGGATTAGTAAACTTAGACTTTGCAGATATTAAAGCTGTAATGGGTCAAGGAGGAGTTGCTATGATTGGAGTGGGTGAAAGTGATTCTGAAAATAGAGCAATGGAAAGTGTTGGAAAAGCTTTGACAAATCCATTATTAGATATTAATATTAATGGTGCTAGTGGGGCATTGGTTAATGTTTCTGGAGGGCCAGATATGACCCTTGATGAAGCAAGAACCGTTGTTGAAGCAGTATCTAGTCAATTAAGAGATGATGCAAAGATTATCTGGGGAGCTCAAGTTTCTGAAGACCTTCCTAAGACTATTAGAACAATGATTATTGTTACTGGTGTCGATAGTAGTCAAATTAGTGGAAGAACCAAGGATGCATCTCAAAAAGCTAAAAAAGAGATAGAAAAAGAGCTAGGAATAGACTTTCTTGGCGACGATACCTTTTAATCAAAAGGTTTAAAAGGCAAAGTATGGTTTCTCAGGATTGTGGCATCAAAAATAAAATCTTTCTTTAAAGAGTGTATAAGAGTCTTTAAAGTTACTAAAAAGCCCTCAATGGAAGAATTTAAGGTTATTGTGAAAGTAAGTGGAATAGGAATGCTTATAATCGGGTTAATCGGATTTTTTATTCAAATTGGATGGCAGATGTTTAGTTAAGGAAAAAATATGGCAATATTCGCATTAAGAACAACCTCAAATAGAGAAGATCAAGTTTTCGATTTTGTTACGGCAAACATTGAAAAAAAAGGACTCCCCATAGATAGTATTATCAAAGCTCATGGAATGAGGGGATATATTTTTGTTGAAGCTGAAAATAGAGAATTTGCTGAAGAATGTTATCAAAAAGTGCCTTATGCAAGAGGACTATTACCTAAACCAATAGATTATCAAGAAATCGAACACATGTTAGAACATGTCAAAATTCAAATTAACATTATCACTGGAGATGTTGTAGAAATAATTAGTGGACCATTCAAGAGAGAAGAAGCTAAAGTTACTAGAATTGATCTGGCTAAAGAGGAAGTAGTAGTTGAATTATTAGAAGCTGCAGTTCCAATTCCAATTACAGTAAAGATTGATTCTGTAAAGGTTATTAGAAGAGAAGAATCTTCTGCTAGCAGTGTAATGAACAGAGAACAAGTTCCTGAAGAAAGAGTGGAAGTTAAACAATCTGTTGAGGAAACTTTAAAAGAGGAAGAACAGAATGATGTAAAAGAAATCAAAAAGAAGAAGAAAGATCAGAGAGTTGACGATGATGTCGATTTAAGTCTTAACGATGACGATGATTTCAATATAAATTTGTAAGAAAATGATAAAAATAAAATTAATGATTGAAGGCGGAAAAGCTAGTACTACTCCTGCTATGGCTCAAACTTTAGGACCTCTAAAGATGGACATGCAAGGAATTCTAAAAGATGTTAATGAAAAAACAATGACTTACAAAGGACTTAAAGTTCCAGTAGAGTTAGATGTTGATGAAAAAGCAAAAACATATACGATTACAGTAAAGAGTCCACCTGCTTCAGAATTAATTAAGAATGAAATAGGGATAAAAACTGGAAGTGGAGAACCTGAGAAAAAGAAAGTGGGGAACATTTCAGTTGAACAATTAATCAAAGTTGCAAAGATGAAAATGGAAAGTTTATTTTCCGTAGACTTACGTGCAAGCATGCGGGCAGTTGCCGGAACATGTAACAGTGTAGGTGTATTAATTGAAGGCAATATTTCAAGTAAATTTAATGAACTATTAGCTGAAGGTAAATATAATAGCATAATTGATTCAGACAATCCAGAAGCTAGTGCTGAAAAACTTAAAGAGCTAAAAACTCAACTTGAAGAAGTTCAAGCAGGATTAGATAAAACTTTTGCTAAGAAGCAAGGGAAAGCAGAAAAAGAAAAAGAAGCTAAACCTGAAGAAGTTAAAGAAGAAAGTGCTGAAGAGAAGAAGAAGGAGGACGAATCAAAATAATTGTTGAGGCTGTGAGGTAATTTGGTTATCCTTCCAGGTTTGGGACCTGGTTATCACGGTTCAAATCCGTGCAGCCTCACTTGATGGTATAAAAAAAATGGCAAATACAAAAGGACCTGCAGGAAGATTTGGGGCTAGATATGGAACCAAGATCAGAAGGAAAGTAAATAATATTGAAAGAAAGCAGAAGGCTAAGCATCCCTGCCCTAGTTGTGGAGAGATTAAGGCTAAGAGAATTTCATTAGGAATTTATCAATGTAGAAAATGTGAAGCAAAATTTACTGGAGGGGCATATACGCCTAAATAAAATGACAGACTATAAATGTTTTAATTGTAAAAAGCATGTAAAACCAGATTACATTAAGAAAAAAATTAGATGTCCATATTGTGGATATAAAGTTTTATACAAAGAAAGAAGCGTAAGTACAACGGTGAAGGCGGTTTAAAAATGGTAGAAAAAACAATGGAAAATGAGATTGCACAGTTACAAATGCTTGAACAAAATTTGAAAAGTATTGAAATGCAAAAACAAAACTTCCAATTACAATTAGTTGAAAGTGAAAATTCTTTAAAAGAAATTGAAAATTATGAAGGAAAGCCTTACAAAATTATTGGGCCAGTAATGATTGAAACAGAAAAAGATGATTTAGTAAAAGATCTTAGTGAAAAAATTGAATTGTTAAAATCCAGATCGGAAAGTATGGAAAAACAAGAAAAGAGTTTTAGGGAACAGTTTGAAACCATCCAAAAAAAGTTGATGGAAGAAATGCAAAAACAAAACCCTAACAAATAATTTTTTAAATAGATTAAGTATCAGATTATCACTTTTATTCAGAGATATATAAAAATGGAAAATATGACTAATGTTTTGGAACTACTATCCTCAATTCAAGAGGACAATACTGTGCCCAACAATGTTAGAACTAAAGTCCAGGACACAATATCTTGTTTAAAAAATGACGGTGACTCTGTAGAAGTTTCGGTGGATAAGGCAATTCAGTGCCTAGATGAATTATCAAATGACTCTAATATCCCTATGTTTACAAGAACTCAACTTTGGAGCGCGATAAGTGCGCTGGAAAGTAAGTAATCTTGTACAGAAATTTTTATATACCACTCCTCACTAGTAATCACTAAATAGGTATACAAAATGGCAATGTTTTCAAAATTAAGAAATTCCTTAGGGATAGGCAATAAAGTCGATGAATTCGATGAGGCTTTCGGAGAGGATGAATATGTAGAAATAGATCCTTCTAGACATGTTGGAAGAAATTCTAAGATCTCTGTAAGATCTTTTGTAGTAAATAGCTTTGATGATATCAAAGAAAGTTTAGATGCTCTTAGAGAGGGATACACTATCGCATTAATTAATATTAAACCTTTGAAAGATAAGGATATTGTTGAATTAAAGAGAACTATTAACAAATTAAAGAAAACTTGTGATGCAATCGAAGGAGATATTGCAGGAATTTCTGAAGATTGGATAGTAGTTACCCCTGCTTTTGCAAGAGTTCATAGAAGTAGAGGAACTGAAGAACTTCATTAAGCAAAGTTTTTTAAATTTATATTCTAGGTTTATTCTATGGAAGAACTAAAAGGTCAAAAATGTGTTTTTTGTGGAAAAGATACACTAACTTTAATGGAAGATGAAGTCGATGTGGCTTTTTTTGGAAAAGTTTTTATCTTTTCTATGAACTGTGCCAATAAAGAATGTAATTACTCTAAGTCAGATTTAGAAGCTGCAGAAATTAAAGAGGCTTGCAAATTAACATTTAATGTTGAAAGTGCTGAAGACTTGAAAGTTCGTGTTGTGAAGGGTTCAAATGCAACAGTAAAGGTTACTGGTTTGAAGATGAGTGTTCGTCCTGGGCCTGCGTCTAATGGATATATTTCTAATATTGAAGGCGTATTAAATAGATTTAAGAAAATTATTGAGAGAGTAAGAGATAATAGTGATGATTCTAAAGAAAGAAAAAGTGCTAAGAATTTGTTAAAGAAACTTTGGAAAGTTGAATGTGGAGACTTGCCATTAAAGATTGTAATTGAAGATCCTACTGGAAATAGTGGAATTATTTCTGAGAAGACTAAGATTGAGAAGTTGAAAGTTAAGAAATAGTTTTATATACTAGTTTCAGTTAGTTAATTTATGGAAAGAGGTTTTGTTTTAACTGTTGGACTGTTATTAGCAGTGGCTATGTTTGCTGGAAATTTTGAAAGTGAAATTAGTGGAATGCAACCAGCAGGTTTTGAGTTTAATCCTGACGGATCGGTTGTAAAAATTTCTCCAGAAGAAATTGAAAATGGCCAAATGGAAAGTAATTTTGAAGATTGTCAGAATGAACAAGATTATATGGATTGTTTTAACTGCTGCAATAAGATTGTTAATGAAAATGATCCAATTCTTAAAAAAATGCAACAATTTTGTTTTCTACTTTCAAGAAATGGAATTATCTCTCAGGCACAATCAGCTCGTTGCTTCCATGCTGTTGGGAACATGAGAAAAACTCTTGCTAATGAAGCTGGGTCCTGTAGATCTTCCTGCGCATCCAAACTGCCGCCAATTATTTCGTTAAATTAAAGAAATCCTTTTTCTAAAAGAGCATTCCATTCTAAATTTCTACAAACTCTCTAAAACATAATCCTTATATATAATTATAACCATTATAATTGTTATGAATACAACCATATCTATCTCTACAGAGATAAGAGACAAAATAAAAGAATTTGGACATAAAGGAGAAACTTATGAAGTGATTCTGGAAAGGCTTTATGATAGTGCTAAAGAAAGACAATTATATGACCTATTAATGGATGAAAATGATTGCATTACATTAAAAGAAGCTAAGAAAAAATTGGCAAAATAAAATGGCCAAAATCTTAATTACTAATTCCCTTTTTAACAAAATTAGAAAAAAGTTTGATAATTCTGAAGCAAATAAGATTATTGATTTAATGAACTCTTTAGGGGAGTATCCAAAAAAAGGAACTGCAGTTGGAGTGGTCGGAAATATTGTTGTCAAAGAAATAAAATATGGTAAATTTAGATTTTATTTTGTTACTAATAGGTTTAAGATTAAATTTTTATCTGTAGAAGAATTAAAAGATATTTTTATTAAATTCGTCGGGATGTCTGAAAAGAAAGATCAACAAGAAGTTATTGATAGAATAAAGTTTGTTCTTAGGAATCTTGGTGAAGAAGAATTTTGAGTTAAAGAAAACCTTTTTCTAAAAGATCATTCCATTCTAAATCCCCACAAAGAACTGCGAATTCTCTGGCAGTTAATAGGGGTTTATCAAACATCCCTGCAGCGTCAATTGCTATCCTGGGACAAGCTAACTCTACAAATGCTTCAATATCATAAAGATTTATTAATTTATCATTAGTTATTTCTGACATTGAAATCATAACATATTCTTTGTTTATTTTCTTTAATTTTTCTTTAACAAATTCAAATGAACCAAATTTTTGACCTAATTTTGTTCCGATTATAATTCCAATTTTCTTTGCTTGTTTTGCTTTTTCAATTGCTGCAAATCTTTGTCTGATTATTTTATCTTTAAACTCATCCATGTTATGAATTTCCTCATTGAAAGGGTCAACCAAAATTACTGGTTTGTTTATACTCATTGCAACACCTAGTGCGTGAAATTTATTTGCAACTATTACTACTGCATCAACTTTGTCTGCAATTAATTTGAATGAGCTGTATTCACAACCAAGTACTTGTCCATCATAGAACGCATTTCCTTTTGCCTCTGGAACAATTACTTCTAATCCTGTTTCTTCAATTAATTTTGTTACTTGAGGAATTTGATGAATATGCTGAACAGAAGTTGCTAAAGCTATTTTCTTAAAAGATTCTAATTTAGGTAGAGATTTTTTTACAATTTTAGTAATGTCTGATTCGTATCTTGCTTCCAAATATAAAATTGGAAAATCTGAATTTACAAACTTGGCATGGCCATAGATAATAATCATCTCGCAGCCAAGAGTTTTAGCCTCATTTACTGCTACATCACATGCCCCCCATAATGGTTCACCTGAAAGAATTACTTCTGTGAGAGTCTTTTCTCTAATTAGATTGGAAATCCTGAGCCCTTCTCGTTTTATGCCTTCAGGAAGCTGCAATAGCACTCTCTTTGGTTTTTTTTGATTTAATTCTGTGATTAGCTTGTCTTCTTCAAATGTGTACATTTTGGTTACCTATAGCCTAGAGAGTATAGGAAAGCATTATAAATCTTCTCCTATGCATTGGTTTATGCCTAACAATCCAGTCAAGGTCAACAAGAAAAAAAGAGAAGAGTTTCTTACTAACTTGAGTTCTTTTATGCAAAGCAAGAGCTTTATTTGGGGACCATTTCCTGAAATTTATGGCGGGGTTGCTGGATTCTATTCTTATGGGCCAATGGGAAAACTACTGAAAGATAAAGTAGAAAATATTGTTAGAAGAACTTTTCAAACTAATGGATTTTGGGAAGTAGAATGTCCGATTGTTTTACCTGATGTTGTTTGGAAAGCTTCAGGACATTTAGATACTTTTGAAGATAGAATAATTAATTGCAGTAAATGTAAATCAGTTTTTAGGGCTGATAAGTTAATTGAAGAAAACCATGATATTAGTGCAGATGCATACTCTGATCAAGAATTAATTGATTTTATTTCTAAGGAAAAAATAAAATGTCCTTCTTGCAAAGGTGAATTTACTTATGAGATTAAAACACAAAGTTTAATGATGAAAACTAAAGTTGCAGGTATTGAAAGTTCATTGAGACCAGAAACTGCAACAGTAACGTATATTCCATTTAAGAGATATTATGAATTCTTTAGAAGAAAATTACCAGTAGGTATTTTCCAAATTGGAAAAGCATTTAGAAATGAGATTAGTCCTAGACAGAGTGTTTTGAGGGGCAGAGAATTTACTCAGGCCGAAGGCCAATTATTTATTGATCCTTCTAAGAAAAATGATTGGGAAAGATATGAATTAATTAAGAAAGAAAAATTACCTATTTGGGATTATAAATTACAAAAAGCTGAGAAAGCACAGATTATGATGAGTGTTGCTGACGGAATAAAGAAGAAGTTATTCCAATCTAAGGCCTACGCCTGGTGTGTTTGGCTGGCATATAAGCAATTTATCAATATGGGAATCCCTGAAGATAGAATTAGAATAAGACAGCACCATCCTGATGAAAAAGCGTTCTATGCTGATGATGCATGGGATATTGAAATTAAGTTGAATAGTTTTGGTTGGACAGAAGTTTGTGGAATCCACGATAGAACAGATTATGATTTATTACAACATTCTAAATTTTCAAAGCAAAATTTAACTGCAAAAAATGATGAGAATAAAGATATTACTCCTCATGTATTAGAAATTGCATTTGGGATTGATAGACCATTATTTGCATTATTAGATTTATTCTATTCTAAAATGGGAAAGAAAGAAGGTAAAACTATGTTTAAGTTGCCTTACCATTTAGCCCCTGTTGATGTTGCAGTATTCCCTTTAATGAAAAAAGAAGGAATGCCTGAAAAAGCTAATGAGGTTAAAGTTCAATTGGAAAGTGACTTTGTTGTAGAGTACGATCAATCAGGAAGTATTGGGAAAAGATATTTGCGTGCAGCTGAAAGTGGAACTGCTTACTGCATTACTGTTGATCATGATAGTTCGAAAGATGATACTGTTACTTTAAGGGACAGAGATTCTGAAGAACAGAAGAGAGTTAAGATTTCTGAATTGAATAATTTAATTAGAGAACTTCTAAAAGGAACTGTTAAGTTTGAATCTGTTTAATGGGCCGGTGGTCTAACCTGGTATGACGTGTCCGTGGCACGGATGAGACTTCGGGTTCAAATCCCGACCGGTCCATATTTCCTTATCGTAAGGTTATTATAGTCCTAATTCTTGATATTTTTATGGGAAGAAAAGCAAAAAGCAGAAGAGTTACTATGCAACGAAGAAAACGTATGTCTGCTGTTAAAGGAAAGTTCAGAGAAGAGAAGAAAGAAAGAGCAGCGAAAGCTAAAAAAATTGCAATGTCTGGATCTGCAAGAAAAGAAAGAAGAAAGATTTACAAAAAGGTTAGACCTAAAGTGGATAGAAGTACCAAGAAGAGTTTTTTGAAAAAGATGAGAGAGAAAGCAAAAACTTGGGGACTTTTAGATGAATGATTGTATTTTTTGTAAAATTGTGAATAAAGAGATTCCTGCTGAAAGAGTTTATGAAGATGAGAAAGTTTTAGTTTTTTTAGATATTAATCCCATTAATCAAGGACATCTATTGGTGATTCCTAAAGACCATTATGAAACTATATTAGAAACTCCTGAAAATGTATTGCAAGATGTTATTTTAAGAGTTAAAAAGATGGCTCAAGTGGTAGATAAGATTTCTGATGGGGTGAATATAGGGCAAAACAATAAACTCGCTGCAGGACAGTTAGTTAATCACTTACATTTCCACATAATTCCTAGAAATGAGAACGATGGTTTGGTTTCTTGGCCAGGAAAAGAGTATGAATCTGAAGATGAAAGATTGAAAATGGCTGAAGAGATAAAAAAAATCGTTAAAGAAGTGGAAGAAGAGAATCCCTAGAGTCTCAAAGAAACTCTTTTAAACGCAGTTCTAAAGATTATTTATGCGCCTCCGTAGATTAGTTGGCTAAATCGTCAGTCTCATAAGCTGAAGATCGAGGGTTCAAGTCCCTCTGGAGGCACTATCCTTTTATGTTTCTGCCAAATCTCTCGATGAATAGAATATGGTCGATGCTTTGATTTTTGATTCTTTCAATCTTCTTTTTTCCTTTGAAAAGATCCTTGATTATTGTAGACATTTTTTCTCCAGATACGATATGTGGAATGATTACATAATCTGCGCCTGCATCGTAAAGGTCTAATGCTTGATGAATATGTTCTGCAACTACAATTATTTTTGTATCATATTTTCGCTCCTTAATATAATTAATCATATAGAGATTATCTTCAACTGTTCTTACTGTGGAAACTACAAATTCAGTATTACTTAATCCTGCATGTTTTAGAATTTCTTCATTTGAAATGTTACCGTACAAACAGTTTACTTTCATTCTTTCTAATTCTTCAACTCTATGAGGGTTGTGATCGATAACTAAAACTTTTTTCTTTGCTTTTTTGAAAGTTTCTAAAAATATTGCACCCATCCTATGACATCCAAATAATACAATATCTTTTTTTCTTAATTTCTTTTCTTTTCTTAATTTACTTTTTGGAAGAAGTGAAGAAATGAATCCATAGTATCCAGATAAGAATGAATAGATTTTGCCTTCAATTCTCAAGGTGTATGCAGTTGTTACGATTGAAACTGCAACCAATAGCACTGTTAATGAAAATATTTCTGAACCAATTAATCCATTACTTAACGCTACTGCTGCAATAATTAACGAAAACTCACTAACTTGCCCAAGAGAGAAACCTGCAGCTGATGCTGCCCTTTTTTCATATCCAAATAATAATGCAATTGTTGCAATCAATAATGGTTTGAAGATGATTACTAAAGCTAACATTGCCCAAAAAATATTAATTAAATTCCCCATGCCTGCAAATTTCATTTGAAGTCCTAGTGATACAAAGAAGATTGTTGCGAAGAAATCCTTTAATGGTTCAACCATACCTTGAATGTTTAAACTGTATTTTAGCGGAGCGATACTTATTCCTGCTAAGAATGCTCCAACCGCAATTGAAAATCCAAAATATGCGGCTATTGTTGAAAAGATAAAACAAGTTGTTAATGAAAGTAATAGTATCATTTCCCTGTATTCTGCAGCTGCTGCAAATAGTCTGGGGAACACTACACTAGACATTAGAAGTGCAGTTGCGAATATTGCAATTCCTTTGAAAAAAGAAGTTGCTAAAGATATTATTGTAATTGAAGTTGTTGTGGAAATTGTTGAAAGTAAGAAAATAACGATTATGTCTTGCATTAATAATAATCCTAATGCCAACCTGCTAGATAGTGTATCTATCTCATCATTATCTGAAAAGATTTTAACTACGATTGATGTGCTGCTAAATGCAACGATTAAACTTAAGATTGAAGCAACTGTGCTAGCCATTCCAAATTTTAGTAAAATAAAGAATGCTGCAAGGAAAGTTAACACTACTTGTATAATCGTTCCAGCCGTTGAAAAGAAACCTACTTCTTTTAGTTTCTTTAGATCCATTTCTAGACCTACAAAGAATAACAAAAATGCAATTCCTATTTCTGAAAGTGCAAAAATAATCTCTTGATTTTTAATTAATTGGAATGTTGTTGGCCCTAAAAGAATTCCTGCTAAAATATAACCTACAATTAATGGTTGTTTGAATAATCTTGCGATAAATGCAATTATGGTTGCAAATACAATTATAATTGCTATATCAAATAATAGATTTATCTGTAAATTAGACAGCACCTCTAAAGCCATATTTATAAAAAGAATTTTCTATTTATTAATTGTTCGCTACCCTTTAGAGTGATTATAACTTCTTTAGAACTATTTCAATTGTGGAAACTCTCACGTCTTTACCTTCAGTGTTCTTGAAACCTTCACTATCGATAGAGATAGTTGAAACTTCAATTTGGCCTTCAAGAAATCTTTTTGCTGCAACTTCGGCAATATCGACTGCTTTGCTTATGAATTTCCCTCTTGCTTTAATTGTAGAAGTTTCTGCTTTTTGAGTTGTAAATTGCATAATTACACCAGTTACATAATTCATAAAGGGTTTATCTCCGATAAAAACGACATGATCTTTTGAATCATAATCTGTAGTCTTATCTATCATCTTGAGTCACCCTCCCTTAGAATGAAGCTAAATTAAAGTTCTTTTTCGTTCTTAACTAATCTAGTAGCATATCCTGCTATTACGTTTCTCATCTTTTTACCAGGGGCAGTCAGTAGTTCTTGAACAACCTTCTTATTTTCTTCAAAATTCTTAGTAAATGAAGATCTTTTTGCTTCTAGTAACTTGATAGTTGACCTTTTGATTAATTGTGTTTTGATTCTTCCCATGAATTTAGGATTGAAAAAAGGTTATTTAAGCTTTTCTAAAACATATATCTTACGCTTTATTTTGCTGTTTTTTAACTTATAATCAATAGGGATCATAGTATTCTCTAGGGGCTGATATATCTCAAATCCATGTTTTCTGAGCATAGATTGGAATCCTATCCGAATAATCTTAGAATCTCTAGTTTTGAAGTTTGGGACTATAATCGACATTTTTGAGCCTCTTTTTAATAATTTTGAGGCTTGCTGGAGTAGCATGTCGTAAGATCTTGAAAGGGATTTTGCTAACTCTCTTGCTTCAGATTCTGTAGGTAACTTTCTAATATATGGTCCTAAATCTGGTTCTGTTGCAATACAATCTATATTGCTTAATTCTTTTGAAATTCTATGGAGATTTAATTGTTTCATAGATATTTTTGCATGTGATTTGAAATTATCTTTTAACCAACTAAGATTTTGCTTACCTCTTTTGAATAGCATAGGATTTTCTTCAATTCCAATACTTTCTATGCCCATTAAGTAGGCTTCTTGAGAAATTGTTCCTAGTCCAGTGTAAGGAATTAATAATTTTGATTTATTTGTTGGTTGTGCTAAGTTAATTAAGATCTTTGCTAACCTAATTGATGTAACTCTTAATGGATCAAAATTTGGCCTTTCTTCATCTCTTGCCTTGTAACCTTTTGGATCAGATACTGCTGATACTCTATAAAGTTTATTTTTGAATAAAGTTAACTCCATATCTAAGTTTTTTGATTTTGAGGGTGGAATTTCTTTTTCTGTTATATGTTTCTGCAATAGTTTTAATTTTTGTTCTTTAGCAAATTGTTTTATTGTTTTTACTAACTCTTCTTTGGTTTCATCTGAGGATTCAAATTCATTTAATGCATAAATTACCTTAGATTTTGTAAAGTTTGAAAGTACTCTTAAAATAAATTCTTCTGAATTCTCTACTTCAGTAGATATTTTTATTGTTCCTCCTAATGCACTAATTGCTTTTTTAGGATCGAATTTTTTTATTTCTGCTTGAATACACTTTTTAGTTATTTTTAGAAGTTCATACTCTCTATCTGTTCTCTTAAGATAAGATACTACTTCGAGAATGCTTAGTTCTGCATCTCTTCCTAAATGGAATAAATGTTTCATTGGATGCCCTCAAGTAATTTTGCTACTCTTTCCTGCCCTAATGTAACTATGAAATTTGCTAATCTTGGCCCTTTTTGTTTGCCAATAATTGCTAAATATGCTCCTTTGAAAAAATCTGAGTTTTTTATTTTGTGTTTTTGACATAGTTCATAAAACTCATTGAATAATGATTCTGGAGTGTGTTTATTTTTTAATATTTCAACCAATTCCTTTAATGCTGGTTTGATTGATTCATCTAGGTGTTCGTTAATTTCCTTGGTGATTTTTGTATGTACTGCAAACTTGAAATCTTCTGGAGCATACGATTCTAACCAATTTAATGCACATTGGGCCCTTGTTTTGATTCTTGAGGAGTTTATTCCTTTTGTTGCTTTTTCTATGTCTCCTTCATGAATTTGAACTAACGTTGTTAAATGTCTGAAAGTTATTTGTTCTCCAAACTCCTTGGGTAATGTCTTACAAGATAACTCATAAATTCTTTTTTGTTTTTTAGATTCTTTCTCTGTAACTTCTTCTTTATTGAAGTAAATTTTTTCACATTTATCAAAATCTTCATAAATTTTTAATGTGTCTAAATCAAAACTAATTTCAAATGTTTTATTTGGTTGTGTTCCTGCAAAAAGATATGTGGCTACATCAGGTTCATATATCTTCATAACATCTTCCGGTAATGTAACAACTCCACCTGAACTTGTAAATTGTTTTCCGCCTTTCATTGCAATCCATTCATACGCCCTGTAAGTTGGGGCTTCAAAATTCCAAAGTGCGGGTGCTATTTTCTTAGCAGTATCGTATGACCCTCCTGCTGCAGAATGATCCTTGCCTCCTGGTTCGAAGTCTACTTGTTCGTAGTTCCATCTCATTGGCCAATCTACTCTCCATAAAAGAGCGACATTACCTATTTTTCTAAAATCAAATTTATTCGAATGATTACATTTACATTCATAATGGAGTTCATATTCTCCATCGTATTCTAAAATATTTGTTGTGTTTTTCCAACACTTTTCACAGAAGACTTCTATAGGCAACCATTCTTTTGCTAAAGGTTCCTTTCTATGTTTGTTTAATACTTCTGTAATTTTTTCTTTATTGTTTAATACTTCTTTAATATGCTCTGCGTATTTACAATCTTGATACATATTTCCTTGATAAATAAATTCAATTCCCCAATCAAATTGCCCAATTACGTTTTCTAGTTCTTTTTCAAAATGTTCAGAATAACTTTTGTGACATCCGTGTGGATCTGGAACCTTGCATAGGGGCATTCCTAAATATTGTTTGAAATCTTCTGGAAAATCTTTTGGAACTTTTCTAAATGCATCAAAATCATCCCATGAATAAATGAAACGTACTTTTTTTCCTCTAGATCTTAATGCTTTTGCTACTTGTGCTGATGTAATTATTTCTCTAAAATTTCCAATGTGTATGTGGCCTGAAGGACTTATTCCTGCTGCAACTACATAGGAATCCTTATCTCCCTTTTCTTGAATTACCTTTTCTGCAGTTACGTCTGCCCAATTCATTAGATTTTCAGCCATGTGAGGATTTACAATAAGATTACTTAAATAGCTTTTGAAAGTGCCCTAAGATAGCTAAAAACGGCAAATAGAGGCTATATTAACGAAATCTTTATAAATGACCTTGATTTTTAGTTCATTGAAATCGTGAGATATAGACGCTGTAAAGTGTTTTCATGATTATTAAAAAATAAAACGAGGTACTATTAAAATGGCAGAAATGTTAGTTGTAAGAAGTAAAGTTAAGGAAGCAGCAAAAGGAATGAACGTAGCTGGAGACTTTGCAGACTGTTTAAGTGAAAAAGTTCAAGCGTTAATCAATGATGCTTCAAGAAGAGCTAAAGAAAACGGAAGAGCAACCGTAAAAGCAAGAGACCTTTAAGTCTCTTGATTTTTCTTTTTTTTAAATAATTTTTTAAAGTTTAATTCTAATAATATCCTATGAGTAAAGTAAAGGGGTCGAGAACTGAAAGAGAACTATTACATATGTTCTGGAAACATGGCTGGTTCTGTATTAGAATTGCAGGTTCTGGAAGTATGCCATTTCCTTGTCCTGATCTTTTAGCTGGTAAGGATGGAAGAAGTATTGCTGTTGAATGTAAGAGCGGAAAAGGAAAACAAAGAAGATATATTTCTAAGGAACAGATTGGAGAATTAGAAAGTTTTTCAAAAGGTTTTGGTGCAGATGCATGGGTAGGTGTTCGTTTTGATGGAAAGAAATGGGCGTTTTTGAAGTCTTCTCAACTTGGAAGAAGCAAAGGTTTAGAAAACTATTACTTTGACAAAGAACTTGTTGCTAGTTATGGTATTTCTTTTGAGAGTTTAATCGAATAATTTTCGGAAAAAATAGTGGAAGCTTTTAATTAAATAAAATTTAATTAATTTTATGTTAATTCGAATAAGTTTATTATTTATTTTACTTAGTAGTTGTGTTAGTGGAGAGATTACCGAAGTTATGTATAATCCTGTTGGAAATGATAATAATGGAGAATATGTAGAAGTTTTGTTTGAGAGTGAAACTAACTTAGAAGGATGGATAATTAGAGATGGGAGCAGTTCTGATGCTTTAATTTTATTGAATGGTTCAGGAAATAGTAAATTAAATTTAATTATTGAAGAAGAGTTACTTGTTTTTGATTTAAACTTTGATGATGTTAGTGTTTACAGTGCTGGAAAAGCAATTGGAAATGGGTTAGGAAACAGTGGAGATGAAATCTATCTACACGATCCGGATGCCAACTTAATTTTTGAAATAGAGTATAATGGAGATTTAGCAAATGGAAATGGAAAGGCCTTATGTTTTGATGAAGTTATTCTTGAATGTGATCCTAGTCCTGGAAGTTATGGTTTAATTGATAATGAAGAAGAGGAAGATTCTGAAGAAGTTAGCGAAGATGAAAAAATTAACAAAAGTGAAAGTAGCTGGATAAAGATTAATTATGTTGAAGTTCCAGAAAATAAATGTGGAAATTTGAAAGTAGGAATAGACTTATGGAATAATCGTAATAAAAAAGAAGAAATTTCTGCTTATGTTAGGGATGTTAATGAGATTAGTTCATTGAAGATTAATCCTCAACGTGGGCAGAGCATCGAGCTTCCTGTAGCGACTTGTGGAGAGATTAATGCTGTTGAAGGTGAATATGTGTTAGTTGTAGAAGGTTTTGGTGATGAGGACTACAGGCTCGTCTGGTTAAAGTTTGAGGGTGAGACTGTGATGATTGAAGAAGGCCAGATTGTTGCTTTAAATGAAAGAGAAAGCAATATAAACAAGCAAGAAGAGGTTGTAATTAAATCAGCTACCAAAATAGTAGATAACGATATTAATGGAGATTTGACCCTTTATTTAAGTTATTTTGTGGGGAGCTTAGGGCTATTTTATTGGCTTAAACGAAATTAAAATGGAAGAAGGAAAAATTAAAGTAAGAGCAATTATGGAGATAATGGGATCTCCTGAAGAACATGTTAGTAAAACCATGGACATGGTTGTTGAAAAATTAAAGAATTCTGATTATTTCAAATGCATAGAAGAAAAAGTTTCTGAATCTACTAAAATTGAAGACAGACCTTTTTGGAGTAAATTTGTTGAAGCAGAATTAGAATTTGATGAAGTTGATATGATTACTGGATTTTGTTTTGACTTTATGCCTAGCACATTAGAAGTTGTAGAGCCATCTAAGATAAATTTTGAAAGAAATATTTTGAATAATCTTTGGAATGATTTAATTGCTAGATTACATCAGTATGATATGCTTGTAAAAAATCTTCATGCTGAAAATGTAGTTATGAAAAGGGAAATGGCAAAGTTAAGTGTTGAAGCTGGACAACCAAAACCCACCGAAGCTGTTGTTGAAAAAGATGAAGAGAAAAAAGAATAATTAGTTATTTTTTATTACTTCTGAAAATTTCTTTGTTTTAGTTTTTTTCTTTTTACCTGAAAGTAAAAATACTAAAATTGCTATTATTAATAATGGAAGAATTATTGCCACAATAGGTGATGCGTTCTCTTTTGCTTCTTCTTCGTATTTTCCTGCTAAATCCCATGGAATTACATCTTGTACAGGGGATCCTGTTTCAATTGATTCTTGAGTTTCTGTTTCAGCATAATCTTTTTCAGGATATACTTCT
>JABIPM010000017.1 GCA_018658955.1 Candidatus Woesearchaeota archaeon | reverse complement strand
TCCTCCCTATCCTGATTATTATATTGAGAATTTAGTGTTGGATGATAAGAGTATTAATCCTTTATGTGTGAGTACAACTAATGGTGTTGAATTAGTTTTAGAAACTTATCTTAAAGATAATCAAGTAGTTGTGGGTGTTAGAGATGAATAAGAAAGGAGATATTAACTTGATGTTTAAGTGGATCTTTGGTACTATTGCTGGTGCGGTTTTGTTAAGTTTTTTCGTGAGTTTTTCTGTTACCCATTTAGAAGGTTCAAAAGTACTTGAAGGAAATAAAATGGTTGTTTTTATTGATGATAAATTAGATGCATTAGGTTTAGGTGAAGGAGGAAATGTATTGGAATTAGAAGATGAATTTTTAATTGGATTTGAATGTGGAAGTATTTCTGCAGGTGAATGGGAAGATGATAATTATGCTGAAAGAAGTACTGATAAGGTTATTTTCTCTGCTGGACGGTTAGAAGGGGAAACAATTAATATGTGGACGCAAAAGTGGGAGTTCCCTTATAGGGTTGTAACTTTTAACTATTTGAGCAATTTAAAAAATTATTACGTTCTAGTTCATGATTCTGATAATTCTGATGATGTTTTAGATTTAGCTAATAATATTCCAAATAATATGAATTTTCAAACTGTTGGGAGTTCAGATTTTAATCCTTCTGATTTTTCCGGTCAAGCTAAATATGCAGACAAATTTACTTTTGTATTTTTTGGGAGTTCAGATTATACTGTTAAAAGAATAAAAAATTCATTCTATGGAGATGTTAAAGTAGAAATCATTGAGGTTAATTTAAATGTAAATACTGCTAAAATTTATAATAATTATGGGGATATTGAAGATGTGTTTTATTTAGGTGATGAAATGTTATATGGTTTGATATTTTCAGGTACAGGTTATACTTGTGCTAAGGATAGGGCGATGGAAAGATTTAGAACCATTACTCAGATATATAATTATAAGGTTCAAAGGTTAATGGGAAAAACAAATGATCCTGATTGTTTGAATTTATTAAATGAAGGGAGAAGAATGTTAAATACTTTTTTGAGTGTTAATTCTAAATCTGAATTTTATAATTATTTTGAAAAAATTGAAAGACAAAATAGGGGATTGAGGGAGAAGAGTTGTTCAACAATTTATTGAAGATGAAAAAAGGACAAGTGCATGTAACTGAAACAATTTTAGTAGTGTTTATTGTGTTGATAATACTAATTATTGGTGTTGTTGGGTATTATAGATTTAGTTTTGAAAAAAATAAAAGTCTTGAGGGAGAATTAAGTGAAAGGGCTGCAACAATTATGCTTGCTAAAGCAGTTAATTTAGATGAACTTGCTTGCGGTGATGGAGATTGTGTTGATGCTGGAAAGTTTTTACCATTTAGAAGAGTTTTAGGTGAGGATTTAGGTAGATTTAGAAGTATATTTGGTAGAAAAAAAATAGTTTTTAGACAGATCTATCCTGTATTGGATGGAAGTGTACTTGAGGTTGAATGTGATACTGCTAATTATATACAAATGGATTATCCAAATAATTGTGGGAAGTGGACAGTTTATGAGTTTAATCCTGATAATGAGTATGGGAGTAAAATATCTACTATCGTTTCATTATACTATCCTGAATTTGATAGATATGTTGTTGGGAGGTTAGAAATAGATCATTATGACACAATTAGGAAGTAAAGGGCAATCTGAAATTGTTGGATTGATGGTAATTGTGGTAATATTGATACTTATGGGTATGTTTTACTTAGGTTTTAGTAATATTGCTGATTCTAAGTCTAGTGTAGGTGAAAGAAGAGGTTTAGAGGCTGAAAATGCTTTAAAATCCGTTATGCAATTGGATTTAGAAGGTTTGGGTAATATTGAGGGTTTAGTAGTTGAGTGTGGTAATGGTAATTGTAGTGGGCTGGAAAGTACCCTAATTGAGGTTTATTCTGTTGTTTTGAGGCCTGGAGAGAGTTATAAGTTTAGTGCCTATATTGATGGAGTAGAAATATATGAATATGGTGCATGTAATTTAGGTTTAGTTTCAAGTTATCCATTTCCTAAAAATGGATTATTTTACGAAGTAAAATTTAAGTTATGTGGGTAATTGATTACCTTGAAGTGATTAACTTGAGTAAAAAATTAGTGATTTTGGCTGTTTTTTGATGAAATTGGCTGTATTGCGTGTTTTTGATGGTTTAAGCCTTAAAATGCATGGTTTAATGGGCAAATATTTATAAACTGAAACTGTGTTTTCTGAGTAATAGTAATGACAACATATAGAGACAATTGTCTTATGGACGATACAATCTGGCGACTACGCCAAGAAAAAATAATGGTTAAACATTCGGAGGTTTAACAAATGCAAAGATTAAAGAGAGCTGTAAAAAGAATTGCAGCAATAGGAACAGGAGTAGCTATGCTTGGTGCAACAATGACCGGCGCTTTGGCTCAACCTGATATGGCAGATTATCCATCTCCCTTCATTGTGGATGGTAAAGATTCTGGCAACATAGCAATTGTTGTTGGAGCAGAGGCAAGATCTGCAGATACAATTGGAGCTTTGGATATTGCAAAGCAACTACAATTTGATAGTAAAGTATGTGCACCTGATGCAGCATCTTCTGGAAGCGTAACAGTTTCTGGTGACGCAGTAGAAATTTCTCACTCTAGTGATTTACTAGAATTAAGAGAAACTATTGGAGATGTTAGAGAAACTTTAACAGATGTTGAAGTTGCTGGTGGTGGACTTGCTAGTGGTAAGATTACAACTGATGAAGGTTCAACAGAATTTAATCAGTACTTGAGATTTACAGATAATTCTGATGCCATCGGTTATTCACCTAGAGTTAACTTTACAGAAAGTGAAGGAATTCTTGATGGATATGTTGGAGATTATCTATACATTCAGGATAGCGATAATAC
>JABIPM010000020.1 GCA_018658955.1 Candidatus Woesearchaeota archaeon | reverse complement strand
GGTCCGGATGTGTTAAAGTATCCTGCTGATGAAACTACTCTTGATTTTGAAGAAGGAACTATTGAAATGTGGGTATATGTTAATGATTTGTTAACTGCAGAGGGTAAAAATAAATATATTTTTACTCATTCTTCGCCAGTATCAAACCAACTGTATTCAAATAGTTTTTCTTTAGGATATCTGGGCGGAAATAATTATGATGCATATGCATTTATCATTTCAAATTCTGCAGGTATATCTAAAAGTGTTACTTACTCTGCAAATAATGTCGATGAAGGGTGGCATCATTTTGCAGTAACTTGGGATAAATCTACTGATGGTGGATATATTGAAATGTTTATTGATGGTGCAAGTGTTGTTAAGAAGACAGGTGTTGCAAGTAATTTTCCTGAGACTTATGAAAATGGATTATATGTTGGAAGTTGTTTGACTTCTACTATGCAGGTAGATACTATGGTTGATGAATTAAGAATAAGTAATATTGTGAGGTATACGTGATGAATAAAAAAGGTCAGAGTGCGTTGGAGTTCATTATGACTTATGGTTGGGCGTTGGTTGTTCTTCTGTTAGTGATTAGTTCTTTGTGGTTTACTTTTGGTGGAGATAAATTCTTTGTTAATGAAAAATGTATGATGGGTCCCGGATTTTTATGTAAAGATTTTAGTGTTGATGAGGGGAGTATTAAACTGATTGTTAAGAATTCTTATGGAAAAGATATAAGTTCTATTTCTTTTACATATACTGATTGTGCAGGTTCTTCAGATACTCCGCCTTTGAAAAATGGAGAGGAAAGATTGTTTACTATTGGGGGTTGCCCTTTTAGTAATTTGGATTTTTTTGATGATAGGTTGGATTTTTCATATAATTTTGCAGATAGTTCCATTATGCATTCCAAAGCAACTTCTTTAATTGCATTAATTGCTAATGGGGATTCGCAATCTTTTGGCGGAAGTGGAAATGGTTATGGTTCTGATGGAAATACTTTATTGTTGTATAAGTTTGATGAAAGTGATGGATCTGTTGTTGGAGATTCAAGTAGCAATGGTAATGATGGAACACATTACGGGAATACAGAATTGTTATTACATTTTGATGGAAACTATTTAGATTCAAGTGGAAATGGTTATGGTGGGAGTTGTGCGGGAGATAATTGTCCAAGCTTTATTACTTCTGAAAACAGAAATGGAATTGTTTTAGATGGGGATGATGATTTTGTAGATTATGGCGATGTTTTTGGGGGTTTGATTCCAAATAGTATTGGTGAACTTTCAGTGATTACAATGTTAAACTGGAATAAAACACAGGCAGAGAACCCTACTCCCCATAGTATGGTTTTGGGGCAGAATATGCCTTATTTAGATTATAGGTCTGATGGTAGAATCCTCTTTTCTTTTAAGAACAGTATTCAGCAACTTGTTTATTCTGATGGAATAAATATGTTAGATAATCATAGCGAATGGCATGATGTAGCAGTTACTTTTGATTCTGCACTTGGGTCAGATAATGTAAAGATACTTTTGGACGGTGTTGAAGTTCAAGCAACAAATACCCATACCAATCCTATGCTCTTTTCAGCCAATGCTAACATGACGGTAGGGGATTGGAGAGTGGATATACCAAGTAATCCAAATTTAAATCATAATTTTGGGGGTATGATTGATGAAGTTGGAATTTATTCAAACGCTGTTTCTGCTGATCAAATTAAAAGAATGAATGATGCAAATAAAGTTATGTATGGTGATTGGACGGACGGAAAATATGGAACGGCCTTAAGTTTTGATGGAGTGGATGACCATATAAAAGGAATAGGTAATGGGGTGGATCTTCGTGGTCTGGGGGAACTTACTGTCGAAGCATGGATTTATCCACTTAGCCCTAACAATATACAACATATTGTGACAAAAAACGGGCCGTTTATGATTGCATTGAAGAATGGTTTTTTTGGAGGAAGAATTCGTACGGAAAATGGTCATTTTGGACCGTTACTTGTTGGAACAATTCCTATTACTGCGAATCAGTGGGCGCATGTTGCGATGACCTACAATGGTACTGAAGTTAAACTGTTTGTTAATGGCGTTCAAGAACAAAACTTAGGGTCAGAGAAATATAAAAATGGAACGTTTATTACGGATGGTTGTTTGAATATTGGGAGATACACTGATGGCGGTTGTGATACGGGTTTAAATAATTACTTTGATGGATTAATTGATGAAGTTAGAATAAGCGATTATGCGAGATATGAGTAAATCAGTTAATTTTATAATATATTTTTTAATCTTGAAGGTATTAAAATTGGAAATTTTAAATGTTTTATTTTCCAACTATTGAGATATTCTGACATTTCTTCTGAGTTGTTTGCAGGACAAAGAATTATGCTGTCTGAAAATTTTATTGAATTCAATTCTTGGATAATTCCTTTTTGTTCTTTTGTTCTACCATACAAACTATAATAGAATCGCATTCTTTCTGATTTGTTTAAGTTAATTAAATCATATTTAAATAAAATTAAATTCATATAGCCGAGATTTTGTGACAATAAGTTGTTGTTTTTAAAACTAAATCCTTCTGCAAGAATGCCTTCTACTGCTTTAAACGAACCTTCAATTAATTCTTTGTAGGTTTTATCAATAGTTTCTACAAGAAATCCTTTTGATTTTAATATTTTTTTGAATTCATAGCTTTTATCTATATTTTTCTTAACTGAGTATAAGATTAATAAATCGATGTCTTTTGGATTTTCTTTTCCTTTCATTGCTGAACCAAATAGGATAACATCTAGGATTTCATTACTATTTTCTTTTAAAAATTTTTTAATTTCAGATTTGAATGTTGTATTCTTTGATAATTCTTTTGACATTTTTTCTTATATCCTCGCAAGTTTCTTTATCTATTGAAATTGAATAAGTATCTCTATATATTTTGAAATATTTGTCTATAAATTCATATAGTTCTTTATGTGAATTTTCTAACATTCTAAATCTTTCTGTGTGATCTTTTGGAGTTATTCCTGATGACTGTAATAAAATTAAGTCTAGTATGCTAAATATGGTTTTGAAATAAAGTATTGTTGAAGAGGTATAATCTTTGGTTTTATACACTAACTCTGCAGAGTTTAGTATTGTTTTAATATTTTCTATTAGTTTTTCTTTATTCATGTTGGTATTACCAACACAGAAGGAATATATAAGTTTTTTGGTTGGTTTAACCAATCGGTTGTTATTGTTAACTTTTCTTTAGAAAATAAACTAGTTTGTTGGTATTACCAACACAGAAGGAATACTGTTAAGTGGAGTTTAAAACATGAGTAAATCATTTAAACGACTAATTCTTGAGTAGTTTACAGTGAAGGAAGTTAGTGACAATAAACTGGATAAATATTTCTCTATTAGTAAAGAGGCTTATGAAAAAGCTAAAGAAACTCCTCCAAAAGTAAAAATTGATGGTGCAAGAGAAGATTTCTTAGATATGATTGAAAGATATTTATCTGATGCGCAACATTTTAGAGATAAGGATGATTATATTAATGCATTTGCGGCATTAAACTATGCGCATGGATGGTTAGATGCTGGTGCAAGAATTGGCCTTTGGGCAGTTAAAGATTCAAGATTATTTACGGTGGATGATGAGTGATGGATGATTTTGAATTTTCAAAAAAAGATGAACAATTAGCTTTTGAATTTTTGGAAAGTATGGCCCCAGAAGAAAATAAATTTTTTGAATACTGGTTGAGACCTTATTACCAAAAAGGTGTAAATATTCAAATTAATGATTTGATTGCAGAATATAAGACTCAAATGAAATCTATTGCAGATTATCTAGCAGAAGAAGATTATATGGTTCTTAACAGGGGTAAGGGAGTATTTGTTGTTAGTAAAATTATAATTAAAGATGAAGAAAAATTTGGAAACAAAAGAGGATTAGGGTTGAGAGTAATTTTCAATAAAGAAAAAGATCATTATGGTGAAAGAGAATCATATTTGATGAGTTATGGAACTACATTGGTGGATTGTTTGTTCGATTCTTTAGAACATCGTAAAAGATGAGATTAGAGACAATTATTTAAATGAGTTTTAAGATTATATTCTTATGAAAGTTGAGGTGTTGAGTGTTGGAGGGAGTCTTCTATTTGATGGATGCTCTGTTAATTATTCTTATATTAAAAAATTAAAAAAACTAATAACTTCTTTTAGAGATAGAAAGTTTGTGATTGTTATTGGGGGGGGAACTATTGCAAGAACATATATTAATGCATTAGAACATTTTAATTCAAATAAAGAATTCTTATCTCATTTTGGAATTGCAATCACAAGAACTAATGCAAGAATGATGGCTAATGCTTTTGGGAAGTGTGCTAATACTAGACACCTGCCTACTTCGATAAAAGAAGTAAATAATATGCTTGCAAAACATAAAGTCGTATTTTGTGGTGGTTTGAGATATGCTCCTGATCAAACAAGCGATGGGACTGCTGCAGCGATCGCACATAGATTGAAAACTAGATTCATCAATGTAACAAATGTAAATGGACTGTATAGTAAAAATCCTAAAACTTGTAAATTAGCAAAATTTATTTCAGATATTAGTTTTTTAGATTTCCATAAAAGAGTTATGGCTATGAAATATCATCCCGGACAACATTTTGTTTTGGATCAAAACGCTTCTAAAATTATTAAGAAAAATAATATTCCTACTTATATTGTCGGTGAAAGTATTCCTAATCTAAAAAAATTATTAAGAAATGAAAAATATATTGGAACAATCATTCATTAGTTTTTGGTGCATACTGGCTTGTTAGTAGTCCTGTGGGCGCTATTAAATATCCAATTAAACTTTCTTTAAATAATCCTTCTTTGAAATCTCGAGAATTGATTTTAATTTCTAATTTATTTGGTGAAATTTTTTCTTTGTAAGGAAATATGGTTTTGAATTCTGTCAGTCTTGATTTATAATTCTTTAAAGGACTTTGATCACAAGTAAATACTTTATCTGTTATCAAACATTCATCGATAAATTCTTCTAAATTTTTTCCTGGAACAAAGTCAGATTCTATTTCCTGATGAATATAATGGTCTAAATTTTTTTGAATTACTTTTAATTCTCCAGTTACTTCATAGAAATTGTAATAATTTTGTGAAACTATGAATCTGCTATCTTCTTCCATCAGTTGAGTTAATGTTTCTTTTACTAGATTTTGTAAATATTCTGTTTTAGACACAATGTAATGAGTTTTAACTTTCTTAAGTAGTTTTTGAGAGACTTTTTAAATGATTTTTGTGTTTTATATAGTATGAAAGTAATATGTGTGACTGGAAGTGCAGGTACTGGAAAAACCACTTATGCTAAGAAATTAGCGAAAACTAAAAGTTATTTGTATTTTAGTATTGGCGATTTTGTAAAAAAGTATAAGGTTTATGACCATTATGATCGAAGTTTGAAAACTTATATCGTTGATGTAGATGAATTAGTTTTTTTGTTGAAAGATTTAATTGACGGTTTTAATAAAGAGGGCTGGAAAGGCGCGGTGTTTGATGGACATTTAAGCCATTATTTGTCTAAGAAACTTGTTGATTTAGTGGTTGTGGTTAGATGTGATGTTAAAACGTTAAGAAAGAGATTAGAAAAAAGAAAATATTCAAAGAAAAAAATAGAAGAAAATATTGAGGCAGAGATAATGGAAACTTGTTTGATTGAATCAAAAGAAGAAGGGCATAAAGTTAAAATTATTGAAGGAAAAGGATTAAATAAGAAGATTTAAATATGGGTAATCCCTAGAGATTACTATGAAAACAATAACAATTAAACTTCCAAAACCAGAAGCTGATAAGCTGGATAATTTTGTTAAAACTAAAAATTATCCTTCTAAATCTGAATTTATAAGAAATTTGCTTAGAGATAAAATAGAAGAATCTCAAAAAGAAAAACAAGGATGGTTAGCTTTAGCCGAAAAATCTCTTGAAAAAATTTGGAATAACAAAAAAGATGCAGAAACTTGGGATAAATATTTATGATCTCAAAAATACAACAAAAGGATATTTTATTAGTTCCCTTTCCCTTTTCCAACCAACAAGGAAATAAATTTAGACCAGTTTTGGTTTTTAGTAATACTCAATTCAACAAGTGTTCTGAAGATGTAATTGTTATGGCGATTACTTCTAATATTTCTAAAGATTTATTTTCAGTTTTTTTGGATTCTCAAGATATTGTTGAAGGAATTTTAAGGGATGATTGCTGTGTTAAAGTTGAAAGTATTTTAAAATTAGATAAAAATTTAATAATTAAAAAGTTAGGTACGATTAATGAAGAAAAATTTGAAGAGGTTGTTGAAACTTTTGACTCCATAGTAAAATGATTGATATTGTAAGATGCGAAGTGGATGAAGAAATAAAATCTCAGGGAAAGAAGTTAGGATTTTCTAAAGTAATTACTTGCGGAGATTTGAAACTTGTAGAAGGTGGAACTGAAGACAAGAATAGAAATTATGTTAGCAATAAACAAAATGATGTTTTGATGAATCCTGAGTTGAAAAGTTTGAAAGATAAGGTTCATTACAGAGTTTCTGGATTAAATCAAGTGTTGGCTAAATTAGCAGTAAACAATGATGTGGCTATTGGTTTGGGATTTAGTTTTGTTTTGAATGCAACCGGTGTTGAAAGGGCTAGGATTCTTGGAAGGATGAGACAAAATGTTAAAATTTGTCAAAAAATAGGAACGAAGATGGTGGTTTGCAGTTATGCTAACAATCTAAAAGAGATGAGGGGTTCTAAAGACCTTTTAGCTTTTGCAAGATTGATTGGCATGTCTGGAGATGAAGCTAAAAAATCTTTGAATTGGAAACCAAATTTAAAAAAAGTTAGACAAATATAATTTTGTGTTCTAAGTAAATGTTTATAAATTAGTTAACTTTAGAAATAGTTATGAAAAGAGAAGATTTTGAAAAAAAGAATCATGAATTTTATTTGACAATTACGTTGTTGCTTTCGGTTGCGATGTTGTTTAGTTCTGATTTAAGTTTAATTACAGGAATGAATTCTTATGAAGGAATTAATTCGGTTTGTGGAAAAAATTGTGTCGAGGGTGAAATTTCAGGAATTACTGCGGCATCTACAACCTTTGGTACTGGAGATATTCCTGACGCAATTAACAGTGTTTTGAATTCTTTAACTGCAGCTATTGGTGTTGCTAAGGGGAGTGCCGATTGTCCTGAAGAATGCCCTTTAAAAAAATTAGGAGAATCAGATTCCTCAGTGTTTGTTAATGTTTTAGAAACAGAAGGGGGAACATGTAAAGATGAATCTACGATACAATTAGATTATTCTGAAACAGGAAGTGGAAAAACAGAAAATGATGCAAGAATAGATGCAATTGACGAATTATTGAAAACTATTTATTATGATGGGCGTAGCAAAATCTGTAGTTCAGATTGCTCTGCAGTAACTGAATTATTGTCTTCTTCATTTACGTGTGGCGAAAAATCTGGTATTTTTGGAAAAAAATGGGTTTGCAAGGCAGATGTAAAAATAAAAATAACTTGTGGCGATAAGGCCACTAAAGAGGCAGGCAAATCTGTAATTGTGTCTGGTAAATGGAACTATTGTTGGAACTGCATGAAAGAAAAACCTAAACAACCAACAACTTAATTATTTTAACTCTTTGATTGTTTCATAAAGAGCTATTTTTCTTTTGAGATCCAAAGAATCATACATTTCATTTAGATTTTTGATATTATTATCTACTTGATAATCGTTGTCTTCTAGATAGTACATATTTTTTATTAATATCTTTTCAACTTCTGTAGCATTTGAAACTGTGTACTCTCTTAAAAACTCAGTAATATCTTCATCTAATTCTATCTTCCCATTTCTAGCTTCAAAATAATTTTCAACTAAATTAGAATAGTTATTTAATGCAATAATCTCTGGAGTTTCTTGATTTAGCTGATTGCTACAAGAACCAGTAATCAGAGGTATTGTTGCTAAAATCGAGGTTAATGTTTTTTTCATTGTAATAGTTACTAATTAGTAGTAATATATAAGGGTTTTGTTAGATTTTTACTTAAGAAATCTTTATAAATTAGAAATTCTGGAATATTTGCTGTAAGAGAAGAAGGAAAAGGTTATTTCTTTCGTAGATACATACGAAAAATGCAAAAAAAGACCAAATTAAGGGTATTAAGACCCACTTTACGAGAAAAGAAAAGGTATCTTGTCTATAGTGTGGACTATTTTGGAAACAAGGCTTTAGACTATAGGGAATTCAAAAATAAAGCAAATAATGATCTACTTAAATTTTTAGGAGAATATGGATATAACAACGCGGGAGTGTTGTTTGTCAAAGGTTCTGGAAAGCAAGGAATAATCCGAGTGGATAGAAAATATGTTGACCATGTTAAAGTTGGTTTAATGTGTATAAATAAAATTGGAAAGCAAGATGCAACAGTGAGTTGTATTGGAGTTTCAGGAAATATTAACAAAGCGGAGCAAGTTTATACTTGTTAACAAGGAGGAAATTAAGATGCAAGCAGATGAAATGAGTCACCAAGCAATGGGATATGATAGGGCAAGTACAGTCTTTAGTCCAGATGGTAGACTTTTACAAGTAGAATACGCTAGAAAAACAATCAAATCAGGTTCAACAGCAATTGGAATTGCATGTAAGGACGGAGTTTTGATTTTAGCAGACAAAAGAATAGTTGAAAAATTGATGGTGGGAAAATCAGTTGAAAAGATTTTTCAAATTGATGATCACATTGGAGCAAGTGCTTCAGGTATTTTGAGTGATGGAAGAATTTTAGTTGAAAAAGCACAAGTTATTGCGCAACAACATAGAGTTACTTACAATACTCAAATAGCAACAGAAACTTTGGTTAAAGATATCTGTAACACTAAACAAATGTATACTCAAGTTGGAGGGGCAAGACCTTTCGGAGTTAGTATTATGTTTATGGGTGTTGGAGAAGAGAATCATGTATTTGTTACAGATCCAACAGGGATGTTCTTTGAATACAAAGCAACAGCTATTGGTGAAATGGATGATGCAGTAAAAGAAATTCTTGACAAAGAGTATAAAGATTCAATGACTGTTGAACAAGGACTTAAACTTGCAATGAGTGCATTGAAAAGAACTCTTGGAGAAAATTTCAACATAAATACTATTGATGGTGCATACATCTTTTCAGAAGATAAGAATTTCAAAAGATATACTAAGGAGGAATTAAGCAAAGCTACAAAGTAGTTTTGTGAAATTTAAAATGGTTGACGTAGATAAGGCAGTAATTGCCAGATTAAAGAAGGGCGGAAAACACTTTGAGATTAAGGTAGATTGCGATAAAGCTTTGGAATTCAAAGAAGGCAAGAATGTTTCATTTGAGGATATTCTTGCAACTACTGAAATTTACTTTGATGTAAAGAAAGGTGAAAAAGCAAGCACTAGTGATTTTCAAGAGGTTTTTCAAACTGAAGACGTTAATGAAGTGATAACTAAAATTTTGAAAGAAGGCGAAATTCAACTTACTACTAAGCACAGAGAATCTGAAAAAGAAGCTAAGTTGAAAAAATTGATTAATCTAGTTCATGTAAATGCAGTAGATAGTAAAACTGGATACCCTCATCCTCTTAATAGGATTGAGAATGCAATAAGTGAATCTAAGTTTAGAATAGATGAAAATAGATCTGCAGATGAACAATTAGAAGACGCGATCAAAGAGTTAAGGGCCATTATTCCTATTAAACTTGAAAGAAAAGAAGTTGAAATTAAAATTCCAGCTTCATATGGTGGACAAGCAAAAGGCATTGTACACAAACACAAGGTTAAGAAAGAAGAATGGTTAAGTGACGGATCATATTACTCAATTGTTGAAATTCCTTCTGGAATTTTAGATGAGTTTTTTGACGAGTTAAATAAAATCTCTCACGGACAAGTGGAGAGTAAAATATTAAAAATTATTGAATAAGGAGAGAATAAATATGGGAGAATTATTTGTTAAAGAAAAAGAAATCGTAGTTCCCGGTCAAACATTGGCTGAAGGTATGGATTATTTACCTGCTGGTGGAGCATATAGAGACGGTGAAAATATTAGAAGCTCAATTATGGGTGTTCTAGGAATAAACGGAAGAGTTTTGAGGATTATACCTCTTAAATCTCATTATAGAGCAAGACCTGGAGATATGGTTATTGCTAAAATTACTGAAATGACCAACACAGTTTGGTTTGCAAGTATAGATGGATACAGAGATGGAATCTTATCATTAAGAGAAGTTCCGGAATATGTTGGTGACGGAGATGAACTTTGTCAATATTACAACTATGGAGACTATGTTCTTGCTAAACTAATACAAGTTACAAGAAAAAATATGATACTTACTATGAAGGGTCCAGGTTTGAGAAAACTTAGTGGCGGAAGATTAGTGAATGTTAATCCTTCAAAAGTTCCAAGAGTAATTGGAAAACAAGGAAGCATGATTGGTTTAATTAAAGAAAAAACTGGTTGCAGACTTATCATTGGTCAAAATGGAATTGCATGGATTCAAGGTGCACCTGAACATGAACTTGCAGCTATTGAAGCAATAGAAATGATTAATGAAAGAGGTCATGAACAAGGTTTAACTGAGAAAATTGAAAAATTCCTTGATGAAAGAATGAAGGACGTAGTTGTTGATGATGCTGAAGAAAAAGCACATGAAACTGAAAAAACAACTAAAGAAAAGAAAAGCTCTAAGACTGACTCTAAGGAAGAATCTGATGAAGAAGAACAACCTGTAAGAAGAGCAGTTGGCGGTAAGAAGGGCAAAGGGAGTAAAAAATGAGTAAAAATACAAAAGCCGTAAAGAGACATGATGGTAGAAAGGCTGACGGTCTTAGAGAGATGGAAGCAAAGTTAGGAGTAATCCCTAGTGCTAAAGGAAGTGCAATGTTTAGAATTGGAAAAACAATTGCAATTGCTTCAGTAAGAGGTCCTAAAAAATTACATCCTAAGTTTTTACAAGATCCTGAAAGAGGAAAAATTAGATGTATTTACAATATGATGGCTTTTTCTGGAAGTGGAAACAGAGTTAGACCTGGCCCAAACAGAAGAGCTAAAGAAATTAATTTAGTAATTGAAAATGCATTAACCCCTGCAGTTAAGTTGGATAATTATCCTGGTTGCAGTATTGATGTTTTTATTAATTTAATTCAAACAGATGCAGGAACAAGATGTGCAGCAATTACTGCTGCATCTATGGCACTAGCAGATGCAGGTTTTGAAATGAAAGATTTAGTTTCAGCTGTAGCTGTTGGAAAAGTAAATGGAGAAGTTGTTGCAGACTTAGACAAACCTGAAGAGGATGTTGAAGATGCAGTAGATATTCCAATTGCAATGATGCCTAATGAGAAAGAAATTACTCTTTTACAATTGGATGGATTAATCAGCCAAGAAGATTTGGGTAAAGCTGTTGATTTAGCAAAGGTTGTATGTGATAAAATATACAAACTTCAAAAAGAAACAATTGCAGCGAGGTACGAATAAAATGGCAAAAATAATTAAGGAACATATACACCAATTAATTGAAAAAGGTAAAAGACAAGACGGAAGAGATCTTCTGGAATACAGAAGCGATGTTTCTGTTGAGTATGGTATCTCACCTAAAACTGCTGAAGGTTCTGCAAGAGTAAGAATTGGAGAAACAGAAGTTGTTGCAGGAGTTAAAATGGATATTTCCACACCTTACCCTGATTCTCCTAATCAAGGATCAATTATGGTTGGTGCTGAACTATCTCCTTTTGCTAGTGATAGATTTGAAATGGGTCCGCCTAGTATTGAATCAATTGAACTTGCAAGAGTTGTTGATAGAGGTATCAGAGAAAGTGGAGCTATGGATTTTACTAAACTTTGTATTAAGGAAGGTGAAATGGTGTGGCAAGTAATTATTGATATGTATCCGATGAATGATGCAGGTAATCTTAGAGATGCTTGTTCATTAGCTGCGTTAGCTGCTTTGAAAGATGCAAAATTCCCAGAATTCGATAAGAAAACTGGAAAAATTGATTACTACAATAGAACTAAGAAATCTATTCCGTTGGAAGATGAACCAATCGAAGTTACTGTGTTAAAAATTCACGGTGATTACATTGTTGATCCTTCTTGTGAAGAAGAAGAATTCTTAGATGCTAGGTTAACTGTTGCATTTTTGAAAGATGGAACTATTTGTGCTATGCAAAAAGGTGGAAAAGAACCACTTACATCAGAAGATGTTAAACAAATGGTTAGCATTGCATATGAAAAAGTTGACATACTAAGGAGCGCATTATAACATGAGAGTTACTAAGTATGAAAAAGCAAGAATCATTGGGGCAAGAGCATTGCAAATTGCAATGGGTGCTCCCCTTTTGCTTAAAACTACTAAAAAGGTTTTAGAAGAAATTAAATTTAGTCCAATCGAATTAGCTAAAAGAGAATTCGATGGTGGCCTTTTACCAATTTCTATCAAAAGACCGTTGCCTTCAAAAAAGGCATAATTTTTTATTTTATATCTCTAAGGTCTCTGTACCTTTGAGTTATATTATTTATATTAATTAAATCAAAACTAAACTGTTCACTTTGTTTTGTATATTCAGGTACATGTATGAAACTTATTCCTTCTCTTTGGGCGTCAGTTCTATCTCTATCACTGTCTCCTATGAATATTGTTTCTTTTTTAGAAATTTGATAATCTTTACAAATTTGAGTTAAATCTTTTCCATTTGGAAACATATGAGTTTCTAATTTAATCATATCCTCGTAAGTGTAAATGCTATCAAAATTATTTTGAATATTTAATTCTGTTAATAATTTATTCACTTCATTTTTATCTGGATCATCGGTACAAATAGTAAATATCTTTTTCGGATCTCTGTTTAGAAATTCATACAGTCCATTTCTCAATGGTAAATTTGATCCCCAAATTGTTTTGTAAAGGTCTAGTATTATTAATTTTTTATTGGGATTCATTTTTAATTTTTATTAGAATTTTGTTGTAGTTTTAGATAAACTCTTTCTTTTAATAGTTTTTGATTTTGTTTCCGATTTGTATACACTTTATAATGGTTATAAATTTTTTTAAACAAAATGTAATTAACATAGTCATTATGTTCCTAATAATTTTAGGGAAAACGGAGGTGAACAATAGTGACTGGTTTTTTAGGTGAAACGACAACATCAATAATCAATCCATTAAGTGCTGTATGGTACTCTTTGGTTGAACAATTACCTGGGTTAGTTGCAGCAATTATCGTACTAGTAGTAGGTGGTTTTGTAGCAGTAATTTTAGGTCATGCATTGAAGGTTGTGTTAGAAAAACTTAACGTTGACAGTTATGTCAAAAAAGCCAGGCTCTCAAAGACAATTGGACACACTCACGTGCCAGCAGTGGCAGGTGAAATATTTAAGTGGTATATCATTATACTGTTCTTACAACAAGCAGTTTCCTTGGTAAATCTTGGAACCTTAAGCGTATTGTTAGGACAATTTGTAGATTGGTTACCTAATGTAATTGTAGCTATTATCGTATTATTATTCGGTATTGCTGCGGCAAATTACATCTATTACAAGACTTGGGAACACTCAAAACAAAAGGGTGTCAGAGCAAGTGCTGGAATATTAAAAGCAGTTATTCTGTTCATGGTTATTATTATGGCTCTTGAACAAATAGGTGTTAATGTGGGAATACTAGAACATACTTTCCTATTAATAATCGGCGCTCTGGCAATCGGTGTTGCTTTAGCTCTTGGAATTGGCTTAGGTCTAGGTCTTAGGAAAGAGTCTGAGAATCTTATTAAGGGTATTAGGAAGAACTTTTAGTTATTCCTTTTATTTCTTTTTTTTTATTTTATTATAGATAGGTCTCTCTTAGAGTGGCTAAAATATCTCTTAGAGGGGTCAGATTATCTCATTATAGTTAAATTTATAAATGGATTTTGTGGATGTTTGAGATATGACAGAGAATAAATCCGAAACGGTAGCTGAAGAGCAAATTTCTGAAAATAAGGAATCTGAAGAGAAAGTAGTAGAAACTAAAGCTGAAGTTAAAGAAGAAAAGAAAGCTGAAGTTAAAGAAGAAAAGAAAGCTGAAGTTAAAGAAGAAAAGAAAGCTGAAGTTAAAGAAGAAAAGAAAGCTGAAGTTAAAGAAGAAAAGAAAG
>JABIPM010000048.1 GCA_018658955.1 Candidatus Woesearchaeota archaeon | reverse complement strand
GGATTATTTAAAATCAAACCTAGATAGTACGTGTGATGCTCTATGTAAGGATCTATATCATAGTGGAGGTCGGGCCGTTTGTCCTTCCCATGGCCATGGTAGTGGTGGTATGTGTTTTTTAAGATGTCATTGTGCATGCATTAAAATAACAGTTTCTGGAACAGATGCAACTTCAAAATAATTTTTGAATAATTCTATTTATTTTAGTTTTTTAAATACACAAATTATGTAATGCAAAAAATAATTTCCAACCGCGGACTAAAATATTTTTCAAAATTATTTAAATAAACTTTTATATATTAGTAAATAAAAACAAATTCATGAAAAGAAGAGTTTCATATTAACAGTTGTATTAATTCTTACTGCGGCAATGTTCGCAACAAATTTAGTTACAGATAGTTATAATGATTTAAGCGGTCAACAAGTTTTTAATATTCAAGATTTTCCACCTCCGCTACCTCCTTTCAAAGTATCTACTGAGGCTTGTAATTGTCAAACCCTTATGTCTCAAATTCAAAGGGACAAATGTGCTGAATGGTGCCCCGACGAGATGAGTTGTAAAAAATATAAACGGGCAGTTTATGAGTGTACTGGAGGAAACTCTTGTTTTAGAGAACGTTTTGGACCCGATTCTATGGGTCCATCAGGTCCACCAATATTCGTAGTTGTAAGTACTGGTGAATGTCCAAATGAAATTGCAACTCCTCCTCCTGAATTCATTATAATAGATAAATCTAAACAAACTATATATGAATCTAAACAAACTTCTCCAAAACCTTAAAGTTCATTTCAGAAGTATCTTCTTTATACTTTCTCAAATCTTTCAAAACCTTAGAACTACTAACAAATCCCCTCTTAATTAAAAACTGAAAAAACTGAGTAACATTCTTAGGAACTAAAACTCTTTTACATCTTTCAAAATCAATCAACACAACATTAGTTCCAACAACTATTGCATTCTTAGTAATTCTATGCATTTCTAACTTATTTACCTTCAACTTATCCATAATCCTGCACTCTTTCAATATTTTCTTAAACACTTTTCTAATTTTCTCATCATCTTTCTCAACTTTCAAGTAATCAACTAAATGGATTCCATCTAAAAATTCCATAACTAACACATCACTATCAGCATAAACGAACTCCGGTCCAATTCCATACTCATTTAAGCGTTTCAACCAATAACTTTCATTAGAAATTCTACAAATAGCATCACTTTTAACATTTGGGACCTTAACTGCACACTTCTTTCCATCAAAAGTACACCCTCTAACTACTCCACGTTTACCTTTCCCAATCACTTCTCCAAGTTCTAATTTTTTTGCCATCTTAAGCCCTCTACCCTCATTACATAGAAAGTTATTTAAATACTCTTTCAAAGTTATTAGTTAACAAAAAGGGGTTATTTTAATGAAGCAAAAACAGTTAGCAGTTATATTAACATCAATATTAATTCTATCACTATTAGTTCCAGTTGTATTAGCAGAAGAAGAGCCAGAAGCATTCGATCCAACAGCTAGTTATGAGTGGTTAATTGAACATTGTCGGGGCGGAAATTGTGACGACAGTATTTTTGCAACTTCTTTTTATGCAATGGCAATGAAACTTGCAGGTTATGGTAATTCATACGGTGTGCAAGCAATCAAATATATTCAATCAGAAAAAAAAGACTCCGTAGCTTGTTTTCCAAAAGGAAATTGCAATATTAAAGATACTGCAGCCGCATATTGGGCATTATCCAACTATGGAGAAGACACCTCAGAAATAGAAGCATACATTGAATCAGAATTAGGAACAGGTTTAGCAGGAAACTGGTGGTTACAAATCGCCACATCAGCACAAGATAAAACTTGTACAATTGCATACCCTGCAGGAGAAACTTTAGAACAAGTAGATATTCAAGTTGATGAAGGGACATTTCCTGGATGTACTGCAGGTCAACCTCCAACATTTTTTGATTTAAACAGTTGTATCGCAGGAAATAATTTAATAGACAACAATCCTTTAATCGAATTAACAATTGATTGTTCTTCAATTGGAGAAGGAACCACAATTTCAATAATTTATAACACAGGCTCTTCTTATTATATAACTGAACAAGCAACCACTTCTAAATACAAAACACAAATTCCTAACGCATGCCACAAACAAGGAGCAACTTGTCACAAAGATACTTCATTATGGGCTAACTGGATATTAACAAACAAAAATTCAGAAATAAACACAAATCTTTACTTACTAGACACGTATGATTCATTAAAACCGGCAGACACATCTTTACTTTATTTATCTACGACAGATACAAGTAAAAAATCAAAATACTTACAAGAATTATTAGACATTCAAAGATTAGATGGAAGTTTTAACAAAAACAATTTTGAAACTGGCGTAGCATTAATGACACTAATTGCTTCAGCATCCACAGAAGAAATAACTTCGGCAATAAGTTATTTAGAATCTTCAGTAAATCAAGAAGGCGCATGGGATGCAGATGAAGCAACTACTGCAATAATTCTTTACACTGCATTCGCAGGAGCGTCAGTAGATTTACCAGAAACATTAACTCCACCTGGAGACGATAGTTCAGATGAAAGTATTTGTGGTGACAATGTATGTAATCCATTAACAGAAAATGAATACTCTTGTCCATCAGATTGTGAAACAACAACACTAGACCTTTGTGTTGAAGACGGTGTTTGTGATTATACTTTTGGAGAAACAAACCAAAATTGTCCTAGTGACTGTTTCT
>JABIPM010000019.1 GCA_018658955.1 Candidatus Woesearchaeota archaeon | reverse complement strand
TTCAAATCAGAGTAATCTAAGAATCTTCTTTTACAACTCCAATCTTTAAGGCCATTAACTAAATTATAGATTATCAATGGGCCAAGTCCATAAATCCCCCCATAATAGAGATTAGGAAACATAATCGCAAGATTCTTTCTTTTACTATCCCATCCCTTCTCAATCACTGGGCTTTCTTTAAGTTCCTTAATTTCCTTGAATTCTCGCATTTTAGACTATTTAGCTCCAATTATGGTAAAATAGTTACCAAAACCTTTAAATACTTTTATTATAGGTCAGTAATAACAAAAGGGGTAAATCAAGAAAGAAATAAAATTACCTCAAAATGTTACAAAAAATAAAATTCATGTTTTTATGGATATTAGTTCTAGCAGTAATACCTGCAGTAAACGCAAATATCGCCGGTCTAACTTTAGACAGCACAAATGCTTCAGTAGATCTTCTTCAAAATGATGTGTCGTCCTTCGATATTATCTTTACAAATTCAGATACAGATAACATTACAATTAATTTTTCACATTTAGAAATGTTAGACGATGATAATGAGCAATTAGAATTAACATTTCCTACAAATTTTACAATACATGCAAATAGCAACGCAACATTAACAATAGATGTTGAAGCAGACAACAAATTAGATTTAGGAAGCTATTCCTCAACATTAACATTTACAGACATTAATTCATTACAAATAGAAACTTTCAGTTTCACTTCAACAGTTGAACCGGGTTTTTGTGATTTTGGAAGAGTTGGAACTTCACTATTAATAGACATTAAAGATCCAGACACTGGAGACGATTATTCTCCTGGAGATGTAATTGACATTGAGGTCGATGTAGACAATTTAGGAACAGCTGATCTAAACGTACAAGTAGAAGCATTCCTATATTCAGACAATATCATAATTGAAAGTGCATCATCTGCAACAGAAAACATCAGAGATGGAAAGGATGAAACTTTTTACATGACTCTTAAGATACCAACAGATAATGACGATATAGATGAAAACAAAGACTATGAGCTTTACATAATCGCTTATGATGACGATAATGACGATGAAGAGTGTACACAAGCAGATATTAATATAAATATTGAATTAGAGAAGCACCAAATAACATTAGAAGACACTACAAGATTTATTTCTTCTTCAACACAATGCGGTTCAGAAGTTTCTCTTATTGTAGATGTAATTAACACTGGGGACAAAGATGAAGATGTAATGATTGTTGTAGAAAACAGCGAGTTAGGAATTTATGAAACTTCAGATACTTTTGAATTAGAAGATTTTAATTCAGATGATGACAATCAAGCTTCAAGAACATTTAATTTTGAAATTCCTTCAAATATCCAAGAAGAGGTTTATAATTTCGTAGTAAATGCAGTTTATTCTGGAAACTCAGAAAAGATAACACTTCCTTTAGATGTGTGGTCATGTGAATATGTTGACACAACAAGTCCAGATTATAGCCAAGCCTCATTATACTTTAAATCAGAAAAATTAATTTCAACAACTGAAGGAAAAGCAAATACAGTCCATTTAGTTTTAGAAAACAATGCACCTACAACTCAAATTTACTTTATTACTTTAGAAGAAGTATCTGATTTCGCAGAGACAACTTCAAAGACAGTAACTTTGGAAGCCGGTCAATCAACAAACGTATTCTTACCTTTAGAAATTTTATCAGATGCTGAAGAAGGAACATATACAGCAATGGTTCAATTAACAGATGGATCAGATATCTTAGCATCAGAGACATTAACAGTCTCTGTTGGTGTTGAAGAATCAAAAGACTCAGTTAGTCTTTTCTCAGAGACAACTCCTAAGGATCTTGTTATTTACAACGTAATACTCTTTCTTATTGTAGTTCTTATCATAGTTCTTTTAAGATATATATAAGAACCCATAAGTTTTATAAACAGTTACGACTAAAAAATGATAACAGAATATAGTCATATTCAAACAAATCAATGGACATCAGTCCAGGGGGATTTAATAAGATGAAAATGAACAAAGTTATTGTAATGAGTGTTTTTGCACTTTTAGCAGTATGCTTAGCTCCAATTATGGTAAGTGCAGGTAGTCTATCACTTGATACAAATTACTCAAGCACAGTTCCTACATTCGGAGACGATGGATTTGAAGCCTCAAATTCTCAACACGACGATGATGAAGATCAAGTCGTTAACGACACAGCAAGCATTTCTTTAAGCAATGACCTTGGAAGTGATTTTAATATTACTGGAATTACATTATCGGATGCTAAATTTGGTTTAACACCTGCAGATTTTGATTTTACTAATGCAATTGGTGTTCAAATTGTAAATGGAACAACACCTACAAGCATTTCAATTATGGCTACAATCCCAGAAAATCTGGACGCAGTAGATACTGATTATAATGCTGTAGCAATGTATGTTGGTGAATTAACAATTGATGCAACCAATGCAACTGGAAGTGCTACTTCAATTATTTTTGACATTTACATGCAAAGAGAAAACAAGTTAGTAATTGATGACTTAGATGCATTAATCAACAACAAAGATTCTGAAAGCAACATTGAAAATGATGATGACATCAAAGACTTAGGTCCTACAGATGTAATCGATTTCAGTATTGTTCTTGAAAGTATGTTCAAATCCAAAGATAACATTGACATTGAAGATGTTGAATTAGAAATAACTTGTGATGAAGATAGTGAATTAGAATTCTCACCAGACGATTTAATCGATATTGGAGATATGGGGACTAAAGACACTGTTGATGAAGAAATAACAATTGAAATTGATGAAAGCGCAGACAGCGTAGACTCAACTACTTGTTATTTAACTGTAAGTGGTACAGATGAAAACGGAGCTCTTCACGGTGAAGAAATCTTCTTTAATCTAGACATTGACAGAGAATCACATAATATCGTAATCAGAGACGTAAGAATAAGCCCTACAGCTTTAACTTGTGATGATTCTTCATTCCAAGTATCAGTTGATATGCTTAATCTTGGGGACAAAGATGAAGATGAAGTTGCTGTTCAAATACAAAGTGTAGCATTAGGAATTACAGAAAAACTAACAAACTTAGTTATGGATCAAGACGATAAGTCTACTGAAACATTCATTCTTCCTGTAAACACTGAGGACTTAACAGATGACACATATGCCCTTTTAGTAACAACTTTTTACGACACTACAAGACAAACAGATAGTACAATTGTTCAATTAGAAAATCTATGTAATGCAGATGCAGACAGTTCAGACGATTCAACAGAATCAGACGATTCAGTTTACACTGACGCAATTACATTAGACCAAGATACAATTACTACTACTTCCGGAAAATTAGTTAGCATTAAAGTTCAACTAACAAACGATGGAAATAGCCCTGTTGATTATGTAGTATCTTTAGAAGATTTAGAAGATTTTGCAAGTTCTACTTCAAACAAGAATGTACACTTAAACCCTGGCCAAACATCAACTGTTTTCCTTAACATGAAGGCAAATGACGATGTTGAAGATGGTGCAATGTACACAGCAAGCGTAGTTGTTAAAGACTCAAACACTGGAAGTATTCTAGAAACAGAAACCTTCACAGTAGAAGTTGGAAACGATGCAGGCGCTAGCTTTGAAATGAACTCAAAACTACCATTAACCGTATTAAATATTGTACTAGTAATAGTTGCAGCATTTTTAATCAAGTTAATCTTTAGTGGAAAAAGAAGAAAAAAGGCTTCCACCAAAAAGAAAATGGCAGATTTTGACTCAAACCATTCTGTAGTCTTAAAAAAGAAGAAATAAGCTAAAAGCTTATTCTCTTTTTCTTTTTTTTAATTAAGTAATAGATAGATCTATGTAAAAATAAAGGCACTGGCAGGATTTGAACCTGCGAATAATCGCTCTGCAGGCGACCCCCTTAACCACTTGGGCACAGTGCCAAAGCGGACCCGACAGGATTTGAACCTGCGACCTACAGCTTAGAAGGCTGTCGCTCTATCCAAACTGAGCTACGGGCCCGTGCAAGAAATAATGTTTCAAAGAGAGTTTTAAATCTTTCGAATAGCTCTTTTTCTTATAAAATATCCAATAACTAAGATTATTACCAAGATTTTCCACCAGTTAAATTCTTCTTCAGCAAGTTCTAATTCGTTTCCCATTTCAGAAATATTGACTTCAATAATTTCTTCTTCAATAGTTTCTAAATTTAGTTCAATTTTTTCTTCTTTTTCTACAATTGCATAATATCCCATGTCTGGAAGTTCAGCCAGATAGTAAAATTCATCAGAATTTTTCCCAAAATAGTCTACATTAATATCTGTGTTAGTCCATCCATTCAGTTCATAGAAATAAACATCTATTCCATCAATCAACAACTCTCTATCTTCAATCCATTTAGCATCAATACTTAATTTAACTCTCAAAAAATCCAAAACACTAGAATTAATCTTTTCGTCGGCCTTTATTCTAAAATAACTATAAACATTTTTAGAAGAATCTAAATCTGCCATACCTAATGGGAATGTAGTAACTCTTTCAGGAATAGGTCTTCCCGCCCAAACATGTTCAGACAATCTAAATTCCATAGACTTAACAGGTTCAGAAAAATGAAGAGTTTTCATTACCTTGTGTGCAGCAATACGTGGCACACTTCCGCCCTCAAAAGTAGAATTAATTGTAGTAGCAGTATTTACAGTTTCATTCGCTGCTGAAACTAAATCGCTTCCTAAAAATACTAAACATATTACAGAAAATACCCAAAATCCCCTCATTTTCATAATAATTTCAAGTGATTGAGGGTTTTAAACTTTCCCAATACATAAACATTTTAAATCAATTAAACGCCAAAATCGTATGGAATTTAATAAAATCTCTGAGAAATGGCAAAAAAAATGGGAAGCCGAAGAAATATTCAAAACTACAGAAGATAAGAAAAAAGAGAAATGTTACGTTCTAGAAATGTTCCCGTATCCTTCATCAGACGGATTACATATGGGCCATGCATTTAATTATACTATTGGAGATATTTATGCAAGATTTAAAAGAATGAGCGGATTTAATGTTCTTTATCCTATGGGCTTTGACGCATCAGGATTACCTGCAGAAAATGCAGCAATCAAAGCAAATAAACATCCAAAAGAATTCATCACAAAAGCAATAAAAAATTATATTAAACAAATGAAAGATCTTGGACTAAGTTATGATTGGTCAAGAACACTAAAAACCTGCGATCCAAATTATTACAGGTGGAATCAATTTATCTTCTTAAAATTTTTAGAAAAAGGGTTAGCATACAAAAAGAAATCAGCTGTAAACTGGTGTCCTGAATGTAAAACAGTTTTAGCAAATGAACAAGTACATGATGGAAAGTGTTGGAGACATGAGTCAACAGATGTTGAATTAAAACAATTAAATCAATGGTTCATTAAAACCACAGATTATGCAGATGAATTACTAGACAAGATAGATGACTTAGATTGGCCAGACAGAATTAAATCCATGCAAAAGAATTGGATTGGAAAGAGTTATGGTACAGAAATAAACTTCGAAATAAATGGAAAAACTTGGCCAATATTCACAACAAGACCAGATACAGTATTTGGAGTTACTTTTATGGTTGTATCTGCACAACATCAAGAATTAGATTCATTAGTTACAGAAGAACAAAGAGAAGAAGTAGATAGATTTCTTAAGAAAATTAAATCTGTAAGCGAAAAAGAAATGATGCTCATTGAGAAAGAAGGAGTTTTTACAGGAAGTTATGCAGTTCATCCATTAACTCAAGAAAAAGTGCCTGTATACGTAGGAAACTTTGTACTTGCAGACTATGGTACAGGAATGGTTATGTCAGTTCCAGCCCATGATCAAAGAGATTTTGATTTCGCAAAGAAATACAAAATAGAAATGAAAGAAGTAATCTCCTCAAAGAACCAAGAATTAACTCAGGCATACAAAGGAGAAGGGAAGTTAATCAATTCAGAAGAATTTAATGGTACAGAAAGTAAAGAGGCAAAAGATAAGATAACTCAATTATTACAAAAAAATAAATTAGGTAAGAAAACCACACAATTAAAATTCAAAGACTGGTTAGTTTCAAGACAAAGATATTGGGGAACTCCGATTCCAGTTATTAACTGTGAATCTTGTGGGCAAGTTCCGGTTTCAGAAAAAGATTTACCAATAGAACTTCCATATGATGTTAAATTCGGAGAGGGAAATCCCTTAGAAACAAACAAAGAATTCACAGACGTACCTTGCCCTAAATGTAA
>JABIPM010000032.1 GCA_018658955.1 Candidatus Woesearchaeota archaeon | reverse complement strand
TATTTCATTAGAATCTTGGCCAAAAGTAAACAAATCTAAAATCAATGAAAAGTTCGACAAAGAAGAAGAATTCACAGACAAGGCAGTTTCAGATATAATCAACATTCTAAATTTAATCAAAACAGAAACAAAGAAAGTTTACCTTTATGTGCTTCCAAATGATTTGGAATTCTACAACATAGAAAACATTTCAAGAAGAACAAACAAAGAGATAGCAATCTACAAAGTAAATGATAAAGACAAATACGATCCGGAAAATAAATCAAAGAAATCAAAACCAGGAAAACCTGCAATCTTTATTGAATAATTAATTTTCTTCTAAATCTTTCAAGAATCTTTTCAAAGTTTTAGGAACATGTTCTATTTGAGTTTTCAAAACGTGAGCAGTTTTTTCTAGAATTTCCTTATCGCTTAAATCTTCCACATCACCAGAGTATTCAATCGGAATTCCTTTTTTCTTTTTAACATTAAATTTCCAAAACTTAAACACTTCAGATGCTTTAATTGCAACACCCTTTTTCCCAATGCACAATATCTCTGCAGCTTCTCCAAGTAACCCGTCTTCTTTTCCAAGTTCTTTTTTCGCAGCTTTCCCTGCAACATATTCAATTCTTACAATACTATCGCTAATCTTACTACTCCTAGTAATCTTCAATAGCTTAACTTCAGAAGTATTATTCAAATGAGTTCCCCCACAAGCCTCAACATCAACTTCAGGAATATTAACGATTCTCAGCATCTTTCCAGGAACCACCCCACCTTGATAGATTCCTACCCCAAACTTATTTTCAGCCTCTCCACGCTCAATAAATTCTAAATGTATGTTTGTATCTCCAGAAATAATTTTATTTGCTTCTGCTTCAATTTTAGCAATTTCTTTTTCATTAAGTGAAGAAAAATGAGTTAAATCTAATCGTCCCTTGTCTATGCTTTTATGTGCACCTGCTTGATTAATATGGTTTCCCAATACTCTTTTTGCCGCAGCATTAAGTATATGTGCTCCAGTATGGTGTTGACTTAATTGTAATCTTCGCGCCCCATCAATTTTACATTTAACTTTTTTTCCAACTTTAAGGGTACAATCTTTATCTAAAATATGCACAACAATATTTCCTTGCCTCACAACATCAACTACTTTCAAACCTTCAATTGTTCCAACATCATGAACTTGTCCTCCTCCGGCAGGATAGAAATAAGTTTCATCTAAAATCAAATACTTTCCACTACAATTCAAAATTTCAGCATTAAATTCTAAAACAGAATAATCATCATAGTATTTAACTTCAGTAGCAGGAATTCCCTCTAAATCAACATCTAATTTTTTATTCACCCTCTGAGCCCTTTCACTCTTCTCATGCTTCTCTGCAACTAGTCCATAAAAGTTATCTGGGACTTCCACAATTTCTCCCAGTTTTTCAGCTTCATCTTTAATTAATTCTGGAGAAATTCCTTTCTCATCATAAAGTTTAATCAATTCATTAACACCAGTCTTTTTCTTTGTAATTATACTTTTAACAACTTGTTTGGATTTTTGTCTAGTTGCCTGATATTTTTCAATCTCCACATTCAATATTTTTTTAACATCTTCTAGATTCTCCTGTAGTTCTGGGAATGTAACTCTCAAATCCTTAGCATGCCATTCACATATTTCTCGTAAATCTAAATTCCAGCCATATCTCTCTACAAAGTCTAAAGCCCTTCTAAGCATAACTCTAATATTATACGCTTGTCCAGAATTACTTGGTAATGCCCCATCACCTAATAAAATCAATAGGGATCTAGCATGTTCAGCAACAGAATAAGCTCCAGCCAAAGGTAACACATTTTCTTTTAGTTCTTTAACATCCACACCAACTTTACTTGCAACTTCTTTCCAAGTTCTTCCAATATCTTCAACTTCGTCAACATTTAACATTCCGGCATAAGGAACATATTTTTGAATAATTGCCTTATCATATTTTACTCCACTAATATTAAATATCTTTTTCAAAACTTGTGGGAACGTAGCATCATAAATTGTATTTGCCCCCTGTGAGAACCAAGCATTTCTTTCCATACCCATACCCATATCTAAAACTTTTAATTTTAATTCCTTAACACCTGTTTCAGTTTGTTCATATAACATATAAACTTGATTTCCAATTTCACATCCTCTTGAAAAGAATTCCATACAACAACCCAGATTTCCTCCACCTGCCCAAGAATCTTCATGGATGGTTAGTTCATCTTTGCTTAAACCCAATCCTTCAGTCATCCATTTATACAAATCTCTAAATACTTTTTCTTGATCCCATTTTTCTTTCTCAACAAATTGATGTTGTCCAATCATATTGAATACTGTATTATGGGCTCCACTAATTCCTACATTGTCTATATCTACAGTTCTAAAACAAAATTGAGGGATGATTAAAGGATTTGCAGGAGGAGTAGCCTCGCCACTAATAACATAAGGTTGAAATGCAGCAATTGATGCATTAGTAAAATCCATAGTTGGATTCCATCTTGCTACGATAGGATATCTTTTTACAGGGGTATAATCTAAATTCTTGAACATCTTTGAAAATTTATGCCAAACTTCTTTGTATTCTAGTGAATTTTTAGCAGGACTTTTACCAATAAAACTAAATGTTTCATTTGGAACACATGCAGGATCTCCACAAAGTTTCCTTCCATTTTCGGTGCTCCAGAAAGCCTTTTTACAGGAGTCACAGATTCCTCTAAGAAATCCTTCTTCTTTTAGAATACGGGTGGGATAGTATTTATCTGGATCTTTCATAAAAATAGGTAAATACTTCTTTTTGATATCTTTATCACTCAACATATTAAGAATCTTCAATTAGAATTATATAAAATTATCCAATTACTTATCAGGGAATAGGTTCTTCAATTTAGCCAATCTTCCTCGAATATCGTCTAAATTTCTTCTAAGATCTTCACGCTCGCTCAAATTAGCAACCTTCTTCCTTAAAATCTTGGGGTCTCTACCTTTAATCCTATCTAGTTCTTTTTTAATTTGGCCCACAGGTTTAATTTGTCCACCCATTTCTTCAGCCATCTCTTGTTGCATCAATATTCTCAATTCTTCTCTCTTAGCCCTCATTTTCTCTTCTTGAGGTATTGCAGGTAATAATCTTTCGAATTGTTTAACTGATTTTTTTAAGTCAGTCAAATTATTCTTTAATTGGGTCATAAGTTTCTTTTTTTGTTTACTTAGTTCCTTAAGATTTGATTCAGAATTAATTGCATCAGTAGAAATTACTGCACATTCCATAATTTCTTTCCTAAGCTCTAAAGGCTCATCTATTTTAGCGTGAACGGACATCTTATATTTCAAAAAGTTTTTTGTCCACTCCAACTAATTTTTCCTTTATGTTACTTAGTGCAGTTTCACAATTACTCAACTCTAATTGTTCCTGAGATTTAATTTCATTTAATCTATCTAAAGTGTATTCAACTTCTCTAATTTTTTGTTTCAACACTTCAATGTTATTCATTGCTTCTTTGTAATCATCAATTTGTACAAAAACCGGCCTATTGTCTCTAACACCTTTTGGAATGTTTATGTCTCTGTCAGGTATTCTGGGTAATTCAATAGCTGTTCTTTTCATCGGTAATCTTTCTTCAACTGGTGGCATTTCAAAATTATCCGCTTCAAAAGAATTTCCTCTAGAAAACGGTGAACCTTCTCCAATACCTTTAGTATCTTTAGGTAAGAATTCGTCAAAATGTTCATTACTCAGTCTTTCAGGATAGGTCGGTTCTTTTCGTCCTATTCCACTCTCTCTAATTGGCATGGTTTCTTCTTTAAGATTATTAATTGGGCTCTCTCCCATAATTGGACCTATTGGTTCAGTTGGAGGTTTGTTAAAAGCAGATTCATAATCGGGCATGCCTGGTTCACCTAAGTCACTTAAATGATTTAAATCTCCTTCTTCGCCGAATTTCGGCAATTCTGGAAGTCTAGATACACTCCTCTTCTTTTTTTTACCAAATAACCCCATTTTTCACCTCTAATGTTTATAAGTACCTTTATTAATTTTTCTTTTTAATTAATTCTTCGTTCTTTATTTGTTTTCTTAATTCTGTAAGTCTTAACATGAATTTATAGTAATCGTCTTCAGATATATTCACTATTTTTTCTTTAAGTAACTTATCATGTCTTATTTCTATTTCTTTAAGTTCATCTTTTTCCTTGTTAGTTTTTGTATTTCTAAATGCGTCATCAATATTGAACTTTTCAACACGCCCACCATAGAACATATTCTTTGCCTGATCATAATGTTTCTTTTTAATTAAATCTCTCATTTGGTCTAATTTTTCCATACTTAAAACTTCAGTTTTACCTGTTATTTTATTAAATGGGGCTTCCCTATCTATCTTTTGTTTCATCCCTTTACGCTTACTTCCTCTAATCTTTTCTAAAACATCTAGATAATTACACAAGTATTGCATAATTTTATCTAATAAGGTTCTATTCTTTTTACCTAAGATTATTACAAGAGAAGAATATATATCGAATAACTGAAGATATTCTTTTCTTCCATCATTTAACTTTCCTTTAATTATTAATTCATTTACTCTCTCAGCACTAGTATTAAATTCAGATATTAATTTATTTTTTTCTTTCTCTCTCTTTTTCCTTTTTTCCATATCTGATTTTGCTATTTTTGTTTTAGTTAATTTATTTGCTTTTTCAATCATTTTCGCTTTCTTTTCATCAAATGGCGGTGCAGGATTAAGGTATACTATTTTCTTCTCTTTAGCCGTTAATCCACTTTCAATAGCTTTTCTAACCTTCTCTTCTCTTTCCTCTTTCTTTCTCAAATATCTCTGTTCAGCTTTAAGTTCTAAATCAGTTTTGACTCCAAATTCATACTCTCTCCAAACAAAGACTAAAAATACAATAAAAATAAAGAAGATAATATAAAAATAATAATTAGTTTCAGGAACACTAAAGTCTTCAGGAAACCCTTCATCTTTTTCTTCTGTTAGGAGAATATTAATTTCAGGAATTAAACCTTCAGAACAAAGTCTAGTTGCTGCTTCATCTCCAACACTAACTAAGACACAATCATCTTCAATCACAGCAGTAACGTTTTTCTTTTCTCCTTCTGGACATTCAAAGTCTCTCAATAAATTTCCAATAACAATTATATCTTGTTCTCCAATTCCCCCTTCAATCCAACAAACTAAATTGTCATTCAATTCATTTGTGGCTTCATCAGAATCTAAACTTACATTATAGTCTTCACCCAAATCCCCCATAATAACAACAACTTCCCCAGTAATTGCACCCCCTCCTATCTCAAAATTAGAAACTAAAGTAGTAAGGCCAAATAAAATAATTAATACTGAGATTGAAGCAACTACTATTCCTGCATCCTTAAGTGATTCCATCAACCCTTTCTGTTTATTTGTTATCATAGTTGTAACGCTATTGCCTCTGGAATTATCTTAGAACAAGATGACGCAATTTTACTCAAGCTTAATTTAAGTTTTCCATCAACGTTCAAATCCCTAATTTCATTTTTTAATTCATATAGCTCATTAAGTTTATCCACCTTATAATCACAAAACAGCCTATAAAGCACTTCAAGCAACCCATTTACTTTTTTTACTTTCTTAACTACTTTAAAATCTTTCAATCCTATTTCACAAAGATCTTCCAGACTATCTCCAATCTCCTCAAGGGTAGAAATAATGTTATAATAAATCGGAGATTTGTTATTTTCAACAATCCCCCCCTTATTGATAATTCTAGCACAGAAATCACATAACTTATTTATTTTTTTATCTGAAACCTTTTTTATTCTTTCGAGGACCACTTTATCTTTATTGTTCATAGCATCCACCATATCTTCAGAAGTATTAACTAACGTAATAAATATTCTCATCAAAGCATTAGAAAATTCTTCACGATTAACTTTAGATATCTCTTTAATCTGCACATAGTTTTTTCTCTGAGTCATAATCTCCATGCCCACCAAATTATCTACTGCAGAACTAATTACATCTAACACCGTCTCTTTTTCCCAAGTATTTTTGTTAATTACTTTTTCTGTATCAAAAACAAGTTCAATTTCCTCACTCCCTCCACGATAAGCAGAATAAATTGTGTAATAAATCAAATTAGCATTAAGACCAGTAAGATTGATTCTCAAAGCTTCGCCTTTTTTCAATCTCTGACTTTCTAAAAGAAGATTTGATCCATTTTCGGTAATCTCTATTTCATCCCCTTTCTTAATACCGAACGCCTTAACCCATTTACTCGGCAAACTAACCATTAGTGTACTGGGCCCTATTAATGATACCTTTCTCTTTACCATAACTAAAAAAAGTAGGTCTTATTTATATATTTATAGATATTATAATATTATAATTATTATTATAATTTAATCAATATTCTTTTGTATTCTCGGATATTCTTCACATTAGTCGTAAATACGACAAAAAAACAAGAGGTGTTTCGAAATGAAAATTACAAAAAAAGACGTAAAAATTATTTCCCATATGAGAAATAATTCAAGAGAGATGCTAACAAAGATCTCTAGAAAGACAGGGTTACCTGTATCAACCATTTTTGATAGAATTAAGATGCATACTGGAGGATTTATTAAAAAAAATACATCCTTACTAGACTTTCAAGCATTAGGATTCAATAGCAGGGCAAAAGTAATACTCAAAGTTGAAAAATCAGACAGAAATGAAATTAAATCACTATTAACCCTAAATCATAATGTTAATTCTCTTTATAGAATAAATAATGGGTATGATTTTATGTTTGAAGCAATTTTTAGAAATATGAAAGATTTAGAAGATTTCATTGGAAACTTAGAAGAAAAATTTAGCATAATTGAAAAACATGTTTACTACGTTATTGATGATATTAAAGAAGAAGAGTTTTTAGCAAAAGAAAATGCAGTTCAACTAGCGTTTACTTAGAAACTATCTTATTTGGTTCAACAGTAATCCCCTTATTACTTATGCCCATTTGCATAGTTTTTTCAGGTATTTTTGTGCCCCTCATCTTAAGAATTTCCAAAGCCCTTTCACGTTTACCATTTTTCTTAAAATGGTGTAATGCAATTATACTATCAACTTCAAATGCAAAATCGGATTCAATTTCATCAGCATTAACATCACTAGCTTGTCCAGTGAGCACTGCAGTACAACCCCATTTACCAAATAATTCAAATAATCCTAAAGAAGATTCACGTTTAGTAATCTCATTGATAAATAACATTGAAAATGAACTAATTGAGTCAACTACAATTCTTTTAGCATTCATCTGAGAAACAAGCACATCTAATGTTCCTCCGCCTTCAGAAACCAAACTCCTAACTTGTTCAGGCGTATATTCTAAGAATTTTAAAAGTCCCATTCTTTCAAATCTTTCTAGTTCCCAACCAAACTCAGCAAAATCGTCGTATAGTTTTTCTTTATTTTCATCAAATGTAATATAAATTCCCGCTTCACCTTTTTTCAAACCGTCAACAAGATATTGCATTGCTAATGTTGTTTTACCTGACCCAGCATTACCTACAACAAGATTAACGGAGTTTTTTTTGAATCCGCCACTGATTAATTTATCAATCTTAGAGATTCCTGTGCCTACTCGTTCATTTCGAATCATAATCTAAACTTATTCTTCACATATAAAAAACTTTTTCTAAGTCCTATATTGTGAACAATCCTCCAAGTAAACCGCTAATAATGCTTCTAACTATGAAGAATAGAGAAATTGTCAAGGTTATTAATATTGGGATATATTTTAATCCTGCTTGCTTTTTCCCTTTAGAAATCAGCCCTATAATCATAGAACCCATAACTGAAGAGATTATCATTGAAAGAATGGTATACTGCATAATAAATTCAGGGGTAATTGTTACTTCGGAAAAACTAATAGGCATATCAATACTTCCAGTAGTATCTGGTAATGTAACCTGAGAGAATACATTTTTCATAATATCTATTAAAAATGAACTTAAACTAAACAATACTGGAGCTCCAAAACCGATTGCTGCAAAAATAAAGATAACATAAACTAGTACATTAGATCTAATTCTATCGTCAATCATTTTTTGTTGTCTAAGATTCGTAGCTGATTGTGAAAGTAAATCTACTAATGAACCTCCACTTTTTTGCCCTGCAACAATTAGTCTAACGGATTTTTCTAATTTACTAGATTTAATTCTTGAACTTAAGTCAATAAGTGCTTCATTGAAATCCTTACCGGTAGAAACTTCTTTTCCAGTTCTATTAATCTCATCTCTAAAACTTCCAAACTCTGGCCTAGCAGCAAGAATTAATGCCTTGTCGATTGTATATCCTGCCCTTAAATTGGAAGCCATTAGCTGTAATAAATCGGGTAATAAATCTTCAACGAATTTTCCCCTAGAATCTGCATTTAAAGATAGCCATGAATGGACAATTAATTGAGAAATAAAGAATGAAAATATATACAACAATACGGGATTAAAATCTAAAAATAAACTTAAAAATAAAGTCAAAACTAATCCTGCAATCAAACTTCCAATAAATACTCCTGTCAAATATTTTTCTAATGGTGTAGATATATTTGCATAAAGCAATAGCTGTTTGTAACTTTTTCTGACCTTTAAAGGATATATTCTTGCAATAGCTCTAACCATAATTAATCATACGACATTAGCGTAGGCCTCCTAGCTTTAATCATTCCCATAAACACAATTTGTAAGAAAATTGTTACAACCAATATTCCATAAAAAATAACTTTCACTGTATCTTCTCCAAGATCAATAAAGGAAGAAAGTACAATAATAAAGGTCGTTCCTAATGATGGGGCAATAACTGCAATAAGCATGTAGAATAATGCTAAGGGACTTAATTGCCCACCATACTTTTGAATTTGAGTAATTTGTTCATCTGCCATACTACTAATTACATCGCCAATTAATCCTCCAATATCTGCCCCAGTTTTCATACCATTAACTATCTGCCAAAGAGCCCTTCTAAATAATAAAGACGGATTTCTTACAGCTAAATCTTCTAATGCATTAACTTGATCAGAACCTGAATTAATTTCTTTTACAGCCTTACCAATTTCCTTAGAAACTTCACCATAATGTCCATTAGAAATATTTACTAAGATGTTAAACAGTGGAACTCCGGCATTCAATTCTACATGCATATCTTGTAATGCAGGTAATAAATTTTGTTCAATCAGTCTAACTCTTCTAGATGCAACTAACTTAGGATAAGATAACTGTTGAAAAAATACAAACACTGTCAACACCACTGAAAGAATTAAAATTCCCCCTAATCCTGCACCCATTTTTAATCCAGGCATAAGCAATAATAAGAAAACAAAAAACATAAGTGAACTAGCAGCAAAAGCCATACTGATATAGTCAATAGCACCAATAGTTGATTCTGCCTGATTAAGGTTTATTTGCATAACTGGCAATTTTCTTTCAAATCTTTGAGCAATACCCCTAAAGTATCTAGAATATCTGTAAAGTTGTTTTGGAGGTAAAACTGAGAAAGGAATCTTCATCATTCTCAATCACTCTCTTTTGCATTTGCCTTTTCTAAAACAATTTCAGGATTAACATAATATTCTCTAAGGATAGCTCCAACTTCAGTAACATCTCTAATATTTTTTTCAACCATCCAGTCAATTATTTTCTTTTTCTGTAATAAATCTCTATTAATCTCGTCCATAGACATTCCAGTAGTCCTGCTTAATTCGGCGTAAAGTCTAATTGGCGAGGAATGTTCAACAATATCATCTGTAGATGCTCTCCATCTGTAAATAATATTTGGTTTAACTGTTGATCCAGTAGCATCCATAGTGGGAATAAATTCACCGACTTGTAAGGTTCTTCTAAATCCCTTTCTTCTATCTCTAAACATTACAACATTCAAGTTAACTGCAGACAATAAATTTCGCGGAACTTCGATTGGAGGATTAATTAAACGCTGGATAGTTTCTCCAACACTATCTGCATGCACAGTAGCATAAACTGAGTGTCCAGTATGCATTGCTTCGAATAGTACTTCTGCTTGGTCTTTCTTTCTCATCTCTCCAAGAATAATTCTATCTGGCCTCATACGTAAGGAGTTTATTAACAAGTCAAGCATAGAAACTTCTCCTTTTCCTTCCGGATTAGGTTGTCTTACAGTAAGTGGGCACCAATACAAAAATTTAGGTAATTGAAGTTCTCTTGTATCCTCAATACTAACAATTCTCTGATTAGGAGGAATAAATGGCATGATCACATTTAGAAATGATGTTTTACCTGAAGCAGTTCCTCCACTAATAAGTACATTCATTTCATATTGTACACACAACCAGATAAGTGAAAGTATCTCAGAAGTAACGGTTTTATTTTTTACAAAATCGACCATTGTCCAAGGATCTCTTGCGAACTTACGGATTGTAATTGTGTGTCCTTTTGTAGATACAGGAAAAAGAACGGCATTTGCTCTGTCTCCAGTAATTAAATGTGCATCAAGTAATGGTGTAAGTGCACTGATTTGTCTTCCAACCCTTCTTCCAATAATATTTGAATAGTTTAAAATTTGTTCTTCGTTTTTTGGAACTATATTTGTTTCTAACCATCCATGTGTTTTATGGTACACTCTCACTGGTTCATTAGATGAAGTAATAACAATTTCTTCTAAATTAACATCGTTCAAAAGATATTCAATCTCTGCAAGTCCAAGCATTTCTTGCATAAGCACATTAACTAAAAATGAAATAGTTTCATCTGAAATTGAAGAAACTCTTGATTTCAAAAGATTTTTTGCTTTTGTAGTAAATCTTTTTTTCAATACAGCAATAGATTCAGGATCAAGTATCTCTTTTGTGCTTACAGTAACTTCAGAAATAAGCCCTTGCTTAATATTATCCATCAAAGCACGTGTAGCAGCACTTATTTTTGGAACAGAAAGAAAATAGCTTTTGCTGTGGCCAGGACTACCTAGAATTGAAACATTAAGCACAAGGTCATCAGTTTTTACCTTATACTCTTCAATTATTCCTCTTTTTGTTGTTGATTCTTTTTCTTCCGTAATTCTACTTCACCTACAGTAGGATAATAAAGCAATATTAGGTCTTGGTCTTTTAATATCTTTCCCCACTGCTCCGCTTCTGCTTTCGTAATTCCAAATATTTCTCCAACAGATTCAACTGTTAGTTTTTCTTTCTCATTCACAATTGCAAGCAATCTATCAATGTCTGTTGCATAATCTTCCGCACCTACATCTACAGTTTTAGTTGTTGCAAGTTTAGTTTTAATTTCAGTAACTTTCTTATCCCTTATTACATGCTGCACTCTCTTTTTCTTTGCTACATTTTCATTAAGTGCAATTCCAATAATTCCAATTCCTCCAAACATTCCTAAAATCAAGATATAATATATCCATGAGAAACTCATCTTTAAAGTTTCTAACCAATATCCGATTAAGAAGTTTCCACTTAAAATTAATCCGAACAACATAACAAATATTCCTCCAAACAAAACATAAAGCATATCAAACCTTTTTCCGCCAAATTCTTCAAACGCTTTATCTATCTCCTCTCTTGGCCAATCTGCAGCAATGCAAGCTTCAATTATTTTTGCTTTTGGAATATTTTTATCTAATGATTCTTTGATATATGCTCTAACTTTTGTAAATTTGTCTACACTTTTTTCTATTTTTTCAACTTCTTTTTTCAATTCCTTTTCAACTTCTTTTCCAGAAATAGTTGGTTTCTTCTTTAATTTCATAAAAGAAAATAATCTACTAACTGGCGTAAACTTTAATTCCTTCTCAACTTCAGCAGATATTTTCTTTTTTTTATCATAATAGGTCCATTCTAAGTCTTCACCCTTAGCTTTCTTTTCTTTCTTTTCTCCTTTCTTTATGCTAGAAATTTCAAAAACAGAGAATCCTACCAACATAACTCCAATAGTTGCAGTAAAAATTGCATAAACACTATTGGTATTTAGAAAATAGACTGAAGAAATAGTTGATATGATTCCTAGCATCAATAGAACGTAAAATAACCCCTTCATCCTAATATTACACTCTTAAAATTATTTATAAACTGTTTGTTAGTCATAAAATACTCCTCTTACTGTTCAAAGTAAACTTTTAGATCATTAGCACTAGTCTCTAGATGAGGAAATACTATGTCATAAACTGGAGGACTCATGAATCCTTCTCTATGTTTCAGTACATCTCCTCTAAGCGTGATTTCTAATTCAATTCTAGTTTCTGCCAAAAGGCTATTTGTTCCTTCAGCGTATCCATAATATGCGCTTCCAAAAAAAGTTACAGTCTGATCATTTTCTGGAAGCACGATTGCTAATCCTTTTGTTGTTTTTTCATTTGTTGGACTGGCTGCAAGAACTAACCAATTAAACGCAATTGTTCTATTATCAACACCATAAGTTCCCCAACTACTATCACTAACATGCTGACGATACATCTTAGTATTGGAGGCAGTATAACTACCCATATTATCAAACTCAAACAAACTACTAATTGATTGAGCATTCCCTCTAGTTTCAAAATAGATTTCTACACATTCTCCAGAGGTTACACAATTCGCAGTAGGAATTCCTCCACTCAATTCTTCAACAGCAAATGGAAACATATGGTTTCCATAAACATAAGTAAAATTTATTCTTTCAGTATTTGTATTGTTAAATCCATTTAAGTAAATCATATTATATGGGTGGGCAACATACTCAATATACATATTTGGAGAATTTTTCAAATAAAATCTTGAAGAGGTTACCGGATTACTATTTCCTCCTGAAATTACATCACTTTCACCAAAAATTGGAAAATTTGTAAAATTAATATACCCTCCACTTTCTTTTAATCGACTATTAAAAATATTCAACTGCCTTCTTATTTCATTTTGTTCCTTCAAACTCTCATTAGAAAATAATGCATCAATACTTATTGTATTGTTTTTCCATGAAGCATTAAATACATCTCTGCCCAATGCATCATTCAGTCTACTAATGCTTTTAGAAATAGATTTGTCTAAGTTATACATTCTTTCAGTTTCAATAAATTCCTTAATTCTATTTTCAGAAGTTTCAGAGTTATTCAAAATAACACCTGCAAAAGAAAGTACAGTCAAACTAACAAACACCAATCCCAAAGTCAATAAAATTCCTTTTTTGGATTTCATTGAAGCCATATTCTAAACCTCACCTTATGCATTCCTTCAAAATACTCTCTAGTATCATCATCAAAACCTGCATACCATCTTTCTCCTGACCCAATAAATTGATCATCTGGAATTTCCGCTTCAGTTCTTGTAGAAAAAGTATATGATGGGTCGTCTAAAACTTTCAACCAATGAACCTCAAAATTATTACTTCCGTCAGAAACAACATTAAGGTTAGTTATTCCAGTCGGAAATGGAACTGGACCAGTGGTAGTATAAGTGCAGTCCATATCGTTAATACCTTTAGAAGCGCAAATAGAAGTCATAGCATACTGTACCGTGTTCAGCCCAATTCCCAAGGCAGGAATTCCTGAAGGGGCATTTGTTATTTTAGCATTAACTTGAACGTGCAAATTTCCTCCCCTAGTTAGGGAAAGTGTATTTAGTGGCGTTTTAATTCTTCCACTGCTCAATGAACAGGAAGAAGTACAATCAGTTCTTAAACCATCATGAAAATCTATACTCATATTATATCCTGAGGGTAAGAAATCATAAACATTCAAATCAGCAAATTTTTCATTTCTCAAAGCATCATCCAATTGACCACTTTCATCAAACATAGAAATCACATCGTACCCTCTTTTGATTACTTGTGTCTGTGAAAGAGATTCTCTAGAAGTACTAGTAAAATAATAGGTAGTATTTACTAACATAATCAAAATAATTGTTGCGGCAATAGCTCCATCTAATGCAAAGATTATTCCTTTCTTTCTTTTTATTGGAGAAAGAATCATTGACTAAGTAACACCTCTACAGTTCCATACTCATAAGCTGCGCCAGGAGTAAGCTCATACATTATGTCTCTTGCAAGGTTAACTGAGAACTTTCCCCCGCCACTCATTTTTCCAACTGAAAAAACAATAACACTCTCTGCATCCTTAATTCTTAATCCAAACCTATATTGTCCAGCATGGAACACTTCCTTTATTTCATCCTCTCCTAACTCCCTGAGGGCATTAATTTTATCATAAGGAATTTTGTACTCTTCATCAATTATTCCTATAAATTCAATATCAGCAGAGGTAGCGTCATCTTCTAAAACAAGATAGTCCCAATTGTCTGGACTTCCACTAGTTTTTAACAATAAATCTGAAACTTGAAAAGTTTTAACTACGATGTCATCATGGTCCATTCTATTAATTAATCTGATATGGTAAAGATTCCAAAGAACAGAAGTAATTGTAATCAATACAATAAATATTCCAATTGCAACAAATAAATCCGTTATTGCTGCTTGTCCTTTCTTTCTTTTATACATTTTAAATTATGGTAAAGTATTCTACAGATACTATTTTTACTCCCGATTCTAATTCTATACTTTCAATAGATGTTTTTGCTTGAACAGTATGTTCTCCAAATGAACTAAACTCTCCAGTAAATGTTAGTTCTTCTTCACTAACAAAAAGAGTTGTAATTTCTGCAAAATCTAAATAAACTTTAGTATTCTCATCAAAGTATTTTCCACGCACTACAAAATCAACAGTCTCATTTTCAATTGTGGGAGTTCCCCCACTAGGCATTACGGGTACAGGAATTTTAGCAGGATTAGGTTCAATTTCTAAAATTTCTGGAGCATTTCCGAAAAAAATTCCATCGCTTGTTTTAATTATCTGAATAACCCCTCTTCCAGCATCATCATCTTCTACAGTAGGCAATATGGGTATAGTAATCTCCTGTCCACCTGAAGTTTCCACATATATTTCATTTTCAATTATTTGATAGTCATAACTTGAGCTAATTTGTAAAGAATTTCCAACTCCAAGATTAGAAACCGTCAACAAAGCATTAGATAATTCGACAGCAGTTTGCACTCTACTTTCTATACCCATTCGTTCATTAAGATTATTCATCATAGTCCCAATCAGAGGAATAGTCACCAGTAGCACAAGTCCAACGATTATTAAAACTTCCATCGATCCACCTTGTCCTTTTTTATTAAATAACATTTTATTAAATTTCAATAATACTCAAAACTCCTCCATCATTACTAATAATAAATTCACCCCCACTTAAAGAATAAGAGGCTTGATTAAGCACACCATTGAATGAACAAATAATCTCTATTTCTGTGGGTCCGCCATCACCAGTATCTCCTACAATAATCAATCCAGACTTCAAAACATTAAGTTCATAATAACTTTTAAACCAAGACTCATATCCTTCACCCAATGTAGCAACCCTTTGTAATGCATTTGAGATCATAACGCAATCATTTTTTTTAAGTACGGTTTCTCTAGTTCTTTCAACATCTAATTTTTTTGTAAAAGTTACAGAACTAAGCATAATAAATATTAACAACAAAACCCCTACAGAGTACATAATTTCAATACTTATTTGCCCCTTCTTTCTTAAACTCATTACCATGATATCTCCACTGAACTTTCATTCAAACTCTTAACCTTAAGGTGGTAAGTTCCAGACGTAGAAGGAATTGCCCCATAAATTAAAGGTTTAACACCTGCATGGACATCAGAAATTCCTCCTGCAAATTCTATCTGTAATAAAATTTCGCTAGCACCAGATGCAACATCATTAACTAGTGCCGCAGTCTTAATTCCTTTAGGTGCAGTAATCACGACAATTTCCATGGAATCTGGTCCCATTGAATGGACAGCATCTATGGCCTTAGATAATCTACTAACATAACTCTCTAATTGGCTATCTCTTATTGCATTATTAGTTTCAACAGTAGAATAGTGGACCAAAGGTATTAGAAAAAAAAGTAACAATCCAGTTAGGATAACATATTCTATTCCTGCCTGTCCTCTTTTTTTCACCATCTCTTCTAATTTGTAATTAAATCTATAAAAGTTTTTTCTTAATAAATAACCTCTAAATTTTAATAGTTTAAGCGTTTTTCTCTTAAAATGACTTAATAGAAAATAATATAAGTATCCACAGTATCTTATTTCAAAACTATGGAGGTGTTTTTAATGAAATGCAATTGTCCAACATGGTGTAATTGGTTACTTCTAATTGCAGGTATACTTTATGTTGCTGGAGATTTAGGTTACGGCCCAGGTTTCTTCGGAATAAATGTATGGCATTTTCTAGTCTTACTAGTAGGATTAGTTAAAGTAGCTAAATAAAACTAATAGTTTTAAGGAAAATGGGCTCCGGCCCATATCCTTTTTTATATTTCTAAATTCTTAAATTTTCCAAAATTATAGGTCTTATCTTCTACAATAAAAACTTCAAAATTACCTATTCCTTTCTCTAAATATGGGCTAAGGAATTTCCCGTGTTTAATGTCTGAACCAACAGCAAGTGAACTAAAAGAGGGTATTACAATTAGATTTTTTCTTTTCCATTTTCCCTTTAAGAAACATTTGAATTTTTCTCCAGGTTTTTCAACAAAACTAATTGAAGGATGTTCATGCCCAATAATAATTGTTTTTTCGTTGCATTCAAAGATCTTATCTCCATGAACAATGAATAAATCATCTAAAACAAACTTTTCCACAAAACTAATTTTTTCACCATAATTTCTAATGATTGGTTCAAGCATCACATCATGATTTCCCTTAACAATCACAACTTCATAGTCTTTAATCAACCCATCAATCAATCTTGTTATTGAAGACCATTCTTGTTTTGAAATTCTGCCGAATTCATGCTTTATATCGCCATTCAATACAATTCTCTTTAAATCTCTACATTTAGAAATAGTATTTTTTATTCGTTCAATTGCATCTTCAGTTTGAAATCGGGGAATCATTACACCTTTTTTATTCAAATATTCTTCATAACCAAATTGCAAATCTCCAATTATCAGAGTATTTTTATATTTCAAACATAAATCAATTATCTCTAAATTTTTTTGAATTTCCATTCTAAAATTACATTTCTTCAGGAGCTTTAATTCCTAACAAGTTTAAACCAGAATCAATTATAGTTCTAACACTATCAACAAGCAATAGTCTTAATTGTAATAATTCTTCTTCACTACCAATTATCTTATGTTTTGCATAGAAACTATTAAACAATCCACATAAATCCAACAAATATCTTGCAATAATAGAAGGCTTATACTGTTTTGCCGCTTGTTCAATTGCATTTTCAAAACTTCCAAGATGTTTAATTAATTTTAATTCTTCTTCACTAGTAAATTTATCCCATTTCAATCCTGTTTTTTTTATTTCAGTTTCTGATTTTTTCAAAACAGAACAACATCTCGCATGAGTATATTGCACATAAGGTCCACTTTCACCTTCAAAATTTAATATTCTATCCCAATCAAATTCAACATCTTTAACTCTATCACTACTCAGGTCACCAAAAATTATTGCTCCAATTCCCACCATTTTTGCAACTTCGTTTTTATTTTTTAGTTTTGGATTCTTTACAGATATTATTTTCTTCGCAAGTTCAATTCCCTTGTCTAAAACATCTTCTAAAAAGATAATATTTCCTTTCCTTGTAGACATTCCTAAGAAGTGTCCAAAGTCCACATGTTCAAACTTAGACTCTTCATGACCCATTTTACCTAAAACACTAAAAAGTTGCTTAAAATGCAGTTTTTGTGGCGCTCCTACTACATATAACAATTTATCAGCTTTGTATTCCGTTAATCTATAAATTGCAGCAGCCAAATCTCTAGTATGGTACGTAGAAGACCCATTTGTTTTCTTTAACATAAACGGGGGCATCTTTTCTAATTCAACAACCAATGCTCCGTCACTAAGTTCAGTTTTAACTTTTTTCTCAAGTGTTTTAATTGCAGCATCCATCTTATCATTATAGAAAGATTCTCCGGCATTAGAATCAAATTCAATATTTAGTTCAGCATAATATTTTTCAAATTCTTTCAATGAAAGTTCTTTGAACATTTCCCAAATTGCTAAACTTTTTTTATTTCCATTTTCTAATTTTCTGAATTCTTCCCTAGCTTCTTCATCAAGCTCCGGATTTATTTTAGCTTCATCATGGAATTTGACATAAATATCTAATAGATGTTTAATCGGATCTTTTTCTAATTTCTTTTCTTCTCCCCAGTTCTCATAAGCTACAATTAGTTTCCCGAATTGTGTTCCCCAATCACCCAAATGATTAACCCCTACACAATTATATCCTCTAAATTTTAATATTCTATAAATTGAATTTCCAATAACAGTACTTCTCAAATGTCCAATTCCAAAAGGTTTTGCAATATTTGGAGAAGAATAATCCATCACAACAGTTTTTCCTTTACCTTCATTTGTGGACCCATAGCATTCTTTTTTCTCACTTATTTCACTAAGCACATTTTCCACAACGTTCTCAGCCTTAATGAAAAAGTTAAGATATGCACCTTTAGTTTCAATATTTTCAACGAAATCTAATTTAATTGTTTCAGAAAGTTCTTTTGCAAGTTCATTCGGTTTTTTCCCACTCTTTGAAGCAAACTTAAAACAGGGAAATGCATAATCTCCTAAAGCATAATCAGGCGGAACTTCTAGAGCTTCAACTACTTCATTCGTAGTTACATTAAGGCCCTCGGAAATAGTCTTTGCAATTTCATCTCTAAAGTTCATAAAAAAAGGTTCACAGAATTAGGTTATATAGTTTTCTGAATTAGTTTAAAATTGAACTAGCAGGTTTCATATTATTCCAGCTTTTATCAAACATTCCTTGCATTGCAGAAGCAAAATAAGGAGTTTGTACCCAAACACCCACATCATAAGTAGGGTGGACTTCTTCATCATTCATTACCATAAACATTAAATCTTTATTATCTACAATACAGAATCTTGACTTAACTTCAGTAGTATGTCTAACTTCTGCAACTTTTGAAACGCCTTTAATTGATTTTTCTGCATCTTTTGTTACTGGTGCAGCAATTCTAATCTCAACACCCTTCTTTTTTAATCTATTAAATTCTGGTTTCAAAGCTTCTATTTTTCTCATAACACCTTTAGATGAAGTCATGATTACTACAGATTTTTCTGCCTCTTTAACCATTGCTTCAAGATGTGTGTAAATATTATGTCTTCCTCTCAATGCTCCGGCAAGATCGCTAGGTTCAACATAATCAATACCTTGATTGTGCAATGCATCTAACTCTTCAAGAACTTCTCCACCTTTTAAATTTTCAAGTCTTTTTATTTTCTCAAGGGTTTCATTGTTAACATATTTTTTAACTTTTTCAATAACGCCCTTAGGCTCGATTGCTAAATACTTGATAGGTTTACCAAGCTTCATAATAATAAATCCCTTTTTTTCTAATGATTCTAAAACATCATATGCTCTTGATCTTGGAACATCTCCAATATCACTAAGTTCACCCGCAGTAGAAACTCCACGAGAAAGAAGTGCAGTCCATATTTTAGCTTCGTATAAGTTAAGTCCAAATAGGCTTCTTATTTTACTCAAAAATTCTTCTTTGACAATCATTTTAAATTATCTCCATAGTTTAAAAAATGAAAAATGATCACTCACCCTTCCCTCTTTTTTGTTAAACAATTGGTTTAGTTATAAATCAATATTACTCCGTGCTAGTATATAAATATTGTTATTTTTAAGTTGTTATTTGTTTTGACTATTGTAAAGTGTCTTCACATTATCAATTAAAGAAATTTCAGTCAAAGGTTTATCATATCTTATTTGAATTATTCTTGGAAATCTTAATGCATATCCTGAACTGTATGTTGGACTTTCTTGAATTTCTTCATAAGAAACTTCCACAACAATCTTGGGTTTCACCTTTACTTCCTTCCCTTTTTCAGAAATAATTAATTTTTTTAATTCATTAGTAATATTTTCAAAACTATTTAAGTTCCCTTCTTCCGGTTTTTCTTTTAATCCTGTTGAAACTTTTCCAACTTCTAAATAGTCATCTCCATCTTTACATGCAACAGTAAAGGATGTTAGCCACTTAGCCCTTTTACCTTCTCCCCATTCAGATTTAACAATTACTAAATCTAAAGAATCCATCACTTCTTTTAGTTTAGCCATGTACCCTACGTATCTTCCAGGCCTATAGGGCGAATCTAACGCTTTAAACATAATTCCTTCGTGTCCTGCATCTAAAGAGTTCTTAAAAAACTTTTCAACTTTTTTCTCATCATCAGTTATTATTAATTCAGATAAAACTATTTTCTTTTTAGTTTGTTTTACAATTTTTTCTAATTGTTTCCGTCTATCTTCAAAAGTAGTTTCCGTTAAGTCTTTACCATCACAAGAGATTAAATCAAAAGCATTTATTTCAACAGGAAATTCCTTTGCAATTTTTTCAGTATCATATTTTCTTTTAATTCTTTGAGATATTTTTTGAAAAGGTAAATACTTTTTACTTTTAACATCATAACCAATAACTTCACAATCAACAATATATTTTTTAGCTTTAATAAAATTCTTTGAGTTTTCTACAACATCTGGAAATTGTTTAGTAACTTCTTCCATGTTTCTTGTAAACAATCTTATTTCTTTTCCATCATTGTGAATTTGCAATCTAAATCCATCGTATTTAAATTCTAAAGCAGCGGGAGAACCAACAGCAGAAAATCCCTCAGGAATACTTTTAGAAAGTACTGCAAGCATCAATTTTAATGGCCTTCCAGCTTTTAGTTTAATTCCTTTAAGTTTATTTTTTTTAGCAAGAATTGCAACTTCTCCATAATCTGCAAGTACATTAGATGCACGATCTACATCTTCACCATTAACTTCAAACGCTTGAGTAATCGAATCTCTAATTATTCCTTCAGCAATTCCAATCCTTAAAACTTCTAATACAGTTCTAGAAATATACTTAGCTTCATTAGGACTAGCACTACTTAGTAACTCTGCAATATAACCTATCTTTCTATCCACGCTTCCAGAACCTTCTAGTTCAGCAAGTTTTCTTAAATTTTCAACAACTTTCTTAATAGTTAAAACTTCACTAAAAAGTGTTTTCTGAGTTTTCTTTTTTGAAAACTTAGCAGCCACATCTCCTAAGTCTCCTAGTTTATTCATTTCAGTTTCAATTTCTTGAGAACTACTCCCCGTAGATGCACTAATGGCTTTAATCAATAATTTAGAAGAAAATCCTATTTTTCGTGGATCCCAACTAGGAAACACTCTGCCATTTAACAAATATACAATCTTTTCTAAATCTTCCTCACTGGCTATTTTTAAAAATTCAGAAATAATTTTGGTTTTTTCTAATCTTTTACTAGTTTCACTAATTCTTTCATATATCTTAACTAACTCTTTATACTCCATGGGAAAACTTAAATAAATCAGAGATATAAAGGTTTCTTAGATGGAATTTGACAAAGCAGTAATTTCAAGAAGAACTTGTAGAGATTACAGTTCAAAGACACTTCCTATGAGTAAAATAGCAGATATTTTAGACATTGCTAGATTTTCTCCTTCTTCAGGAAACTTACAAAACTGGCAATTTATTATTGTTAGGGCTCAAGGTACAAAAGAAAAAATAGCAGATATTTGTAAGGGACAATCATGGATGTCAGATGCTCAAGCACATATTGTTGTTTGCAATAAATCCAGAGAAGTAGAAAAGAATTATCCTAATAGGGGAGAATTATATGCTATTCAAAATTGTGCAATAGTTTCAGCTAATATAGTTCTAAAAGCTGCAGACTTAGGCGTTGGTTCAGCGCTTGTTGGAGCATTTGATGAATATGAATTACAAAAATTATTAGATATTCCTGAAGCTGCAATTCCAGAAATGGTGATCACTTTAGGTTATCCTGAATCACTAGACGAAGATCAACCTCGAACTGATTTAAAATATTTATGTTACCTCGAATCATGGGGAAAAAAAGAAGATAAAAAAGATTTCTGGCCAGTTACTAAACACACAAAAAACTTGGTAAAAAAAGCTTCTCAAACAAAAAACAGAGCTTCAACAAAAGCTAAAGGCCTAATAAGAAAAGCTAAAAATAAATTAAAAAAATAAAAAAGTTGTAAGTATTACTTACAACACAATGCATTTGTTTTTGAAGGAATTGTAGAATATCCACTTGCAAAAAACCCACATCTCCAACCCATAGTTACATTACCAGTATTATCTGCCGTGTTTATTGGACGGTTAGACCAAACCCCTACATCTCCATTACCTTGAGAAACTTCACAGCCTCCAGACATTATCCTTGGTTTGTTTGCAGGACAAGTAACCTCGAGTAGTGTAGGAAATCCATATCCTACCTTGCCGGTAGTTTCAATCCATTCACAAGCACTATTCACGCCTTTATTAAAACTCTGCGCACCAGTTATATCATTTCCATCAAAACTTCCTAAGCTAGTTGCTAAAAAAGCAGCAGCTAAAACAAGTAAAACTGGAATTAACAATGCACGATGACTTTCACTTTTTCTTAATTTCATAAATTAACACCTCCATGTTTATTCTTTATGATTATTATACAAAAAATAAAACTATTTCTTTATTTAAACTTATTGAAAAAAATTAAAGGTCTTGTGAAAAAGAAAAGTGCGCCGATGCCATAATAAGAAGTGGCATCAGCAAAACACAAGACACGAAAAAGGGCAATTCTTTTGGGGGTTGCCCTTTTAGTATGATTTGCGAGTAGGTTGGTTTTCGAAACCAACCATGTCGATACCTAAGTCATCTGCAACTTGAACAGCCTGTTTAGCTGCCACTTGAGTTGAGTTTGACCTTCCCAAAATGTAAGGGGAAGTCACTCCAGTAACAATAGTCATAACTCTTAATCTTCCAGACATGTTTGCATCAATTCTTGCACCCCAGATTACATTTGCGTCAGTATCTAAAGCTTCAGTAATGATTTCTCCAATTCTGTTAACTTCTTCAAGAGTTAAGTCTTCACCACCACTTACATGGATTAAAGCTCCAGAAGCTCCATCATAACTTACATCCAGTAATGGATTAGTTAATGCTCTTCTTGTTGCTTCTTCAACTCTTGATTCAGTATCTGATTCTCCAATTCCAATAACTGATACGTCACCATTTGACATGATTGCTCTTACATCAGCATAATCTAAGTTTACTAATGAAGGTATAGCAATTGTTTCAACAATTCCTTTAATCATTGTACTAATCAGTTCATTTGCAACTGCAAATGCTTGTTGAATAGGTAAGTTACCTGCAATATTTACCAGTCTATTGTTATCGATAACAATCACTGTGTCACAAGCTTCTCTTAATTGTTGTAGACCAAATTCAGCCTTATCAACTCTAGCTCTTTCAATCTCGAATGGCATTGTAACTGTTCCAATTACAATAGCTCCAGTCTCTTTAGCTAATTGTGCAACAACAGGAGCACTTCCTGTACCTGTTCCACCACCAAGACCAGCACATACAAATACCATGTCTGATTCTTTCATATAATTCTTAAGATCATGAATAGATTCTTTTGCAGCTTCTCTTCCTTTTTCTGGGAATCCGCCACATCCAAGTCCTCTTGTTAATTCTGCACCAATCAATAAGTTTCCATCACAATGTGTAATGTCTAAATGTTGCTTATCTGTGTTGATTGCATAAATCTTAGCACCCTTTAGGCCCTTTTTGTGTAACCAAGAAACCATATTGTTTCCTCCACCACCACATCCGATTACTCTGATGTTTGCCTCTCCTATCTTATTTTCTATTACTGGTGCATTTTTTAATGCGTCTTGTATTAAATTTTCCATTTTTCTTTTTCCCCCGTTTTTTGAATATAGTTTTTTGCGAGTATTTTTTGTGTGTACTTCATCACCACAATATTTATATTATAGTTCCAACTACTACACTTTGTTAAAGATCTAATGATTCGTGATTTAAATCTTGGAGAACATATAAGTCAATCTAATATAAGTCATTCAGATTTAGCCGATCTGTGTGTTGATTAAGTTTTAGCCGAACTCAATCTTTGGAATTAAATAAATTTTAGCCGATGAATTTAATTCGCTTGTCTAATTCTATATAAAAACTAAAAGTAATATATAAATACTATTTAAATGCAATATATAAATCGTAGTATATAAATGGTTATTTAACAAATAATTAATTTTTAATAAAACTAAAAGAGAGTGTTAACATTGAAAGCTAATTTAATAGTAAACAACAAAGTAAAATTAACTACTAAAGATTCAAAAGCTTTTGAAGGAGTAGTTTTACCAGATACAAATTCTAAGAAAGTTGTACTAAAATTAGATTCAGGATACAATATAGGGCTATTAATTTCTAACATCAAAGAAGTAAAAATTATTTCAAAATCAAAGAAACAAACGTCAAAAAAGGAAACAACTAGTAAATTTAACAAAAAACTTCCAACAATCTCCATTCTTCATACTGGCGGAACAATTGCAAGCGAAGTTGACTATGAAACTGGAGCAGTTATTGCAAAATTCACTCCAGAAGAACTTTTATCGAAATTTCCAGAACTAAAAACACTATGCAACATCAATTCTTCATTAATTGGCAACATGTTTTCAGAGGATATGAGATTTTCACATTATAATAAATTAATCACTGCAATCCAAAAAGAGATCAAAAAAGGAACAGATGGAATCATTATTACTCATGGAACAGATACATTAGCATACACCTCAGCAGCATTAGCATTTGCTTTAGAAGGATTAAATACTCCCATATTGTTAGTAGGGGCCCAGAGAAGCTCAGACAGAGGCAGTAGTGATGCATTTCTTAATCTTCTTGGGGCATGTCAATATATAGCAAATAGCAATTTTTCAGAAGTAGGTATTTGTATGCATGAAAGTTCAGACGATAAATCCTGTTTAATACTTTCTCCAACAAAAACAAAGAAGTTTCATTCATCTAGAAGAGATGCATTTCAATCAGTAAATGGAGAACCAATAGCGAGAGTATTTTCGGATGGAAAATATGAGAATATTTCAAAAATTCACAAAACAGAGTCTAAATTAATTATAAGGCCTTTCAAAGAAAACATCAAAGTAGGTATTCTAAAAGCGCATCCGAACATGTTTGCTAAGGAAATAACCAATTATTCTGCATTTAATGGATTAATCATTGAAGGAACAGGTTTAGGACACTTACCTGTAAATGAAACAGATAAAGAAACAAAAGAAAATTCAAAGATTCTAAAAGCAATAAAATCATTATCAAAATCAATTCCAGTATTTATGACAACACAAACAACCTTCGGCAGAGTAAACCTGAATGTTTATTCTTCTGGTAGAAAATTAAAAGAACTTGAAATTAATGGAGATTATAATGACATGTTATCAGAAACTGCTTTCATTAAAATGTCTTGGTTACTTAGCAATTATCCTAAATCAAAAGTAAACGAACTAATGAATCAAAATCTGCGCGGTGAAATTTCAAAACGTTCAAGCAAAAAGAAATTCTTATAAAAACATAAATTCTATTTTAAACTATGCAATTAGATTATAAAAAATTAGGATTCAAATCTGGTTTAGAAATCCACCAACAATTAGAAACACATAAGCTATTTTGTAATTGCCCGTCAATAGTTCACGATAAAAATCCAGATATTAAGTTTGAAAGAAAACTTAGAACTTCTGCAGGAGAATCAGGAAAAATAGATCAAGCTGCAAAATATGAATCAAAAAAACAAAAAACATTTTTTTACGAAGCATGTTCAACTTCTTCTTGTTTAGTGGAATACGATGAAGAACCACCAAGACAAGTAAACAAAGAAGCATTAGAAATAGCATTACAAGCAGCATTACTACTAAATGCCAAACCAGTAGATGAAGTAAGAGTTATGAGAAAAACAGTAATTGATGGTTCAAATGTTTCTGGTTTTCAAAGAACAATGTTAATCGCAACAGGTGGTTACATAGAAACTTCAAAAGGAAAAGTAACAGTAGATAGTATTTGTTTAGAAGAAGAATCCGCAAGAAAGATAGAGGCAAAAGATAATTATGTTAAATTTAGATTAGACAGGTTAGGAGTTCCATTAATAGAAGTTGCAACAGATGCATCAATTAAGGATCCCGAACACTGTCAAGAAGTAGCTTCAATTCTAGGAATGATATTAAGATCAACAAATAAAGTAAAGCGAGGAATAGGAACTATTAGGCAAGATGTAAATGTTTCAATTAAAGGTCATCCTAGAGTTGAAATAAAAGGATTCCAGGATCTAAAAAGTATTCCAAAAATAATTGAATTTGAAGTAGAAAGAGAAATAAAAGAATTAAAGAATAAAGTAGAACCTCATGTAAGAAAAGCAAATCCCGACTTAACAACTTCTTTCTTAAGACCTATGCCTGGTGCAGCAAGAATGTATCCAGAAACAGATGTTCAACCAATATTACTAACAAAAGAATTCATCAAACAAATTAAAATTCCTGAATTAATTACAGAGAAAGCAATCAAATTAGAAAAGAAATACAAAATTTCATCAAGTCTAGCACAAGAGTTAGTCAATAACGAATTATTCGTAATCCTAACAAAACAATTCAAAAAACTTCAACCCACATTTATTGCAAAAACAATTTTAGAAATGCCAAAAGAAATAAGTAAAAGATTTAATTTACCCAAAGAAAATCTAAAACCTTATCATTTTGAATCTGTTTTAGAAGCATTAAATGAAAACAAAATCAACGAATCTGCAGTATTACAAATTTTAGCAGATGCAGCAAACAACAAAAAAATAGACTTTAAAAAATACAAAAAAGTAGATTCATCTAAAATAGAATTAGAAGTAAAAAAACTAGTAGAATCAAACAAAAACGTTTCTCCCAATGGTTTAATGGGCCTAATCATGAAGAACTACAGGGGAAAAGTAGACGGTAAGAAGGCAATGGAATTAATCAAGAAATACCACAAATAAACTTAAATACCAATTAAATATCAATTTTAACAAGATGACAAGAACATATATCTCTGAATTATCGAACTTAAAGGATGGAGACAAGGTAACTCTAAATGGGTGGGTTGCGGCAGTAAAAGATCTTTCTAAAGTTAAATTTGTTATTCTAAGAGATAGAACTGGAGAAATTCAAACAGTCGCAGTTAATGGTAAAACTCCAGAAGAAACTTTCAACAATATTACTAAAATTCCTCATGAAAGCGCAATTTCAATAACAGGATCATTAAAAGAAAGTAAAATTGCAAAGGCAGGTTATGAAGTAGTTATAGATAATTTTGAAATTTTAAACAAAGCAGAAACTCCTTTACCAATTGATACAACTCCTAAATCAAATACTAACATAGACAAAAGAATTGATTACAGATTTTTGGATGCAAGAAGACCAAAAGTTAGGGCAATTTTCAACATCAGAAGTACAATGGTTAGAGCAATTACTGAATTCTTTGACAATGAAGGATTTACTAATATCACAACCCCCAAACTTACAGCTGCAGGTGTAGAATCAGGAGCGGAAATGTTTGAAGTAAAATACTTTAACAAAAATGCATTTCTTTCACAATCACCTCAAATTTACAAACAAATGATGGTTGCAGCAGGTTTTGAAAAAGTATATGAAATCGGTCCTGTTTTCAGAGCAGAAAAAAGTCACACTACCAGACATCTAACTGAGTTCACAGGATTAGATATGGAAATGGGATTCATTAAAGACGTTGGAGACGTAATGGATGTTATTGAAGATTTATTCAAATATACATTAAATTATATTAAAGAAAATTGCAAATCAGATTTAGAACTTTTAGAAATAGAAGTTAATATTCCCAAAGAAATTCCAAGAATTTCAATGAAAGAAGCAAAAGATCTTCTAAAAAAAGAAGGAAAAACACTAAAAGAATCTGACGATTTAGATTCAGAAGCAGAAGAACTTTTAGGAAAATTAATGTTAAAACAACACAACTCAGAATTTGTATTCGTAACAGATTATCCTTGGGAAGTAAGGCCTTTCTACCATATGAAACCAGAAGATAATCCAAAAGGAACTTGTTCTTTTGATTTAATTTGGAACGGTGTAGAAATTGCAACTGGAGCTCAAAGAGAACACAGATATGATATTCTAAAACAACAAGCAGATGAAAAAGGAATAAACTTAGATGAAATGAAAGAATACTCTGATTTATTCAAGTTCGGATGTCCTCCTCACGGCGGAATTGGATTAGGATTAGATAGGATGGTTCAAAGACTTCTAAAATTAAACAATGTAAGGGAAGCAATTCTTTTACCTAGAGACCCCGAAAGACTTACGCCGTAAGCCCAAAATCTATTTAAATCTCATATTTCTTAATTTAGCTATGAAAACTAAATTTATTTCAATTCAAGAAGCATTAGATACGGGAAAAGGAGAAGTTTCTATCAGAGGTTGGGCCCACAGACAAAGAGGTTCAAACAAATTAAAATTCGTAGTTCTTAGAGATGTATCAAATATTATTCAATGTGTTTTAAAGAAAGAAGATTTAGAATCACAATGGGATGAAATAGATAAAATACAAGTTGAAACTTCATTGCAGTTAACAGGAACTTTAGCAAAAGATGAAAGAGCTCCTACAGGTTATGAATTAAAAGTAAAAAAAGTAGATATAATCGGAACTTCAGATAAGTTTCCAATTACTAAAGATCAAAGTTATGAATATACCTTAGACATGCGTCACCTTTCAATAAGAAGTAGAAAGATGATTGCAACTCTAAAAATAAGAAGTACTATTTTTGGAGCAATTCATGAATACTTTAGAGCAAAAGGTTTCTATGAATACCATAGTCCTTCATTCACACCAAACGCAGCAGAAGGCGGATCAACATTATTCAAGGTAGATTATTTTGGAAAAGAAATGTTTCTAACACAAACTTGGCAATTATATGCTGAAGCAGGAATTCAAGCATTAGAAAAAATTTACACAATAGCTCCAAGTTTCAGAGCAGAAAAAAGTAAAACTTCTAGGCACTTAACAGAATATTGGCATGCAGAGATGGAAGAAGCATGGACTTCTTTTGAGAACCTTCAAGATCATGCAGAAGCATTACTAAAATTAATTGTTTCAAAAGTTCTAAAAGAAAATAAAAAAGAATTAGAAATTCTTGGAAGAGATTTAAAGAAATTAGAACCTACTATCAAGAAAGCATTCCCAAGAATGACATACGATGAAGTTTTAAAAATCTTAGAAACAAATGCAAACATGAAAATTCCTTGGGGTAAAGATCTAAGAACTATTGAAGAAGATGAATTATCTAAGATGTACGATACTCCTATTATTGTTACAGGCTATCCAAAACAAGTGAAAGCATTTTACATGAAAGAGGACCCAGATAATCCTAAAGTGGTACAAGGATTTGACATTATTGGGCCAGAAGGGTATGGTGAATTAGTTGGTGCAAGTCAAAGAGAAGAAGATATTGATAAATTAATAGAAGAAATAAAAGCAGAAGGTGGAGATCCAAAAGAGTATGAATGGTATTTAGATACCAGAAGATACGGTTCAATGCCTCGAGGCGGTTTTGGAATGGGGGTAGAAAGAATTATTTCTTGGATTTGTGGATTAGATAACATAAAGGATGCTATTGCATTCCCAAGAACAATGACCAGGACCCATCCATGAATCATGATCCTAGAGATTATATTGGCAAGAGATATTTAGAAAAACTAAGTTATCTCTCAGAAATCTTATCCGACAAGTTAATTCTTGGAAAAGATCCTTTAAATTTCGATTTATATGTTGAAGATTATGAAGGGGCACTGTTTCCAAAATGCTATTATCACTCCTGTAATGGTCATGAATTAAATGAAATTGAAAATAAGCTGGTTGTTTTAGAAACAGACGATAAAATAGAGAGATTTTTCTTCCATGAAGATTGTTTGGACTCTTTAGTTCTTGAAGGAATTCCCTTAAACCACTAGTAATTCACAGAAAAGTTTATATATCAATTTCCAGTTTAAATTATCTATTAACCAAAATCATTAATTGATACTACTACAAAATGGATATAGATGAATATCTCAACAAAAAGAAAGAATTAGAAGGTAGAAAGGAGCTTCTAGAGAAAAAGAAGACTGTTGAAAAAAAGAAAACAGCTCCTAAAAAAGAAGTAGTTATCAAAAGAAACACAGAAATTAGCAAAGTTGAGCCAAATTCACCAAATTATTCTAACAATCCCCATAATTATCCAAATTATAATCATCCAAAAGAAAATATGCAATGGGTATTTCTCGGATTAGCATTTTTTGTAGCCTTATTAATCATAGGAGTTTATTTCTTATCTAATTTCATGAAAGATTCTTCAGTAGATGACAGATCTCCAGAAGTTATTGAGTTAGAAAAGAAACTAGAAGAACTTCAAAAGAGTTTAGAGGCAGAAAAATTAATAGAAGAGAATAAAACAGAAGAACAGACTAATGAAACTACTAACGAAACCAGTAATGGATCAATAGAGGAATCAATTGGACCAGAAGTTGAAATAAAATTAATCGATGAACACACAGATGATATTAGTCTAGGTACATTTGATTCAAAGGGAAAAATTAATGGTAATTTAATAATTTTAGAAAGCAATACTGGAGATTCATTAAGATACGAATACAGACTATCAATAGTTAATAAAGAGTTAGCAGTGATTCAATGTAAGGTAGATAAGACAACAGAAATTGATACTAATGAAGATGGAACTTATGATGAGACTGACTATCATTTAGACAGATACATTTTAGAAATGGATGCTGGAGATGAAGATATAATCTTAGATAGTGTAACTGCATTAGGTTCAGTAAAGATAACTTATGAGGCAAGATGTTATTATTGTTCAAATTCTCAATGTCAAGCAAATTCAGTAACTGGAGATCCAGGAGTTTTCACAGATGGTGAATCCGCAGAATCTGCTAAACTAAAAGTAATCATCAGACCGAATACTCCAATTAATAACACTAACAGTAGTTAATTTACGATATTAACTACATCTTTAGATTTTTCTTTCAAAAAATCACCAGTAACCATAATCAGATCTTTAGTAATGTCTGTATAGAAATATAATCCTAGAATAATTAACACCAATAAGAGTATCACTAAATTTCTCATAATCTAAAAAACCTTCTAGAATTTATAATGTTTTTGATTGAATAAACTTAAATAATAACCTAGTCTTAGATTTCATATGGGCCCGTAGCATAATTTGGATAGTGCGTCCGGCTTCGGACCGGTTGATGAAGGTTCAAATCCTTCCGGGCTCATTCAAAACTTATTTAAACAAATAATTAAGTTTCAAACACATGGCGATAAGTAATATTTTATATGGTTCATTTTTAGAAAATCCTTTTCTAAAATTTTTATTCATCGTATTTGTATTCTACCTTCTTTCTAGAATAGTTCAGTTAGTAATTTTGGGAAATATAAGAAGACTTACCAAAAAAACAAAAACAAAATTAGACGATTTAGTCATTGATGCAATCAAAAAACCATTGTTAAGATTTTTAGCATTGATAGGAGTAAAGATTGCAGTAAACGTTTTACCTTTATCTGAAAAAGTTCTTTCAATTTTTCATCAAATCTTAAATTCATTACTAATGT
>JABIPM010000001.1 GCA_018658955.1 Candidatus Woesearchaeota archaeon | reverse complement strand
CTACAACCAATACTCTTCTTAAAACCCTTATTAACACACTTACCATACCTCTTACTAAGTTCAATAACACTAAGTATCCGTAAAGCTTTAACATAGTCACAATCCTTAACTAACTCATTATAACTAACATCAGAAAAACCAACCAAACCATACTTCTTCAGCAACCTATGACTCAAACTCAAAACACCTTCACTACCACCACTACCCAAAACAACAGCTAATAACTCAGCAGTATCTAAACTAGAAACACCATTATTAATTAATTTGTAACTAGGTTTAGAACTAAAATGCATATCTTTTATTTTCATAAACTCAAGAACAATCCAATATTAATAACAACGACTAAGAATTTCTCGAAAAATTCACGAAAACAAACAATTTCAAAAAATCCAATCACTTTCTCGAAAAGTTTCCAATAATCTCTGAAATTAAAATGCATTTACCGTACTTACTGCCCCTCCGGAGACGTTTTATAAATAACTCTTAGTTAGCAAAAATATGAAAAAACAACTAAAAACAAGCAACAACTTTATATATCAATTGATATATATCCTAATATGGATAATTTAATATTAAAAAATTCATTTGTAAGATCTCCAACTTTAGATACTGTTCTAATGGTTGAGAAAACCATTGATGAATTTAGCGGGGAGTTTAATAGAACTATGTTATGGAAAAATCTTCCTAGAAAAGTAATGTGGCAAACATATTTAGTTATTTTGGATTACCTTGAAAGCATAAACAAAATCGCATTTGATAAACATGATAACATAGCTTATATTTGGAATCCTAAATTAGCAAAAAAACTAGGTTTGAGAAAAGAGATTGAAGTATGAAAAAACCCTCTAAGGTAGTTTTTATTGAAGATGAATTGGAAGTTAGTTTTAATTCTCTAAGAAATGATGACCCTATTAAAAAATCAATAAGTCGGGCGATTGATGATTTAAAAGAAAATGCTTTTTCAGGAATTCAAGTTCCAAAACGGTTAATTCCAAAATCATATATTCAAAAATATGGTTTGAATAATTTGTGGAAGTATGATTTGCCTCAAGGTTGGAGATTATTGTATACAATAACTGCAGAAAATGAAGTTGAACTTATTTCTGCGATTTTAGAGTGGTTTAATCATAAGAAGTATGAAAAAAGAATGAAGTATTAATTTCTGGAGAAAATTACATCTTATATTTCTAGCCCAAAATATTATTGTAGCTAATACCCCTTATTTTACTCTTAGAAAACCATATAATATTCCAAAATCATATAAATTTATTTTTTAAATAATTAACAAAGAATTCAATCTAACTTTTTATATAATTCACTTTCTAAAGGTTCACCCAAGTGAATATCATAATGCTTTGACTTACGACAATATCCCCCTAACATATCTTCAAAAGAATAGTAGATCACAAGCCATATCGCTTAGCAAAGTTTTCAACCTTAATATTTTTCTCTTTCTTCATTTTTTCTATTTTTTTAACAAATTCAGGTTTCAATTCAGGTTCAGAAGAAATATAGTCAGAAATGATCCATTCAACAGCTTCACTCTTATCTTTCAAGTTGTATTTAGCTTTAACAACATTAAGTACCCGATTACTGTTTTCATTTATTTCTAATAATGCTTGAACCATACTTAGTTTAACTTAGTCGAACTTATAAACTTTTTCTAAGCTACCTCCAATAATAACAAATATTCTAAACTTAATAACAACAACTAAGAATTTCTCGAAAAAACTACGAAAAAATAACTTTAAATCTAAAAAAGCAGAAGATAATTTTATATAGTTCTCTAGTTTCATAACTTTATGGTGAGTTATAAAAAGAAGAATTTGGTCATTGGCGCCTCCGTATTAGGTTTATGTGCAGCAATTTCTCCATGTTATTTGAATAAAGATACTACAATAATTAAATTAGATGTGCCTCAAGCTACACTCAATGAATACTCCAGCATTCTTGCAGAACCTTCTATTCTAAAAAGAAAAGATTTAATTGTTTCTCCAACATTAGAAGAAAAGATTGAAGATTTACAAGAGAAACCACAGACTGATGAAGATTATGTTTTGAGTTTATTTGAACAGGGGTCAGGATCACCTTTCTCTCTTTATTCTCCTGAAGACATCCAACAATTACCTAGAAGAGAATTATTTACTAATATTTACAGTTCCATGATGGGAGATTTAAATGAATTAACAGTCAAAGATTTAATTGAAAGGTTGCCTAAGGATCATCCGTTTTTGGTAGAGAACAGGAACAAATTAGAAGGCATATTAGGAACTAGCATTGAAGGGGCACAGTATCTTTCAGATGAAGAGCTAAACAAACCATTTTATGATCTTGCAGATGTGCCTTCGAAAGAACAAGTTGATTCTTATTGGAATAAAGACACTTTAAAAAATTTTACAGAAATACGGGAAACTGATTTATATACTTCTAAAATAGAGAATTTTTATTCTCGGGAAGCGTTTCGCACCAGAGAAAATGCTAGCGGATTGGATGCGCCCAAATATCTTGAAGAAGATTTAGCAAGAATTATGCCTTATTTAGAAGGCGATTTAATTAGGTCCAGAGGTTATGAAAAAATAAATCCACTTATTAGAGAATATGGGGATTCCTGCATCAATGAATTGGAAGGGAACTTAACTGAAGGTAGGGCAAGTGAAGAGATTATGGCTGAGATATATGGTGTATTTCAAGAAAGAAAGTTAAATCTGGAAAATAATATTGGTGATGAAAACTTTCAATTTTATGTTAACTTACATAGAGCTTTGGATTATTAATTTCTAAAGTGTAAGATTAAAGGAGGAAAAATGAAAAAAATATTAAGTATTATGACGGCATTGGTGGTGATGGTTAGTTTATCTGCAATTGTATTTGCTGCAGGATCAGGAGAATATAGGAGTCCTGGTCTTGGAACATACAGAGTTACATTAGATAATACCCCTCATGCTATTATGAATGAAGTGGAAGTTGAATTTACCCATAATGGGGAAACTAAAACTGACAAACACGCTACACCTAACCCTAATGGCCCTGCAGACGATGCATGGGAAACTTCAGAAGTAGAATTTTCTGATGGGATGAAGTTTAGAGTCCATAATGGGAAAGTACAATATCGGAAGCCAAGTTGGACAAGTTGGACTACCATGGTTAAAGAAGGAGATTCTTCTGCATCCATAGACGGTAAAACATTTTTAGGTTCATTAGATGTCCGCTGGATTTAATTTTTAGGACGATTTAATCGTCCTTTTTTATTTTTTATATTAGTCAGTAAAAATAATTCACTTAATTCCAAAGTTAAATCAAACTTTCCTTAATAAACAAAGCGAAGCTAAACTCATAAAAAACAACAAAACTCAAAACAAACTTTAATTACCATACAACTGATCTTCTAAAGGTTCACCAACGTGAATCTCAGAATGAATTGATTTACGACAATATACCTCTAACATATCTTCAAAAGAATATTTATCATCACAATCAGAATCTAATGATCCTAATTCATTTTTCAGATACCTCATACAAGGCTCATCACAAAGAATAGAGTCATAGAATAGTTGAGCACTCTCAAAATGAGCAATATTCATGCCTGTTTTGTATACTCTCTTAATAGTTACAGGTAAGTCTCTAATAGTCTTTAATCTTAGCTTTCCCACTAATCCTTCTTCTGAATCAATTATTCTATCCATGAGAACTATCCTAATATTTGGTTATTTAAGGGTTACCTTTCTTTTTTAAAATTAAAATTTATTTTTCAAAAAGTTTACATATTTTTCAAAAAATTTCCAATAATCTCGGAAATTAAAACGTATTTACCGTACTTACTGCTCCTCCGGAGACGTTTTATAAATAACACTTAGTTAGTAGAATTTATGATTCAAACACAAAAACTATTTAAATGTTTAAATAATCAAAACAATTGTTTAAAAATGTTAAACATTATACAAAAAGGATATTTAGAAATACTAAGGCTCTTCTATGCAAATAAAAAGAAGATACATTTAAGAGAAATAGCTAAACAAGCACAACTAAATGAAAATAGTGCATTCAGATTTCTAAATAAGTTAGAACAAGACAGAATATTAAAATCAGAAAAAGTAGGAAATATGAAACTATTTTCATTAAGAATTAACAAAAAAACAAATTCAATTCTGACTTTTTTTGATATTGAAAGATATAATTCCCTGCCTTCAATAAGGCGGACTGCAATTGAAACATATCTAAATGCATTAAATACTCAACCCATTTTTGTAATCTTATTCGGATCTACTGCAAAAAACAATTTCAAAAAAGAGTCAGATATAGACATTTTACTAATAACTAACAAAAAAACAAACACAAAAAATGCAGAAAATCACGCAAATGCGCAATCTGGGTTGGAAGTAAGCACATTTCAAATGGAATACTCGGAATTTATTCAAGAATTAAAATTGAAGGAAGATAGTGTAGTTCAAGCCGCAATTGAAACAGGTTACCCTTTAGTTAATCATATAAAATATTATGAGGAAATTCTAAATGAATAAATACGAATTAAACAAATATCTTAAAATCAGAACACAATTTAAGATTCGTTAATGATAATATAAAACTTAATTATTTTGATTGGGCAATAATTGGTTGTTATTATGCCTCTTATCATGCAGCAATTTCATTAATTTTGACAAAAGGATTTTCATCCAAAAATCATTTAGCGACTTTATTGGCATTAATTAAAGAGTTTTATAATAATGGATTAAATAAGGAAGATATTGAATCTTTAGCAAGGTTATTAGATTATCAAGATATCCTATTTTATGTAGAATCAAAAAACAAAAGAGAAGATGCATCGTATTCAACAAAAACAAAATACACTCAACAAGAAGTAGAACAATTAAGAATAAAAGCAACGATGTTTATTTCAAAAGTAAAAGATATACTAAATGAAATTATTTAGCTATTAATCCATCTCTAAAAAACAGCAAAGCTAAACAATTTCTTTCAACTTATCTACAATTAATACTTCGGCAAGAGTGTCAAGTTTACAATACTCTAACAAATCGTTCCTGACCTTATCTTTATCACCAATACCAAGATAATTAACATTAAAGAAACTAACAGAAGCAAGTTCTCCCCCACTTATATCTAGGTTACTATAATCTCTACCAACTAAAGCAGGTAAAATTGCTTTCAAAGAAGCACTTCCTTTTTGTACAGAATTGTAATAATCAAATTTTCTAAAAGGCACCCACAAATCAACAACGCGAGAATTAACTCCATCTACAAAATCACCAAATGAAGGATATATTTTCTTCAAACCTTCTAATTTAGTTTTCTCAAAAGCCTGATTATAAACTAATACACTTCCTTCATTACCCATATCTTTCTCTAAACTATTAATAAACTCTTCACGAGGATCTCCAGAACCCTCATACAGAAATTCTTTATGTTCTACTGTTCCATCTTCATCAACAATATGCAAACTATATTGGAAACAAATTTGTTCGTAGGGTTTACATCCATCAAACATAGGGACGGCAGTTTGAAAACTCTCAAAATCCAAACAGTGTAATGGATAGTTCAAACCACTCAAAAATTCTTTCAAATTCTTTCTATTCACATGAATCTTCTCATTCAAATCACAATCTCTTTGAATTCCTTGGTTATTATTTAATTTAAAATCTTCAGGTATATCTTTAATTCCATGAACTCCATCTTCAAACAACTCTAAAGATTTTTTACCTCCACGATACAAATTAAAAACATGGTTCGCAGGTAAGAAATCCCAACACTCAGTTAATGGACAAGCATAAGGGCTCTTACACCTAGGGCCAATATCTGCTTCAGGTATATCTCCTAACTTCATAATTTCTAACAACCAAGTTACCTTTGCTTTAATTCCACCATACAATTCTTCAACTTCAGAAGTAATATCTCTTTTACTAAATAATTCTTCAAGAATAATTTCACCCTCACGCACATACGCATTATTCAAATGCATAACGTAGCAATTTCTAATCTTTAATCCGCACCCTTCATAACAATATTTTTGAAAAGCAACATCATGTAAATTAACATCCTTAACCCGCGTTCCACTCTTAACCTCAACAATATCCCATTCATCACCAACAGGCACTAATATATCTGCACGTGAATAACAATCACCAAATTTAAATCCGGCCTCAAATAAAGGTTTACCTTCACTTAACAATTCTTTACTTTTTTCTAAATTAGTTTTAAAATCATCAAAAGGAACTTCTACACCTTTAGGATATAATTTAGTAGCCAACTCTCCAACTTCAGTTCCCTGTCTAAATATAAATTGAGCACGTTCATCAGGCTCAGGAATTTTATTTTTATCATTCATGGCAGTCCAGAAATATCTCGGACATTGCATTCCCATGATATATTTGGACTTTGTTAATAACATAATCGATACAATCACCCCAAATTTAAAAAGGCTAGCCAAAAACCTATTAAACCCAAATAAAAATAGTAACTTTCCATGAAAAGACCTTTATTTATCACCTTTGAAGGAATAGATTACCAATTAAACCAACTAACTTCATTAATTAGAAATGATGAAAAATATTCTTCTTTATTCCAGACACAATCAAATTTCTTAAAAACATAATTCTTATAAAATTAAACTACTTCTAAAATAAATGCAAAAAAGAGATTTTACAATAACAGTTCTATTAATGCTTGCTGCAGCCATAGCTTCAACAAATTTAGTTTCTAATCCTACGGGAATGCAAATTCAAGAACCAGAAGAAAAACCGGCATGTTCGTGTGAAAAGAGTCACATAGTTTATTCCGATGTGGTTGGCTTACCAATGGGATATTGTAAATTAATCGGCCAGGAATGCGATTCTGAAAGTTTAGCATGCACTACACAATTAGGGTGCGATTACAAATGTAGAATACTTCCAGACATGGCTTCTTTTGAATATATGGATTTTTGTCAAGGAGAGTAACAAATAATAACTTAGTCAGTTAATAATCATCTCATTCTTTAAAAAAAACATTTAAATAAGATTAAACCTTCAAATATTTATGAAAGAGAGAAGTTTTACAATCACAGTTATATTAATCCTTGCTGCAGCAATGTTTGCAGGCAATTTAAATTCTAATCCTTCAGGAAACTTTTTTGAATTTGAAGAAAGATATCCTTCATGCGATTGTATTGATTTTGATCTTGGTTGGGAGTGCACAGAGTTGTGCCCTACAGGAAATGCATGTAAAAAAGAATCAAAAGTAAATTGGCAATGTGAGAAAGGTACTCTCTGTAAAAATGCAATTGGAAAAATAAACTTAGATCATTCTATGGGGCTAAAACCTTACCAAAAATTAACACAAGAAAGATTAACTGGAAACTGTTAATCTAAAGTTCAATTATTTTTTCCCAGGGATAATCAAAATCTCCAAAGTGTCCGTAGGCAGCAGTTTCTCTATACATTGGTTTCTTCAAATCAAAATATTTCAAAATCTCTGCAGGCTTCAATGGAAAGTTTTTCTTAACAACTTCAACTAACTCTTCTTCAGTTTTTTCAGAAGTTCCAAAGCTATCTACGAAAATACTAACAGGTTCAGCAACACCAATAGCATAACTTAGGCCCACTTCGCATTTTTTACAAAGTCCATTAGAAACTAAGTTTTTAGCAATAAACCTTGCAGCATAAGCAGCACTTCTATCAACCTTACTTGGATCTTTACCAGAAAATGCCCCTCCGCCATGTCTTCCCATTCCACCATAAGTATCTACAATGATTTTTCTTCCAGTTAAACCAGCATCGGCATAAGGCCCTCCCAAAACAAATCTTCCAGTAGGATTAATAAAATATCTAGTATCTTCAGTTAAGTAATCTCCACAAACTGGTTTAATCACTTTCTCTAAAATATCTTTCTTCAAAGTTTCTTGTTCAACACCTTCATCATGTTGGGAAGAAACCACGACAGTATGAACATTAACAGGTTTATCGTCCACATATTCAATAGTTACTTGGGCTTTACCATCAGGACATAAATAATTAATTTCTCCACTCTTTCTAACATCACTTAATTTTTTAGTCAATCCATGCGCTAAACTAATTGGTAAAGGCATTAATTCTTCAGTTTCATCACAAGCAAATCCAAACATCATTCCTTGGTCTCCAGCACCTTGTTCAGTAAACTCACCCTCACCTTCAGTAACACCTTGAGAAATATCTGGGCTTTGTTCTTCAATATGTGTCATAATTGCACAAGTATCAGCATGAATGCCGTGAGAACTTTTAGTATAGCCTATTTCATTCAAAGTTTTTCTAGCAATTTTAGGAACATCAATATTAGCCTTAGTAGTTAATTCACCAGCAGCAATTACAACTCCAGTTTTGGTTAAACACTCAACAGCAACTCTTGATTCAGGATCCTGTCTTAAACATTCATCTAATATTGCATCGGATATCTGATCACAGATTTTATCTGGGTGCCCTTCAGTAACACTTTCACTAGTAAATAATTTTTTCATAAGAATTCAATAAACTACTTCTTTAAAAGAATAATTGTAACAAAAAACATATTTAATATTAAATCCAAACCATTATCAAAATAATGAATATTTAAATTTTTCTTTAGAATTTGGAACCGAGGAACATTATATCATTTAATGCCCCTTAGGTTCTTTCTTCACAATTCAAATCACACTAACTTTAGTTACTATAATTTCTTCAACAGGTCTATCTGATTCACCAGTCTCAACAGCACCTAATGCAGCTAAAACATTTTCACCTGAAGTAATTTTTCCAAATATCGCGTGTTTTCCATCTAACCATGGAGTCGGAACCAAAGTAATAAAGAATTGACTACCTCCAGTATTTGGTCCAGAGTTTGCCATACTTAACAAACCTTTTGTATCGTGTTTTAATTCATCTACGAATTCATCTTTAATAGAATAATCTGGGCCGCCAGTTCCCCATCTTGCCATATTAGCTACATCTTTACTTAGTGGATCTCCACCTTGAACCATAAAATCCTTGATTATTCTGTGGAATCTTTGTCCATCATAGAATCCTTCTTCAACTAATTTTTTAAAATTTCCAGCAGTTTCAGGAACTAACTCATCAAATAGTTCAAATTCCATATCACCCGCAGTAGTTTCCATCTTTATTTTTGTATTATCCATTTTGCATCCTCCAACAAATACCATTATTAGCAATAAAGCCATCATTTTTTTCATACAATTAACATCAAATTCTAATTTAAAAGGGTTATGGAGTTAAAAGCCCAATAAACCTTAAATATATACTTTAACTAAAAAAACTCTTCAAAGGAGCTTTAAAATGACTGAAGAAACAAAATACGGATTAACAAAAGAAAGTGAAGAAGACTTATTAGATTCATCTTATGCGAATGAAGGTATTCCTTTAGGAGGATTAGAATCTGAAGTAAATCGTGGAATAAATGGTAGGGGGATTGTGGGATTCATTTCTGGAACAATTTTAACTGCGGCATTGTCGTATGCAATAGTTTCCTATAATCAAGAACCAACAAAAGAATTAAATCTAATTCCGGATGTAAATTTTACAGAACTAGGATACCTAACACCAAATAACATTCAAATTAAAATGAATGATTCAAACTTTAATACGCTAGAAGAAACTTATTTCCTACACAAGGAAGAGGATAAGTGGATACCTTATTTATTAAAGTATGGAGAAAAAGGAATTCCAGAAATAATTCCCTACGAAATAAAAGAATGGCCGAATGTAAAAAAATGAAAATAACAAAGGAAATTGAGTACAGATTATTAAATCACAAGTCGAGACTAGAAACCATAATCAGAGATTATTCTTTAAAATTAGAAGAAATAGATCAAGAGATGGATAAGGGAGGAGAAACCGGTCTAGGATTACGGAGTACATACGAAAGATTTTTAGGAATAAAAAATGCATATCAAGATTCGTTAAATTCATTATATCAAGAATTTCCTTCGTTAAATTCTAAAGATAAAAGTCCAATAAGGGATTATGGGGATAATTCTCCTCAAAGCCCATATCCAATTTAGTATGAAAATAAAACAATTACCTGAAGATTTTGTAGTAGAAGAGCTTTCTTCAATAGGCCCTAAGAAAAAAGGACCTGTTTCTTTATATCTATTAGAAAAAAATAATTTAGATGTTCTTGCAGCAAAAGGAGAAATAAGAAAAAAAGTAAAATCTAAACAGGCAACAATTTCTTTTGCAGGAATCAAGGATAAAAGAGCAATAACAAAACAATATTTAACCGTAAAAGGAAAGTACGGAGATAAATTAAACTTTAAGACCAAACAAATTTCTTTAACACATTTGGGATTTACACAAAAACCACTAAAAACAGGAGATTTAAAGGGAAATCGATTCACAATTACATTAAGAGACTTAAACAAAGACCAGGTTAAACAAATAAAAAACAATGTAGAAAAAATAAAACAATTAGGGTTCATCAACTATTTTGATTCTCAAAGATTTGGAGAAGCATTACTTGAAGAGGGATTCATCGCTAAACATCTTATGAGAGAAAACTATGAATTAGCCTTAAAACTATATTTTATGCCCACAGAGAAGATATCTCCAGAAAGAAAGAAAGCATACACAATTATACAAAAAAATTGGGGAAAATGGAAAAAAATCCAAAACGAAATTCAATCATTAGACGGAATAAAAAATGAGCTAAAAGTAATTTATTCTTTAGTAGAACATTCTGATTTTTTAAAAGCATTCAAGATAATAGATCTAAAGATAAGAGAAATTTTAATGGCATCTTATCAAAGTTATCTTTGGAACAAAGCATTATCTCAATTCATAAAATCAAATTTAGAAAATACTCAGGAAGTGAAATATGCAGCAGGGAAACTAATCTTTCCAAAATTAGAAACAGAAGATTATAATACAGTTTCTCACATAATTCTTCCAATGATAGACAAAGACGCCATATTTAGAAATCCTCAAATAAAAGAAATCATGGAACGAATTTTAAAAAAAGAAAAATTAACACAAGAACAATTAAAATTAAAAAAAATGGGGAATGTTTTTCTTAGATCAAGGCTTAGAGACATAGTAATTCATCCTAAGCAATTAAAGATTCTTTCAGAAGGTGAAGATACAGAAAATATTGGAAAACACCAGATAACAATTAAATTTGATTTGCAAAAAGGATCATACGCCACAGTTTTACTAAAAACTTTAGAACTTTAATTTTCTTCAATTATTTTTTCTAAACAACTGTCTAAACTAGTTAGAACTTTAATAGAATCTTCAAGAAGGGATTTATCTTCAGTATCATAACATTTTTGAGAATCTTTTTCTAATTCTTCTAAGCAAGCAGAAATATAGTCTCTAGAAATATTTACATTTCTAACATAATCGTCTTTAAGATTAAATGCATAGGCATCATCAGCATCTTTTAGTTTTCTAATTGCCTCCCTAGCATATTCAATACTCATTTTACCATAAATTTCTCCATTGAAAACATTCCTAGTAGGTGGCACTGCCCCCATAATCATATGCCTATAGTTGTCTGTCCTATTCATTTTTTTGCTTTCCTCATTTGATAATTATATCCCATTACTGTTCCCGCAATAACATTTTTTAATGTAGTGGGAAGTTCTTTACCAGAATAACTGTAACAATCAATAATCTTAGAATATCCAGATTTATACTCGTCATCTAAAACTACTCTAAATCCTAATTCATAAGTTCCTTCATTGCTCGCATGGTTTGTAAATTTAATTATCTTGCCTGTTTCATCGGCATGAAAGTTTCCAGCAATACATAAATGTTCCTTGCCAGTTTCTACATCGTAATATGTTCCCGCATTTCCTCCAGCACACTCAGTAATTAAAAATTCATGAAAGTCACTTCTAATCAAATCTTCCCCCAACAGCCTTTCAAGGTTATTTTCCAATGTTTTAGTTCTTGCCATATTTGAATCAATAATAAATACTATTTAAATATTTTTAATTATTAGTGATAACTAATCTCCAGAATTGTAGGCCAAAACACTTTCTGCAAGAGTTTCATAAGCCAAGGAGGGAATGTTGTTTCGATCTAACAAATCTTCAATAACTGGTTTAGAAATAGAATAGCTTCTTTTACTATTAAATTTTGAAGAAATAAGGAATGATCCAGAATAAACTCCTTTTTCACTTGGACGATTATTTGTAAATTCTAAAATTTCTCCTAATCCATCATAATGAAAATTAAGAATTGTGCAAGAAGTATTTCTATCTAAAATATCTCCAATAAAACAGTTAGAACTCACAGCTTTCCCAACATAATCCAAACAATCTTCTTTTTCTAATTTTTCAAGATTTTTTACAATTAAATCTTCATAACAACTAATACTCATAAGAATAATAGTAATAAAACCTATAAGAATGTTTCTAAAATTCAACAACCGCCGGGAAGTACAGCACAAACCCTTTTCCCTTCCGTTATTGCAGAATTAATTAATTTTACAGCTTCCACATTTTTCACAACATGAGCAATAGGTCTGTTCGGACTATTTATTTTCCAAGAAATAAGGAATTTTCTAATTTCTTCATCAACTTCCAACATCGCTCCAGCGCCAGTACCAATCACAAAAACATCTGGTTTTTCTTTAAGCAATTCATTAATATGTTCAATTTTTAATTTTCTACCTTCCAATCCTTCCCAGTAATGGGCAACATTATTTTTAATCCTTAAATCTCCAAGAAATTCCTTTCCGTCCGCTTTAAAGCACCCATAGGTATATTCATCAATCATACTTTTTAGACGCTAAAGGGCTATTTATGGGTTTCTATCAAGGGTTCCATCTTTTATAAGTTTCATAGATTTCAAAGTCACTTAATGGCCTAAATTTTTTATGGGCTATATCAAATGACTTATATGCAGGATCCACTAAACTAAATCTATCAAATTTTCCAGGTATATCTATCATTGCACAAGCATGGCCCACATCTGTTCCCTTAAAATCTTTTATAACATTAACATAAGAACTCCTTATTCCTACGGCTCTTGCCATAGTCACATAAAGTGTAGCCATTTCTCCACAAACTCCTTCTCTAGTTTCAAAAACTTCAATACTATTTCTATAGCCCTCTCTCCCTCTTTTTTGTTTGCCATATTTTATATTTTTTACAGTCCAATCAAATAATCTCCTAGATTTAGCTTCATTATCAGGTAAATTTTTACAAATTCCCTGAGCAATATTTCTCATTTTATTATTCAAGATAAATGGGAACTTATATTCAAAGCCTCTTTCTAAAATTGCAACATAATATTCATCTTCACGAATTCCCTTAGAGTTAGATCTAACTTTTTCTTTTTCAGAATCAGTTCCAGATAACCCTCCAAGATTAGACATTAATGTTTCAAGACTCATTTTAAATCAAACCCCTATAACCTTTAGGTTTCAAATAGACTCCATTTTTCTTAATAAAATCCACTACATTAATTATTCCATCATCTGCAGCGTTTTGTGCAGCACACATAACATCTACGAGTCCGCTAATGGAACTGTTTGTGTTTCTAAAACTTCGATTAATACTTGTGGCTTGTAAATAAGTAGTTAAAGTTTCATTAAGATGTATTGCATAATTGTCCATTCTTTCTTTTCCAAATGCTAAAACATTTTTCATTCCAGAACACCATTTCATTAATCCATCAACTTCACACATTGCATTTCCATTTTCATCAACTAGTTTTTCAAGTATGTTTTTTGAATCTTTGATTTCATCATATTTCATTTGAGTTCGACTAATTAAAGAACTCTTAGCTCTTTCAGAAATTCCTCCACTTGTTTTAATTTTTTCAAAAAGTTTTTCCTTATCTTCAAAACCAATTTCTAACAATCCATGAACATCTTCTTTTTTAGTTTCATAAAATTGATTTTTTTTAATCAACTCATTACTATAGTTCGTTAGTTTATTTTCTCTTTCAACAACATGATAAAACAATTCACCAAAGTCTGAAGCCTGTTCTTCAAAAAATTCGCAATATTTTCCCACCAATTCTTCAGTACTAAATCCTTCAACTCCACCAACAAGGAATTTTCTCAAGGGTTTAAAATTCAAAATACCGTTTCCCCCATATTTTAATGTCCTAACAAGCCCCTTATTGAATGGTTTCAGATTTTCATCTCTTTTACTAATCCTATCTATTATGGAATTAAATTGATCCACATTAGAAGAGTAAGCAAGCATTTCTCTATGTAATAAAGAATTTTGTTTTTTATGTTCCTGTAAAGAATTTTTAAATTCGTCAATATCAAAATCATTTTGAATCAAACTTTCTAGTTCAGTGGGAATTTCAATTTTACCTTTCCCACTAGAATATCCACTTATATTAAACACAGAATTAATCATTATTCATTCCCCCATTTATCTTTCAAATTATTCAATGTTTCTTTCAGTTTATCATCTTCAACTAAACATTCAATCCTATATTCTAAATTACCTAACTGCATCTTACCATCTTCATTAATGATCTCAACTCTTTCACTTAGTTTTTTATCAACCAAGAATGGTTTTTTATCATACCTTGTCACATCGTATCTAATATCCGTATTTACACAACTACTCACTGCGTATCCTGCAACAAAGATCCCTGCATAAAACATTGCTTTTCCAAATCCGTGAAAAAAACTCATTTAATTACCTCCAACTAAAAAGAACAATAATTCATCTAAATTATTTTCAGCATAATCTTTTACATCATGAATTGCATTCTTTGATCCATCTTTCAAGATATCTTTCATAATCTGATATCTTTCTTCCTCTGGAAGTTTACTAATTTCTAGCATAATTCTTTCTACGTCTTCCTGAGTTGTGTCTTCTTCTAATCCCCTGTAAATAGAAACATTTCCAGAATTGTAATCTCTAGCTAAATTTTCTAAAGCATAAAGATTTTTTTCTTGATAACTAATAGTTTGAGGTTCTATGCTCTTAGTTTCAATAGTTTCTCCACTATCTCCAAGAAGATACCCTCCAACCAGTCCAGTACAAACTAGTACTCCTGTTCCTCTTTTCCACCAATTTTTTTTGCTATGGCAATAATCGTCCAAAAAGGCCATACGTATTCCAAAGAAGTTTGTTTTAAAGAAAGTTATTTCAATTTTTTCGAATATTCTTCGAAAAAACATTAAATTCAACTGAATATTCGAAAACTTTTCAGAAAAAATCACAATCGCAATTTATAAATACATTTCACCTAACCTAAAACCATGCCAATAACTAAAAAGCATAAAGAAATAGTAAATTCTATTTTAGAGGAAGTCTCCCCTAAACAAGAAGACAAAAAAATACTATCAGACATTCAAAAAGAAGTTCTAAAAAAAATTAAACTTCCAGACACAACTCCAAAAATAGGTGGTTCTGGTGCTAAAAATACATGGTTAAAGAATACACACGATATAGATATTTATGTTAAATTCAATTATTCTAAATACAAAGACAAGTCCAACAAACTTTCAGATTTATTACATAAATCACTAAAGAAATCTTTCTCTAAGGTAATTAGAATCCATGGTTCAAGAGATTATTTTCAAATAAGCCACAAAGGATACACTTTAGAAATAGTTCCAATCTTAGCAATTACAAAACCAGAACAATCTAAAAACATTACCGACTTTTCAATTTTTCATGTAAAGTATGTTACAGACAAAATAAAAAAGAATCCCCGACTTGCAGATGAAATTAGAGTTTCAAAAGTTTTTGCAAGAGCCAACAGATTCTATGGTGCAGAATCACACATAGGGGGATTTTCAGGTTATGTTTTAGAATTATTAGTTTCAAAGTATGGTTCTTTCTTAAAATTTGCAACTGCAGTATCTAAGTGGGAATCAAACACAATTATTGGAAATAAAAAAGAAGCAGAAGAATTAAATTGGGCAAAAAAACAATCGCCATTAATATTAATTGATCCAGTTCAACCAGAAAGAAATGCAGCTGCAGCTTTATCAAAACAACAATACAAAAATATTATCTCAATTTGTAAAAAATTTATTAATTCTCCAAAACCAGAACATTTCGAACTTCAACCAGTAGATATCAACAAATTACAAAAGAAAGGAAATTTAACCATAATTGAAGCAAAGCCCTTAACTGCCAAGAGAGACGTAGCAGGAGCAAAAGCACTAAAGGCTTTTGAGTTCTTAGTAAAACATTTAGCTCCGTTTGAAGTTACAGATTCATTCTTCGATTATGATGATAAAACTGCAACATATTATATTTCAACCAAGAAAACAGAAATTCCAAAAGAATATACTCATCTCGGACCACCCCTAGAGTTCAAAAAAGAAATTGTTGCTTTCAAAAAAGCAAATAAAAATGTAAAGATAGATAAAAAACAAAACAGAGTTTATGCAATAAGAAAAACAAAGAATCCAGATTTAAATTCATATATTAAAGATTTACTAATTCAAAAAGAAGTTAGTGAAAGAATAAAAGATATTTTTCTAATGTGTTAGATTTGGATGATCATCATAAAATAATCTTCTCTGTTTACTATCATCAAAAATTAAAGTTCCTTGTGCAATTCCATTTTTCCCAGGAGAATTTGGAACGCTGTGGTGATTAAAACACCTACATTCATATCCTTCCTCTTCGTCCCCAATTAAAACAATTTCAGAATCATAGGGTGCAGGTTCGCCACCAATAAGTCTTTGAGTTCTAGTAGCGGGAGATCCACAGCCATGGTAATCACATACGCCTCTTAGTTTATAGACTTCATCGGCCATACTCAACAAATAATTCATCTTTCCAAAGGGTTCTCCTCTAAAATCTAAGTCTAAACCGCCAACTACTACATTAATATTATTT
>JABIPM010000002.1 GCA_018658955.1 Candidatus Woesearchaeota archaeon | reverse complement strand
AACCTGAAAGTGCTGTTAATTCTCCAAGATACATGTTTCCTGCATCTAAGTCTTCTTTTGTATTTACTATTGCTTTTGTAGCTAAGTAAATTCCTAAATCTGGACTTAGTTCTGCATTTGAAATTGAGAATAAGTTACTTAACAATATGCTGTGTGTATTGTCTTCGTAGAAGTATAGGTTTGCCATTCCTGTTGTTGTTCTTTGAACTGATGTAAATGGGGTTGTAGATAACAAAGTTGAAGCAGGAGGGCAATCTGAGTCATTTATGTAAAGACAGTCTGTTGGACAACAACCATCTCCTGAACTACATATTGTTATGTCTGTGTAACTGCATTCTGAAGTACATAATTGTGAAGACCCCAGTAATGTATCTATTGTACAAGTGTTATTATCTGTACAGTCTGTTTGTGTTTGTGGGCAATCCCCATCACAAATTTCTGTTTCTTCAATAATGTTATTCCCGCATATTGGATCACAGTCATTATCATCTAAACTTGTGCAGTTTGCTCCACAAACTAAATCATTATTTTGACAACCTGGAAGAATATTGAAACATTTTTTTATTGTGTTGTTTCCTTCTGTTTTACAAACATCTGTTGTTAAGTAATCTCCGTCATAACATTCAATATCTGTGGTACATTCGTCTAATGTTGTGTTTAGAGTTATACAATCTAGATCTAATGTTTGGTTACAGTCTGTTGGACAACAACCATCTCCTGAAATGCAAGTAGTTATTAGGTCATTTGAACAGGTTCCTTCAATACAATAATCTTGAGTGCAGGTATTATTGTCTTCACATTGTAGAGATATACATTCATGGTTGATTATTTCTTCACATGAAGTGCAAAATAATTTAGAACAAGTTCCATCTGTACAAATTTCATTGAACAAACATTCTTCATTAATTGCGCATTGATAGGTTTGTAGTTCTGAGGGGGGCTGATAAGATTCTTCAGATTCGAATTGCGTTGTTGAATCATAATCTGGAGTTTCTAAATCTGGTTGTTCTGGAGCTAAAAATATCATTAAAGGTATTAGTAAAATTACTAAAAATCCCGCAAATCCTAACATTAGAGTTAGGCTGATGGTTTTTTCTGGAGAAGAGGCAATGATTAGAGCTCGATCTACTTCTTGAACTGGAACTCCTTTTGAGAGTAGTATTCCTCTTGCAGCGTCCTTTGTGAATCCCCTTTTGAAAAGTTCTCTAGCGTAATTCACCAATTCTTTGTTTTTCATCTTCCTAGTAATGTTAGAAGTATTGCTTTTTGTATGTACATTCTATTTTTAGCTTGCGGGAAAACTATTGAATTTTTCCCGTCGATTATGTCTGCTGTTACTTCATGCCCTCTTGTTGCAGGTAAACAATGCATAAACTTTGTGTTTTTCTTTGCCTTTGAAAATATTTTTTTGTTAACTTGGTAAGGTTTTAGATCATTTATTCTTTTTTCTTTTTCTTCTTTTGGAATCCTATATGACATCCAAGAATCCGTGTAAATTATATCTGCCCCCTTCACTGCTTCTAATGGGTTGTCCGTAATCTTGATTTTTCCTTTATATTTTTTTGAAAGTTTTTTAACTTCATTAATAACTCTTTGTTCAGGATAATATTCCTTATCTTTTGGACAAGCAATTACCAATTCATTATTTGTAATTGCACAAATTCGCATTAATGAATAAGTTACATTGTTTTTTGCATCTCCTAAATATGCAATCTTTAGATTTTCTAATGTTCCCAGCTCTTCTTTAATTGTTAAGAAATCTCCTAAAATTTGACAAGGATGACCATTATTTGTCATCATATTTATGACTGGAATTGTTGAATGTCTTGCCAATTTTTTTAGGTTTGTGTGGGAATATAGTCTTGCTGCTACAACGTTACAATACTGGCTAATTGTTTTCGCTACGTCTTCTATCGATTCTTTACCTAACTTCCAGGGAGAATTTTCCATATAGTAATTAATTGGTTGCCCATGTAACTGAGTCATTGCAACTTCGAAAGAAATCCTTGTTCTTAATGAAGGTGCTTCGAACATCATCAATAAAGTTTTTTCAAATAACCTTCTAGCATATTTTGGATAATCTACTTTGATTCTTTCAGCCCTTTCTATAAGGTATTTTATCTCTTTTGGCTTTAAATTTGATAAAGAAATTAAATTTTCCAATTTATCTCTCCTTTATTTTTACTGATTTTAATACATCTTTTAGATTTGGCCTTCCAATTTCTCTTAAAACATAATCTACTTCAACAAAATCTTTTTTTAGTGTTATTTGTTTTTTTAGATTAACTGGAGTTCCATCAATAATGATGTCTGCTTTTGATTTGTTAATTGTTTTTTGTAAATCTTTGTTTTGTTTTTCTGAATATCCCATTGCAGGAAGTTCTTTTCCTTTTTTTAAATGAGGATATTTTTCATAAACTTCTTTTAAGGTTCCTACTAAAAATGGTTTTGGATCAATTATTATTGCACCATATCTTTTTGCAGCTATTGTTCCTGCACCAAAAGACATTCCCCCATGAGTTAATGTTGGTCCATCACCCACAACTAAAACCTTTTTACCTTTTAGTGGTTTTTCACTTGAAATTATTAAGTCAGAAGCTGCAATAATTACTTTTGCTTTAGGATTATACTTTTTTATATCTTCTTTTATTTTTTCTACTTGATCTTTTCTTGCAGAATCTACTTTATTTATCACTATTACATCTGCTAATCTAAAATTAACTTCTCCAGGATGGTATGTTAGCTCTTGCCCTGCTCTGTGTGGATCAACAACCACTATGTCTAAATCTGCTTTGTAGAAAGACATGTCATTATTTCCTCCGTCCCAAATGATTACATCTGCTTCTTTTTCGGCTTCTTTTAGAATTTTTTTGTAATCAACGCCTGCGTAAATTGGAATTCCTAGTTGAACCCATGGATCATATTCTTCCCGTTCTTCAATTGTACATTTATGTTTAATCACATCTTCATAAGAAGAAAATCTTTGCACTTCTTGTTTTACTAAATCTCCATAAGGCATTGGATGTCTTATCGCTACTACTTTATGCCCTTGATTTCTAAGTATTTCTGCAACTTTTCTTGAAGTTTGAGATTTTCCTGCACCAGTTCTTACTGCAGTTACAGAAATTAATGGTTTTTTAGATTTAATTTGAGTTTCATCTGGCCCTAGTAAATAGAAGTTTGCGCCATTTGCCATAACTATTGAAGCTTTATGCATTACGTCTGTATGTGAAAGGTCAGAATAAGAAAGATATACATTTTTTACTTTGTGTTTTTTTATTAGTGAAAATAATGTGGATTCTTTGTAAATTGGAATTCCTTGTTTGTAATATTTTCCTGCAAGTTTTGCGGGGAATTTTCTATTTGAAATTCCTGGAATTTGTTCTGCAGTAAAACAGATTACTCTGTAGTAAGGATTGTCTTTAAAATAAACTAAGAAATTATGAAAGTCTCTGCCTGCGGCACCCATTATAATTACGTTCTTCTTCACCATCTTCAGTTATTTGAAGTGCATTTTATTTATATAGTTATTGTGGTTCCTGCTTTTCCAATTAGTGCTTGTTTTAATTTACTTGCAGAAGTGATGATTACTTTTGAACCGCCCTTTTTTATGAAATTGATTGCGGCTTGGATTTTTGGTCCAACTGATCCTTTTGGAAGCGTTGGCTGTAGCTCCTTTGCTTCTTTCAATGTTAATTTTCTAATAGGTTTTTGGTTTTTCTTTTTGTAATTTGAATATATACTTGCTTCTTCCATTAGAATTATTAGAGTTTTTGCCTTTAATGAATTTGCTAAACAAGCAGAGGCTAAATCCTTGTCAATAACTGCAGGTACTCCTTTGAGAAGATTATTTTCTTTAATTACTGGAACTCCTCCCCCTCCTGCCGCAATTACAATTGATTTGAATTCTAATAGTGCTTGGATTATTTTTACATCGTCTATTGAAATTGGCTTTGGTGAGGGCACTACTTTTCTATATCCTCTTCCAATCTGGTTTACTACTTTGAAACCTTTTTTCTTCAATTTGGTTGCTTGAGTTTTTGTGTAAAATGGACCAATTGGTTTTGTGGGATCTTTGAAAGCTGGATCTTTTTTATTTACAATCACTTGGGTTAATACACTTACTACTGGTTTTTTTATTTGATTTTTTTGAAGAATGTTTTGTAGGTTCTGTTCAATCATATATCCTATTTCTCCTTGAGATTCAGCAACGCAGATTTCCAATGGTATGGAATAGGCCTTTCCTAAGGATTCCTCTACACGAATTAATATATTTCCTACTTGAAAACCATTACCGTGGGTGATAACTATTTTATTAGATTTAATTAAGGGAATTAGTTTTGTTAATGTTTCTTTTGTGTTTTTGAATTGATTATTTATTGTGGGTTTTTGTCCTTTTTTTAGAAGCGAATTTCCACCTAATGCAATTACAATTGTTTCACCCTTTTTCATAGAATTAAGTGCTGTGGGATTTATTTAAATGTTTGTTGAGCCTATATGTGGTCGAAAACTGGAGTACTCATAATAAGTTCTTCAAGATCTTCACAAATAAACATTATTGAAGTCTTACCTTCTAGATGATTCTTTACTTCTGAATACTCGATATCCTTTACAATAATTTCATTGTTTTTGTATTTTTCATATAGTCTTTGTGGCGTTATTAATGCCTGCGCATTATTCAAAGAATTTTCTAATAACTTTTCCCGGCTTTCAAAAAAATTACTTATGCCTATATATTCAAAAGTTTTATCATTTCTTTTGAAAAGAATGTCATTTCTAATAATCCTTTTATCGCAATCTATTTCATATTCTGTTCCGCTTCTTGTAATGTATCTTGTCATTTTAGGAGTATCTTACCACATAAGGATAGTACGTTCTGTGATGCCTTATGTTGTGATTATGGCTGTGTTGGATATTGTAATTTGTTACTTGGTTGTTTATAGTTATCTTGATGTTGTTCGTAGTTCTTTGTCTATTTTGGCCTGTAAGTGATTGTGGTAGTTGGGGTAAATCTGTTATTTTTTCTGTTGGTTCTGAAATAAACTGCATATTACTTGAAATAGGATAAATTTTTCTTGGAGTGTTAATCGTTTGTCCGATCACTGTGAGACTTAGAATTAAAGTTAAAATTAGGGTCAAAGTTACTAATGCAATTATCTTTTGGTTTGAATTCATTTGAATATTAAAAAGCACAAACTTCTTGTAATTCTTGTAATGTGCCTTGAGCAGTTCTTAATTCAGTTTGACTTTTATCATAATCGTCTTTTGCGTTATCTATTTGATGTTCGTAAATATTTTTTAGTTCTTCAGTTTTTCTTTGGTATTCATCTTTTAGTGTATTGTATCTTGTTTGGTCTTCTTCTGAATATCCTAAGATATCATTAACATCGTCTTCTGCTTGACCAATTTTATATGAACATTCTCCACCATATTCGTAGTATTCGTAAACTTCATAATCCTCTTCTTCAATTTGTTCTTCTTGGCTTTCTTCTTCTTGGCTTTCTTCTTCTTGATCATTAGTTAATTGAGAATCTTCTGTGATTGTATTTTTAATAACTTGTCCACTCAATTGATTTGGAGAATCTTCTGAAAAAGAGTTTCCTAAGAAAAAGAAAATTCCAACAATAAAAATGCCTAAAATAATTCTATACCTCATACTTGGAAGACATTCTTTTATCCCAAACATACGAATATTTCTAATCTTGTTTTTTAGACTCATTTTGTATACTTAATTTTTAGTAGTTTGATTTATAAATCTTTTTGGGTTGAAGGCATTTAAATAACCTTTAAATACTTGTTTTATTGAGGTTTTATAGATTTTAGGTGATTTTTACAAAAAAATGGTAAAAAAAAAGAGTGAACATTTGAGAGTTTATCTTGCATCTATGCTTTTATTTGTAGTAGCTATAATTGTTGCTTATAATCTGGGTGTTACAGATTACATTAATGATAGTATTTTTATGATGTTGATTTTGACATTATTGTTTTTTCTTTATGATGGACTAAGAATGACTTCTTGGATATATTTTTCAGTAGCAATTGCTTTTTTATTACATAATCTTGGAATGTTTGGATTTTATTCTGTTTCCCCAATATTTATACAATGGGATCATGTCACTCATTTCTTTGGAGAATTAGTAGCAGGAGTTGCTTTGTATAATATGTTTTATTCCTATAAGGTGTTGAATGGCAAAAAAACTAAAACTGAAAGATTTACAATATTGATGGTTGTTGTTTTTGCTGCTCTAGGTATTGGTGTGATAATTGAGTTTATGGAATTCTTTGGATATTTATTTGTTGGGGAAGGATTAGGGATCTTTGCACACGGTATTGGAGATGTTAATACAGAATTTATTAATAGCGAGTGGTTTAATACTATGTTTGATTTGATCTATAATTTCTTAGGGGCTTTATTTGGCGTTTTACTGTGTCATTTTGGTCTGAATAAGAAAGTATTTAGAAAAAATTAACAATTGTTTATTTTAGTATATAAATCTTAATAAAGGAAGATTCTTATTGAAATTATTAACTGAGGGCCCATTTTGAGGCTTATGATAATAATAGATGAAAAATTCCAGGAGATTAAAAATGAATGAACAAATGAAACTTGAAATTGGAGTATCGGCTCCAGAGTTCACAACAGAAGCATTAGTTGACAATGATGTGAAAAAAATCAGCTTAGCTGATTACAAAGGTAAATGGGTAGTGATGTTTTTCTATCCTGCAGATTTTACATTTATCTGTCCAACAGAACTTGGAGATTTAGCAGATAAGCATGAAGAATTTAAAAAATTAAATTGTGAAGTGTTAAGTGTAAGTACAGATACTACTTTTGTACATAAGGCATGGCACGACAATTCAGAAACAATTAAGAAAATTAAGTTTCCAATGTTAGCTGATCCAACTGGGAAAATTTGTAAAGATTATGGAACTTATATTACTCATGAAGGTTTATCTTTAAGAGGAACTTTTTTGATTGATCCTGAAGGAAATTTGAAAGCTTACGAATTACATGATAATTCAGTTGGAAGAAGTACTAATGAATTGTTAAGAAAGTTAAAGGCTGCACAATTTGTTGCAGAACATGGCGACCAAGTTTGTCCTGTAAACTGGGAACCTGGACAAGATACTTTGAAACCAGGATTAGATTTGGTTGGGAAGATTTAGAATGGATTATGTCTTACCTAAATTAGATTATGACTATGCAGATCTTGAGCCTCACTATGATGCTCAAACTGTAGAGTTACACCATATTAAGCATCATGCAGGTTATGTTGTTGGTTTGAACAATGCAGTTACTAAATTAAAAGAGGCAAGAGAATCTGGCGATTTTAGCTTAGTAAAACATTGGGAAAAAGAATTAGCTTTTCATGGTGCTGGACATGAACTCCATAGTTTATTTTGGAAGAATCTAAGAAAAGGTTCTGATGAAAATAAAGCTGAAGGAAAAGTTTTGGAAGCAATTGAGAAAAGTTTTGGAAGTTATGATTCTTTTGTAAATCAATTTTCAAGTGCAACTGCAACTGTTGAAGGATCAGGGTGGGGAGTTTTAGCTTCAGATGCTGATGGAAATTTACAGGTTTTTACTGTAGAGAATCATCAAAAGGCATTTATTCCTGGTTATAAAATTCTTCTTGTTTGTGATGTGTGGGAACACGCATACTATTTGAAATATCAGAATAGGAGAGCAGAATGGATTGAAAATTTCTTTAAAATAATTAACTGGGAAGAAGTTGAAAAGAGACTTTAAGTCTCTCTTCTCTTAGAATATATTATATGCTGAAGCAAGTTCATCATAAAATTGAAAAATAAATCCTCTGGGTTCTAATGAAACCTTCAATGCATCTTCTTCTGAAAATCCTTGATTTGTTAGAGAGTTATAATGGGCTAATTCATCTTGTTCCCTTTCTTGTTTGATTCTTCCTAATTCTAAATACAATCCTTGTCTGTTTGGAAAAGGAAGTTTTAGTTTTTCTAATTTTTT
>JABIPM010000003.1 GCA_018658955.1 Candidatus Woesearchaeota archaeon | reverse complement strand
TTTTGGTACTTCATTGGATTCAGAAGAAAAAGAATTTACTGTAAATAGTCCTGCTCCTTCAACAGAATATGAATATTATATTAAATGTATAGATAGGGGTGGAACTACAAATCCTACAGCTTATGTAATTAGGTTTGATACAAGTAGTGAACCAGATATTCAACCACCAACAATAGACTCAACAAGTATTGTTAATGGTGCATATCTTGCTTACAATACTACAGAAACTAGTTTAGAATTAGAATTGAATGAACCAGTATCTCTATGTACTTGGAGTAAAGGTGTTGATTTGCCTATTGAACAAATCCATGGTGAAAATTCATTTTCTTGTGGAAATAGTGTAAACTGTTTGGGAACATTAAATGGTTTAGAAAGTGGAACCGGGACTGAGAACTTATTTTATTTTAGATGTGCGGATTTAGCTGGAAATCAAATGAATCAAGGGTATGAATTTAGATTGGTTGGTTCTGATGAATTAAATATAATTAGTATCGAACCAGCTAATGGAATTTATTATTATTCTGATTTTGTATTAAGTTTGGTTACTGCGAATGGCGCAGAAAGTGGAAAATCGATTTGTAAGTATGTGGATGATACTGGCGCAGGAGATTTATTTTTGAATACGGATTCTAGTTATCATACTCAACCACAAACAAGAAGTGCAGGAGATTATCTTTATACATTTACTTGTGAAGATATTGCAGGAAACCTTGCCGAAGGTAGTGCAGAAATTAAAATCGATGTAGATGATAATGCTCCAATTATTGAAAACTTATATGTTCAAGGTGGAGTTTTGAGTTTGATTACTAATGAACCTAGTACTTGCGAGTATAGTTATGACAATCCTTCCTTTATCGTTGGAAATGGGTATGAAATGGTTGGAGTAAATGTGGTTCAACATTCACTTACGTTAACCGAAGATGTTTATTATATCCAATGTTATGATGAATTTGGAAATATTGGGGAGATGACTACTATTTATTATACTGGATAAAGACTAAAAGTAATATTTATATAGATATAATGGGTGAAATTTAAAGATGGGGTGTTTTTTGAGATGATTGAAAAAAGAGGGTTAAAGAGTTTGAAAAGAAATTCTAAATTAGGACAAGCTACTACCTTTGTTGTTTTAGGAATAGTTATTTTAGGTGTTGTATTATTGATAGGATATGCAAGAAACCAATTCTTATTTGGGCCAGTTTCAATTGAAAAATTACAACAAAAAGGAATGGGCCCCATTGAAGATCATATTGAAAGTTGTGTTTTAGAAGTTGCTCCTGAATATTTTGAAACTATTGGGATTCAAGGAGGATATTTAGCAACACCTCAAGATACTTATCGTAGATATTTGGGCGAGGCTATAAGCTATTTATGTTATAATATGGAAGATGCCCCTACTTGTTATAGTAGATATTTGACTAAAAATGAAATGGAAATCCAATTAGAGGAAGTAATTTATGTCGGTTTAGGAAATTGTTTAAGTTTTGGTGGATTTGCAAGAGGTGCAGATGTTTCGATTGGAGAGATGGCTGTCGATGTTAAGATTGGAGAGTATGAATCCTTTGTTGATGTACATGTTCCAATTAGAATTCAAAGAGGAGATACATTTGTTGAAGAAAGTGAATTTAATATTGAGTTAGATGTTCCTTTGGGTGCATTATTTGAAGTGAGTAGGGATGTAATCCAAGCTGAAACAACTCTTGGAGAATTTGATCAAGTGCCGTATATGCTCGGCCATAGAGGGCAATTTGTAATTGATAAAAAAAGACCTTATCCTGATAAACTTTATATTTTAAAATCCAAAGATAGTGATTATGTTTTTCAATTTTTTGTACAGGGTGAAGCATAGGCGTTGAGAATATATGGGTAATAAAAATGTTAAATTAAAAGTAGTATTCCAGATTTTCTTAATTACATTTATGGCTTTTTCTACTGTTGAAATTAGTAAAGCCGAAGAACAAAAAGTTTGTTGTGCGGAAACTCTTAGTGGAGAAACTTGTAGTTATACTGAAGCAAGTAATTGTGATCCTAATTCTCAAAAGGCTGCTGCTAGTTGTGAACAAACTAGTTTTTGTAAGTTAGGGTGCGGTTTTGATCAGTTAGAAGGATTATGTTTTAATAATATGCCTAAGGCTTCTTGTGAAGATAAAGAAAATTGTGAATGGAAGGCTGATCCTACTTGTAATATTCCTCAATGTAACTCTGGATGTTGTGTGTTAAACAATCAATGTTCCTTTGTTACACAAACTCAATGTAAGGCAATCACTTCTCAATATGAAGATTTAGATATGACTTTTGATGAAACTGTTGGAAATGAATTAGAATGTGTTAATCAGTGTAGAAGTTATGAAAGAGGTGCTTGTGTACATGCAGATGCAAGTTGTGAATTTACTACTCGTGAAGTTTGTGATGAAGTTGTTGCTTCTGGAACTAATTTGACATTGCCGTTGATTGGATTTCATCCAGATATGTTATGTAGTAATCCTAAATTAGGAACTGAATGTGCAGCTCAACAGACTACTGGTTGTTTACCTTCAGAAGATGAAGTTTATTGGTTTGATAGTTGTGGTAATATAGAAAATATTTATTCTGGAGATAAAGCTAGAAGTTATAATGGCGGATATACTTTAACTAAAGAACAAAGTTGCGGTTCTGGTTCTGCAAATATTAATAATCCTAGTTGTGGTAATTGTGATTATTCTTCTGGTAGTATTTGCGCATATACTGAACAAGGAGTGAGTCCAGATTTTGGAGATTATGCTTGTAAAAGTTTACAATGTGATGTTAATATTGTAACTGTTGATGATAATGCTCCCGCCTCTAAAAATTTACCAATTGGTAATGGTGAAAGTTGGTGTGCCTATGATGGGGTAATTGGTGCAAATGCAAATGCAGGTTTTGGTTTGGATTTAGTTGGAAGTAGGCATTATAGAAGAATTTGTATTAATGGTGTTGAATTAACTGAAGCGTGTAAAGATTTTAGAGAAGAAATATGTATTCAAGGAGAAGTTGACCCTTCAATTGATCCAGCATTACAAGAAATATATGGGACTCAAGAAAGTTTTGGTCGAAGTGGTGACGGGAATAACCTAATTTATGCAGCCTGTAGAGATAATAGATTTGAAACTTGTACAGATCAAACAACAAAAAAGAATTGTGAAAATAATGCTCAAAGAGATTGTATCTGGTTACTGGGTGATACAGAAGAAGTTGGAGAGATAACTACTGAAAATGTCGGAACTTCAGTTGCATGTGTGCCAATGATTGCACCTGGATTAAAACACTGGAGTGGAGAAGGAAGTACAATCAGTAAGATTGATCCTGATGCTACTTGTGAAGTTGCAGATAAAGAATGCAAGGTTACTTATTTTAGAGGGGGAATTGGAAGATTAGGAGATACAGTTTCTGGAGTTAGTGAAAATTTATTGGGAACTAGCAGTGGTGAATGGGAATGTGTTGGAAATTGTCAGTGTTTAGAAAAAAATTATCTTGAAAGTATGAACACAGTTTGTAGGAGTTTAGGTGATTGTGGTGCGTGGTATAATATTGAAGGTAAAAAAAATTGTGATGGTTTTGTTGAAAATTTAGATGGGAATGTTGAATCTGTAACTTCTGATTTTGAAATTTGTGATAATCTTCCTGAATTTACAGAATTAAAAAGAATTTCTAGATCTCAAGGAGACAAGATTGAATTTTGGAATGCAAATAAGGCGAGTTTGATAGGACTATCTCTTGCAGGAGTGTGGTCTTGGTGGACTCATGGTGCAATGACTTATGAGGCGTTTACAAGTGGATTTATGTCTGGAGTTAGTGGTTTAAGTTATTTTGATTTAGGTGCAGGAGGAAATAATTACTGGATGGGTAATGTTGCAGAAAGTTTTGGGACGAGTACTTTTGTAGGAGAATCAATTTTGAAAGGAACTTCACCTAATCCTTCTAGTTGGAGTTTTACTACAGGCCAGAGTTTTTCTACTATTGGAATAGATAAAGAAGCAATTAATGTCTTGAGTGACAAAGGAGTTATCAGTATTTCTAATAATGGGGAATTTGCTAATGTTATTAGTGATGCATCTCTGGATACTGCAGACCAAGCAATTGTAGATGCAGGATTTAATAAGGCGTATACTGGAGAAGGAATTAAAACCTTTAATGCTCCTGATCCTGGTGCTATTTCTACAGAAGGTATTGGTTCGGGTATTATGCAGGCAGTTAGTGTATATATGACTGTAAGATTAATTGCTGGATTGATAGATACTTTCCTTTCAGATGAAAAAACTGAAGTAATTACTATTGGATGTAATCCTTGGCAAGCTCCAGTTGGTGGAGATAGTTGTGAACTATGTCAAGAAGATGGAAAAGATTGTAGTGAATATAGATGTAAAAGTTTAGGTCAAAATTGTAAATTAGTTAATGAAGGATCACTTGATGAAAAATGCATTAGTTCGGATGTTAATGATGTGAATCCTCCGTATGTTACAGTAAACAAAGAAGATATTGTTTGGTTGACTGATAGCGTTGATAATATTAATGATATAACTGAAATTGTTGGAAGAGGATTTGAAATAACACAAGAAATTGCACCTTTCACTGCAGTTACTTTGGTTGTAGATACAAATGAATTTGCTCAATGTAAATACGATGTAGACCATAGTATGCCTTATGAAGAAATGACTCAATATTTTGGAACTAGTAGTTATGTTAAGAACCACAATTTAACATTTAGTTTACCTGGAGTTTTAGCAGAACCTCAAGCATTACAATTAACTAATGGTGGAGAATATCAAATTTATGTTAAATGCCAAGACGGAAATGGGAATGCAAATGAGGCCGATTATTATGCAAAGTTTAGTATTCAAAAGGGGCCAGATTTTACTCCTCCTGTAATCGAATTAACAAGTATTGCTAATGGTGCTTATGCCCCTGCAGGAATCAATGCGACTGCATTTTCAGTTTATGTAAATGAACCTTCAGATTGTAAGTGGGATGATACCAATGTAGCTTATGAAGATATGTACAATGATTTCTTTTGTGACGATAGCATATTACCTACGACTTCATTGTATTATGGATTGTATGAATGTACTACTGTGTTAACCGGTATTGAGGATCAAAGAGAAAATAAATACTATTTCAGATGTAAAGATCAACCGAATGCACAAGAAAGTGATAGAAATAGAAATATGGAAAGTTATGAATTTAGTTTGAAAGGCACAACCGAATTAAAGATAACTAGTGTTTTCCCTGACGATGAAGAACTTAAATTTAGTAGTCCTGTGTTAAAGATTGTTACTTCTGGCGGAGCATTTGGGAATGGGAATTCAGTTTGTGGATATAATTTTGATGATCCTGATTATGAAAGCAGTATTGAATTTTTGAATACAAATAATAG
>JABIPM010000004.1 GCA_018658955.1 Candidatus Woesearchaeota archaeon | reverse complement strand
GATGTACCTTATCCTTACAAGTATTTAGAATATGATTTTGAAACTAAAAGTGTGAATGAAGGTGATGAAATTAGTTTTGATTTTAATATCCGAAGTAAAGGGGTTAAGAATATTTTTGATGTGGTTTCTAAAGTTGATATCTATGATGCATATGATTTAGATAATTTAGTATTAGAATTAGAGGGAGATAAATTCCCCTTAGTTTCTGGTAGAAGTAGATCAACTAAAATTGAATTGAATAGTACTGAAATTGGAATTGGAGATTATTTCATTGATGCTTATTTAATTTATGATGGTGTTAGAAGCAAACATGTGAATAAAAGTATTTCTGTAGGTTATGAAGATGTAGATGTGTTAAACCATACTAAAAGCATAGTGGGTGGAGGAATTAAGAAGTTTTCAGTATTGTTAAAAAATAGGTGGAATCATGATGTTAGTAAGGTGTATATTGAATCTTATTTGTCTAGAGATAATGTACCTATAACTGAAAGATCTGTTTCTCATACGGTAGATATGCGTGCTTTAGAAGAAGTAAATGTGCCTGTTTATTTGGATGTTTCTGAGTTAGTTAGTGGAAGTTATACATTAGTGATGGATATTCATTATAGTGATTTTGTTAAACAAGAGAAAGTTGAAATTATGATTGAAGAAAAATTAGAAATAAGTATGGGGATGATTGTAGCAATTGTATTAATTGTACTTGTTTTTTTAAATATAGTTTGGATAACAGTTCAAGTAGAAAGAAGAAATAAGGGAAAGGGTAGAAAAGCTACTGAAGAAGGACTTAGTTATCTATCTGGGAAATTAGGAAAGTAAAATGAATAAGAAAGGTTTTTTTGTTAAGTTTATTTTATTTTTTGTGATATTTTTAATAACAATTATTGGCGTTTTAATATTTTATTCTGCTAAAACTGTTATTGGATTCACCGAGTATTCTGTAGATTATTCAATTGGAGATTATATTGGTTTTAATTTAGATAGTGATGGAATTCATTTTGGAACTGTAACTACTGATTTTAGCGAGAAAAGAAGTTTGGTAATTTCTACAGATAGGGATGCAAATGTAAGGATTTATGTTTATGATCTCGAAGGTGTAACTGTTGATGAAAATAAGTTCTTTTTGGGGCAAGGAGAAGAAAAAACTGTGAACTTATTATTAAATGTGCCTTTGAATGCTGAAATGGGAACTTATGCTGGAAAGATAATGGTAATTTATAGAAAACCTTGATAGTAACTTATTTAATAGACAGTGAGTAAAATATAACATGCGAAAAGTGGTGAAAAGAGTAAGTAAAGAGGAATTCTATAAGAAAACCAATATGGTTTCTTTAATGTTATTAATCTATACTATTATGTTATTAATATTTTCTTCAAAAGTTATTGATCAGGCGGGAGAAAATGAAATTGATCGGAGCTTATATGGTCCAGGATTTACTGGTGAAGCGGCAGCAGAGGTTTCTATAACTATTACGGCTGCAGAAGAAGAAGCGACAACAGAGGGAGATACTACTTCTGATGAAGACACTACCCCTACTGGAACTGTTTCAAAGGGAGGTACTATCTTAAGATTTAGTCCAAAAAGTTTTGAAATAGATCTATTGATGGGCCAAACTAAGAGTAAAGGTTTATCTGTGACAAGTTTCGCAAATTATGGAACTACTTTTAGAATGAGTTCCAATTTGGGAGAATTTATTAGTTTTGATCCAACTGAATTATTTATTGAATCTGATGAAAGCGAAAATACTGAAGTTGAATTCTATGGTGCAAAATTAGGTTCAAATGTAGGGTACATTTCTGCCTCCGGTGCTGGAGCGAGAAACTATCTTCCTGTTGTGGTGGATGTTAGTTCAAGTAGAGAAGCGGGAAATGTTAGATTGAACCTTCCTTCTGAATTTAAATTAGTTGAATCTGGAGATGATTTATTTATGAATATTCATTTAACTGGTTTTGGAACAGAATCTGTAGAAGTTGTGTATTATGTTAAGGATTCTAATAATGATGAGATTGTTAGAGTGTCTCACCAAATGAATGTTAAGGAGAGTATGGATTTTGATAAGAGCATACAATTGCCTCCAGGTTTGAGAGATGGAGTTTATGTTTTAGCTGTAGAAATTAGATATGGTGGCATTGTAGTGACTGATTCTGAAGTATTTACTGTGGGAGAAGCTAAAGAACCATTCTTAGAAAGACCTGCTGAGATTAAAGGATTTGGTGTTAGTGCGACAATGTATAGGTTAGTATTGGTGTTGATAGTGGGATTATTAGTGTTAAGTGTAATGTTGTTTATTTATGAAACTAAGAAATGGGATAAAACTCATCAAAAAGTTAAAAAGAAATAATTATAATTTTAAGCTTACTACTTTAGATATTCCTGTTTCATGCATACTTACACCATAAACATAATCTGCTTCTGTGATAACATTATCGTTGTGTGAAATCATAATATATTGTGCTGTGCCAGAATATTTGGAAACTAATTCTGATAGTAATTCTGAGTTTTTCTTATCTAATGCAGCATCAACTTCATCAAATAAGTAGAAAGCCATAGGTTGGTACTCTTGAATTGCGAAAATGAATGCTAATGCTGCCATGGTTTTTTCTCCACCTGAAAGAGATTTAATATCTAAGAATTTATTTCCTGCGATTCTCACTCTAATATCTACTCCTGCACTTAATGGATCTTCTTTGTTTTCTAGTTCCATTGCAGCTTCGCCTTTTTTAGATAAGGAAAGGAAGATTCTACTAAAGTTTTTGTTTAATTCCTTGAATGTTTTCATGAATACTGCCTTTTTGTTTGTCTCGATTTCTGCAATCATATCGAGTACATGGTCTCTTTCTTCTGTCAATGTATCTTTTTTCCCTACAAGTGTTTCATATTCTTTTCTTATCTCCTCATATACTTCTAAGGCTCTTAAATTTACATTACCTATCTTAACTAGCATAGATTCAAAGTTTCTTATTTCTGCTCGTAGATCGTCTATTGATAGCCCTCTTCTTAATGGTGCATCTTTGAATTCTTCAAATTCTCCTGTCAATGCCTCTACTTCTGCAGTTATCTTTGCTTTAGTAATTGAATGTTCATTGATCCGGTCTCTGATTGTTTTTTCTTTTGTGGCTTCCAATAATATGCTAGATTCTAATTTTTGTATTGCTTCACTTAATTTATTTCTTGAAGCGAAAAGATCGTGATATGCTTTTTGGAATTTGGATTTTTCTCCTGCCTTTATCTTTAGGGTTGATTTTTGACTTTTCAGTAAATCTTCTAAGTTTTTAGTTTCAGAGTTGAATTCTTCCCCTTCTTTATCACAGTTATTTATTAGTAATATTATTTTTTCTGCTTCAGGATTGTAAATCTTTTGAATTTGGATTTCTATGTTTTTGATTTCTGTGTTTTTTTGTACTATCTCTTCTCTTGTTTTTAGCCTTCTAGATTCATGTTGTTCTAATTCAGATAGGTTTTGTTGCTGATTAGAATCTCTTTTTAATTTATCTTTTGCAATTTTTAATGATTGTATTTCATTGTTTAGAATATTCATTTCTTTTCCAATTTCTGAGAATTCTGAATAAACTGGATTTAATTCTAAAACTTCTTTATCTTTTTCTAATTGCGTTGTGCTCATGCCTGCAGTAGATCTTTCATATTTGATTAATTCAGCTTCTACTTGGGATTTAATATTTCTTAATTCTGATATTTTATTTTCATTTTCTAACTTTCTATTTTCTAACAATTCTCTTAACTTGCCTGCCCGGTCTATTCTTTCAGTTATTTTTTCTAAGTTGTTAGACAGGCTCTTTTCTTGGAATCCCATTCCCACTCTCTTAGTTCTGTATCCTCCAACCATTGCTCCGGAGATTTCCACCAGGTCCCCTTCAAGTGTAACCATTCTAGCCTTTCCAATTCCTACTTTTCTCGCTGTCTGGATGTTTTCTACTACTGTTGTGCTTCCAAATACAAATGAGAAAATGTCTTTGAATTTTGGATCAAAAGTGATTAGATTTATTGCTGGACCATGCACTCCATTTCCAGAAATTCTAGTTATGGGCCTTTTCTTTATTTTATTCATGGGTAAGAATGTAGCAATTCCCGCTCTAGAAGCTTTTAATGTCTGAATACATTGTGCTGCTACCTTATCATCTCTAACTACTAATGATTTGATTCTTCCACCCGCTGCAACTTCTAATGCTGTTGAGAATTTTTTATCTACTTCTCCTAGTTCTGCAACTGTACCAAATACACCTGGATTGTTTAGCTCTTTGATTCTTTTAATTGCTAAGTCTGCTGATGAAGAGGCCCTTAGATTGCTCTTTTGAGTTTGTAGTTTGAATAGTTCTTCATTTAATCTTGCGTAATCCTCTTTTGCCCTTTTGTATTGAGATGCAATGACTGTATCTTCATTTAGTCTATTTGTTAGTTCTTTTGTGGTCCTTCTTAGCTCTTCTTTGATTCTTTTAATGTCTGAACTTTTTTCTAATTCTTGTATTGAAGAAATCTTTTCATTAATTGAGCTTATTTCTGCATCAATTCTAAACTTTTGTTGCAATAATTCTTGATTTTTTTGTTGAAGAACTTCGTATTGTTTTAGTTTATCGTCTAAGTTTTCTTCTAAATCTACTAGTTCTGTGTTTTCTGTTAGGCCTAAACTGTTTTTTATTTTATTAATAGTAATTGATTGTTTTCCTTCTTTTTCTTTTAGAATTAGGATTTCTTTACCTAGTTGAGTTTTGCTTTCTTCTAATCCATTTATTGTTTTTTTAGTATCTTCTGAAGAAGTTAGTAGCTGTTTCTTTCTTTCTTTCAGTTTAGCTATTTCATTTTTACATGTGGAGAATCTTTCTTCATTTGTAGCAATATTAGTTTTTAATTTTTCAACTTCTTCCTGAAGCGCTATTGCTTCCTTTTCTCCTTTGTTTTCAATTTCTGTGTTAATGCTTGATAGGTCTGTTTTCTTTAGTGCTATCTTTTCTCGAATTTCTTTTTCTTTTTCATCTAATTTTGCTATTTGGGATTCCTGTTTTTTTATTTTTGATAGTACTTCCTCTAGTTTGGTTTCTTTGCCTTTAATTTGAAGATTAAGATATGTTGCTTTATTTGATTTAATATTTTTTTCTAAATTCTTGTATTTTTCTGCTTGATCTTTGTCTTTCTTTAGTTCCTTTAGATAAGACTCTCTTTCTTTTAGAATTAGTGTAGCATCATTTAATTGTATTTCAACTCTGTTTAAAGAGTTCATTGCTTTGTTTTTTTTATCTTCGAAAACTGAAATTCCTGCAATGTCCTGGATTAAATCCTTTCTGTCATTTGCCCTCATTTCCATGAATCTTACAATATCACCTTGAAGAACGATATTGTGTCCGTCTGGATCTACTTTTCCTTTTGCTAATAATTCTAGAATTTGTTGTCTTGTCATGACCTGGTCATTAATTTTGTAAACAGAATTTCCTTTTGATTTAATTACTCTTGTTAATTTTAATTCATCCCCTTCAACTGGAAATTCATCATCGTTGTTTGTAAAAATAATTGAAACTTCTGCTTCTTTTAATGCGGAACCTTTTTTCCCACCGTTGAAAATAAGATTTGAAGATTTTTCTGCACGCATAGATTTTGCTGAAAGTTTTCCCAGAACAAAACAGAGTGCATCCATGATGTTGCTATTATGGACAAATACATTGTTTGCTATGAAATTGTGATGTTTTGGTATGCTTAAATCATAAACCCATTTTTCATTATGGTCTGCCAGTGTAGTAATTTCTACTATTTCATCCCAATAGATTGAAGAAGTTGCTAATGTTTGTAATTGTGTTAATTGTTGGCTCTTTTGTGATTGTTTTGTGAATAAATTTGTTATTAAGTTGTTTATGCCCTCTCTAGATGGGGTGCATTGATTGTAACAGTAAGAATCTAATGTGGGAAATTCTTTCCTTAATGGTTTTATTTTGATTTTTAAGTCCTTACATACATTTTTTATTAAATTATTTGCCTCTATTAAGTCTAGATTTGGATTGGACTTTTTGTTTGTCAGTTCTTCTAATCTTTTTCTTTTATTATTGTGGATAAGATAAATATTATCTTGGAATGTTTTTAGGTTATTTGAACCATAAATGTTGATTGAGTGATATTTTCCTCTAAATTGGGTAGTTGTACATATTTTGTATATTTCATTTGAAGTATATTTGATATTTAATCTTGTTAATATTGATTGAATTTTAACTGCTAACTTTGGACTTTTTGTAACAATGTCTACATGTGATTTTGAAACATAACCGTCCCCACAAAACAATCCATTTAGTAATTGAGATAATTCTGGGTTTGAACTATTTTTTAATATTAAATTTGAAATATCTTTATGTTCTGTTGTTTTGTTCTGTTGCATCCCAAATTTTTCTAGTATTTTTATTAATGGTTTGCTGTAAAGGATAATATCGTAGCAGTTAGGCTTGTATTCTTTAATTTCTGGAGCGAAATTAAATAATTTTTTTGTTAAATTTAGATAATCTTCTACTATTTCCTGAGTTCCATTAGTAAACCATATTTGGTTTGATTTTGTTAATCTTCCTTCTGCTAATAAATAACCTAGAAATCTCATTAATTCAGGAGAATTTTTCCAAACCATTGGGATTGATTTATTTTGATTTTTTGATTGAATCTTTGTTATTAAATCTGTTATCTCTTCCTTTGTTAATTTTATAGTTCTTAATATTTTTACTAAATATGAAAAATTTATGGATTGTTTATCTTTTAATCCTTTTAGAATATTCTGTTTGATTTTTGCCTTTTTTGCAAAAGCTTTCCAAGTTAATTTATTTTGTTTTTTGTAATTAGCAATTAATTTAAAATAATTATCTGAGAACGGAACATAAATTTGATCTTCTGGTTTGATTAAATTTAATAGTTCGTAGAATGTTGTTGATTTTGGCTTAATTGGAATATTTCTAGGTATTGCTATCTTTATTCCTTCTTTTAATTCATCTGCCCGTAATGCCTTTATTCCTTTATCTGTTAAGGTGAATAATGGGTGATATTCTGTTGCTACTATTTCTTTTCCCGATCTAGTTTTAACCTGTATTAAATTTTTAGGTGCAGTTCTTTTTACAAATGCCCCCACATTAACTTCTTTTGTTTTTAGTGTTTCAGTATCAAAACATAAAACTTTAGTATTATCTCCTCCGATAATATATCCATCATCTATTTTTTTAATTGCATTAGTTTTGTATTTTGATTCAACTAACTTTTCTATTTCAACCAATTGCCCATCTGCTAGTTGAATTAATGAATCTCCCTTCAGACATTTTCCCGATCCATTTGGGCCAATGATACAATTGAAACCAGTTCCGAATTCCAAGTCTAAGGGTTTAGCGAAACTTTTGAATCCTTTAAGATGCATAGATTTAATTATTGCCATTCGTAGTCACTCTTTTATTTAGTGTGTGGTTTTTCTTTTTATAAAGGTTTGCTGTTTTGATGATAGACGGCGTGAGTTATGGTTTCTTTGCACCATACTACTTTTTAAATATATATTTTGGAGAGATTATGTGTTAAAATGGAATTAAGTGAAAAAATCTATGATTATCTTGAAAATGCTTTAGATAGAGATGAAGGTGTTGTGAATGAAGCTGCGAGATATAGTGTGTTAAATAATGGCCATTTTTGGAGACCTACGACGTTGATAAAAAGTGCTGAAGCTTATGGAGTTTCTTTAGAAGATAGTTTGCCTTATGCAGTAGGTTTGGAATTTGTTCATACTGCTTCTTTAATATTGGATGATATGCCTTCAATGGATGATGCAGATATTAGAAGAAAGAAAAAAACTTGCCATTTAGTTTATGGGGAAGATATCGCAGAATTAACTTCACATTACTTAACTTCTTTAGCAGACTTGATTGGAAATGAGGGAAATGTAGATGATTCAAAATATCGTGCAATTGTTCAAGAAACTAAACAAACTGCATTGAACTTAATTGGTGGACAAGAAATTGATCTTAAGGATGTTGAAATTAATAGTATTTGTGAAATTGATAGATTTTATGGAATGAAGACCGGATCTTTGTTTTCTGCTGCTGCAGCTATTGGTGGAATTTTAGGTGGAGCTTCAGAATCAGATTTAAATAATTTAAGAAGATTTGGAATGAATTTAGGAATAGCATATCAATACGGTGATGATCTGTATGATGAGTTAGCCCCTGCTGCTTTTTTAGGTAAGCCCACTGGTAAAGATAAGAATAAGAATACTCCTGTAAAAGTTTTAGGTGTGCAAGGTGCCAGAGTTGTTAGAGCTGGTTTTAAAACAGCTGCATCAACTAATCTGGCAATGCTTGAAAAAGAGGCTTATGGTTTAGAATGTTTGATTGAAGATGTGTTAGCTACTCACAAGTTTTAGTAGTCTGATAGATTTTTTTGTTTTTTTTGGTCTGCTACTTTTTTGTATGTTGCCCATGTTTTTCTAAATATTTGTGGGTGAATGTCCCAGTTTTCAGCTAAAAATGCTCTTGTTTTTGGATCGCTTGGATAACCTGAGCCTAGTTCTCCGTATATTTTGTTTAATTTTTCTATTTCTCTGTCTCTTGTAACCTTTGCTAATATTGATGCTGCTGAAACTACTGCGTAATTTTCATCTGCTTTATGTTCTAATAGTAATTCTGTGTTTTTGTTTTCTAAGTGTGATCTCATAAACTCTGTAAATTCTTTTATGTTTGTGCTTGGCGCATCAACAATTGCTTTGTCTGGATTTAGATTGTTTATTGCTTCTGCCATTTTTATTCCTTCTAATTTGTTTAAGTTTAATTCTGGAGCTATTAATGCGGCATCTACTTGTTCTGGTTCAACTATTACTATATAATAATCTGTGATTGCTTGAATTTGATCGAATAGTTCTTCTCTTCGTTTCTTTGATAGCATTTTGGAGTCTTTTGGTTCTAATTTCTTTAGTGTTTCTAAGTTGCTTTCCTCTATTGAAACGCCCGCTATTACTAATGGGCCTATCACTGGCCCCCTTCCTGCTTCATCAATTCCGCAAATTTTCATTTTAGATTTTTAATTAGTTTGTTTTTAATTAGTTTTGGGTTATCGTAATCTTTAAATATGTTGGTTTGTTTTTTAATGTAATGAAAAAGATGGGTGTTGTTTTATTATTGATTATTATGTTAGTGTTAACTGGCTGTGGTGAGAAAGAATGGAATGAGTGGGACTATTGTTCCGATAATTTTAGTTTAGAAGAAATGAAAGTTAAAGCATTAGGATATGTTTCTGTTAATTATCCTGGTGCTGAATTGGCAGAGTTTGGATATCTTGAGTGTGGTGATGAAGAAACAAGAATTTATGGTGATATTTATCTTGAAGGTGAGTTTATGGGTGCTTTAGATATGAGTGGAATTAGTGGGGAGTTTGAGTTTATTTCGAGTGAAGAATTTGAATTTGATCCAGACAATGGATAAAAAATAAAATGAAAATTAAATTAAATTTTAGAAAATTTGGATTGTATGTGTTATTTTTAATTAGTTTTAGTGTTGTGGTTTATTCAATTCCCAATCCAGGACATGCGTTGGATGAAATTCAAGGATATTTTT
>JABIPM010000029.1 GCA_018658955.1 Candidatus Woesearchaeota archaeon | reverse complement strand
CTTCGAAGTATATTAAGAATTAAACAATCCACTGAACTGCTTTTACTCTATTGTAAGTCCAATCTTCAGCTAAAATGCCTTTAGATTTATAATAACCTACAAGTCTGTTAATTTTACTAAGAGTAAGTTGTTGACCCCTTTTTGAAGTCATATCTTTATGGTTTGTTTCTCTGTGTTTTGCAAGTGCAATATCTCTTCTAATTAAAGCTAACAAATCTTCAGGAACTTCATGTGTAATTTTGCCTTCAGTTAAAACTTTTCCAACTTTTACGCCTAATAACGCTTTAACATCTGGAACAGCGTAAGAATCTCTTAAAATCATCCCGATTTCACTAGAACTTTTTCCATCTTTAGCTAAATCTAAAATAGTTTGTTTAACCAGTTTAGCATCTTTATTGGTCCATTCAGAATTATCAATATTTACAGGTCTAGTACTATTACTTTTACCTTTCTTTCTTGAATATGATCTTGCCATTTTTATTTTAGATAAAGGTTCCAGAAAATCATTTCTGGCATACACAAGTTTTCACTCACATACCCTTTAATGCTTAATCGAGAAAGTCAAATTGAGTTTATAAGACTTTTCATGATAATAACTAGCCCTGCCAGGATTTGAACCTGGGTCAAGGGACCCAAAATCCCCTATGCTAGACCACTACACTACAGGGCTATTTAAATCTCAATCAGAAAAAGCGTTTATATAATTTGCTATATTTCACCTTTTCGCTTATATCTTCCTCTCCTCTCTACTTTTTTCAATCTTTCAAAAACTTCAGAAGCATTTGAATTTCCAGAAGAATATCCCTTTAGAAAATTATCATACAACATCTCAAAATACAGGTGATGTTTACTCTCAAGAGCTTGTCTAAACAGGTGAATATCTACAGCCATATGCTCGACCTTGTCAGTAACAAAAGATAATCCAAAATCAATGAGTTTTACTTTCCCATTTAAAAAAATCATATTTGAAGTAGTCAAATCTGCATGAGCAACATCTCTAGTATGCATCTTTCCCACAATGGATCCAATAGAATTCATCAATTCTGCACGTTTATCTTTTGAAAAATCGTCTACAACGTCTTTTACCATCGACCCTTCTAAATACTCCATGATAATCTCTCCATTTTTCTCATCTACATCAATAAGTAATGGGCAAATCCCTTCTAATTTTTTTAGAATTTTAGCTTCACGTCTAGTCCTGTGAACCCTCATTTTAGCATCAATTTCAGAAATACGATAGGTTTTCTGCACTCTTCGTTTAATTACTCGATTATTTTTTCCATCTAAATAGATATTAGCTTCCGCACCATTTCCAATTAGTTTCATACTCTGATACATATAGTCCAATTTAAAAATTTTATTGAAAATCAATCACTTCTGCACTCTTCACAAAAATAATCCCCTAATAAAACAGAAGTCTCATCAAGAGAAGACGATTCTTTTCCACATTTTTCACATTTAAGATTCATCACTATCACCTCTAAAACTAAAGAATAAAAATTACTTAATAAGGATTATTATAAACAAAAATATAATTTAAAATTTGAAGTTTCCGCCAGCCATACTTCCGAATTTCTTCATCATTTTTTCAGGATTTTGACCTTTCATCATTTTCATCATTTTTTTAGTTTGTTTATACTGTTTTAACAAATCTCGCACATCTGAAACTTCTCTTCCACTGCCAATAGCAATTCGTTCAACACGTTCTCTTCCTAAAATGTCAGGAGTTTCTAATTCTTCTTTAGTGCAACTATCTAAAACAAATTTCCAAGTTTTCATTTTCTCTTGTTGCCCTTCTAACATTCCTTTAGGCATCTTCATTCCACCCATTCCAGGAATCATTTCCATGACTTTATTCAAGGGCCCCATTTTTTTCATAGCACTTAATTGCTCATACATATCTACTAAATTAAAATCTCCCTTAAGCATTCTTTTACTTAAGTCTTCAGCTTTTTCCATATCTAAAGAACCCTTAGCCTTCTCAAGTAAAGCTTCTAAATCTCCCAAGCCCAATAATCTTCCAACAAATCCCTCAGGATTAAAAACTTCAAGATCTTCTGGTCTTTCTCCAATACCTATGAACTTAATTGGTGCACCTGTGACTGCACATGCACTAAGACTTCCACCACCCTTAGCAGTTCCATCTAACTTACTCACAACTACACCTGTAACACCACATGCTTCGTGAAACATTTCTGCTTGATCTTTTACTGCTTGACCCATATCTGCACTAACAACTAATAAGATTTCATCAGGATTTACAACTTTAGAAACATCTTCAATTTCTTTTACTAAGTCTTTACTTAATGCATCTCTTCCAGCAGTATCAACAATAACTAGATCGTACTCTTTCAAATCTTTTTCAAAAGTTTTCCATAGCTTTACAGGATCTTTTATTTTTCCATTAGTAAACGAATCAATTTTCAATGAATCTGCTATTTGTTTTAATTGGGTATGTGCAGCAGGCCTATGTACATCTAATCCAACAACTGCAACTTTATTTCCACGATTAGAATAATATTTTGCTAATTTCCCAATAGTTGTTGTTTTTCCCGCTCCAAAAAGTCCAACATTCATAATTTTGAAAGGTGTTCCTTTTTTCTTTACAACTTCAATACCTTGTTTTTCTTTTCCAAAGAACTCAACTAATTCTTCATATACAATTTTTACAACATGTTCCTTAGCATTTACACCGGAAGGAGGTTTTTCATCTAAAGATCTAGTTTTAATTTTTTTAGTCAAATCCAATACGAGTTTAACATTTACATCAGCACCTAATAATGCTCTTTGAATCTCCTTCACAATCTCAGTAATAAGGCGTTCACTAATATATGTAGATCCAGTAATCTTCCTAAATACTTCTTTCAGTGCTCCGCCGAGATTGTCTAATACCATATCCTAATGGCATAAAACCAGATTTATAAAATTACCCGTAAATAGAATATTCAACAAAAAGTCGTTTTAACCGTCAAATCAAAGGAATTAGAAATATATCCATTAGAATCTCCAAAAGCCAGAGAATAAATAACACCTTCCGGACTTCCAGGAAAGTCTCTTTCCCTAATTGTTAACTCGATTTCAGTATCTTGAACCCTATCGATTATATTTAGATCCTCCATTAAAACACCGTTAGAATAAATCTCTTCCACATTATCAAAATCAGTACCGTAAATATCAGTTTCAATGTTATTATTTCCAAAAGGGCCCTCATAAAAAATACATGAGTTTTCTAAGGAAGAAACATATGGCCCATCTCCAAGTTTTATTTTTCCCTTAGGCAATGCCCTAACTTGTAAAGAATGAATTCCTGCAACAGTAGGTAATTTTCCAACAATTTCTCCGCCCAATTTAACCTTTATTTCTTCATTGTTAACCATAAAAACTAAAGTGCCATAATCCACATAAAAATCAGTAACACCTTCTGGAATAGAAATTATAGAAACATCTGAATTTCCCTCGCCCAAGGAACTAACTGCTCTTGCAGTTATTGCCACATTGTTCAAAGAATCTTCTGCTTGACTAATTCTAAATGAATCTCCAAGTCTATCTGCAGAAAAAAATAATATAGGCATAACTGCACCAATTACTAAGATTAATAACATAAAACTTTCAAGTAGGGATTGTCCTCTTTTTGACATAAAGAATAAACCTCTTAATTATTATAAAAGTCTTGAGGTATTGAAATCTCATAAACGAATGTCCTTCGTTGTTTCATCAATGTTATGGGTGTAAGTTCTGCAATATCTGCAGCAGAATTATCAGTATAAACAAATCTAATAATTTGTCCAAAATAATTATCTTCCAACTCATCTAAATTAATGCAGTAAGTAGTATTCCAAAATCTTCCATCTGCAGAATAATCACATATTAGTAATTGATGTGAATCTCCCCTAAAGTATTGTAAATGTGCAGTCCATGAAAAAGGACTCCTAAAAAAGAAATTACCTAATTCCTTACTATCTTCTTCATTCAGGAACATATCTTCTCCGATCACGTCAAAATATAATGTATCATCTTCTTCATCGATATAGATCCTATCTAAACTAATTTTCATACTTCCTTTTTGAATATAATCTATTTTAGCCCCATTTAATTCAACAATTTTTTCTAAAATTAAAAAGTCTCCCTCTAATCCTTCCTCGACATTCTCAATTAAATCGTCCAACCCATTTTCATCCAAAGTTAGATTAAACTCTTCTTCAGATTCATCTCCAAAAAATGCAGTAAATGATAAAACAAGAAAATATAAACACAAAGCCAATGCTAAGAATAATAGTATCTTTTTTGTGGACTCATTAAGGGTTACCATAGTTACCACCAGTAGATAGTTAATTAATAAAACTTTCCATTGGATTAATTAAAAATCAAATGTACTCAAACACGCCTATTCTTTTATTTTTAGAGTAGTAGGTATTTGGAGACCAAGGAGTATTTTCTGTTTCCATGCAAGTTCCCAATCTTCCACCTACTTTGTAAGTCTCTCCAACTCTGCTACATAGCAACTTACCTGAAGTTATTGCACCCCATCCTTCTGTAAACATGCCTCTTTGAAGAGCCTTGTATGCCTTGTTATCTCTTGTAACTGAAAGAATTCCGTCTTTATCTATATCTAGTTCACTAGCATCTGGACAATATTTAGTCATTTTTTGATTTGTCAATTTATAATTTCCTTCTTCAATAGAAACTTGGTTTCTACTCGAAGTTGCTTGAAGTATACAATTTCTAAAGGTGGAATAATCTAATTCTGTATCAACGATACCGGAATAAATATTTTTCCAATTCCAAGTATCTGCACCATAAATTGCCATAGGCCTTTCCCCAAGAACCACACCTTCAGTTCTTCCATAGCTATCTGAATAACCAGTTTCAGGAATATTTGCAACTAAGTTTGTAGATTCAAATTCTCTAGCAGAATGTCCACCGGTAGTTACAGGGCCAGTATATTGTGAATCTGCGAAAGTAGCTCTCCATTGTCTATCTTCAAAAACTTCACCAGTAGCTCCGCCAACATTAAATGATACGAATCCAACAACAAGTATCAAAAATACCGTTGCAAAAATAGTGTGTTCTTTCATAATACCTCTCCCTTAATTCCTCAAGCAATTCTAAACTTATAAACCTTTCTTTGAAAGCAATTTAATAGATTTGACACTTCAAATCAATAAATACATCAACTTTAGGTTTTGGATAATTACTAAAATATTCCCAATCCAATCTTAATTGTTCTGTTTGAAATCCAGTAAATTTCCCTTTAACATAATGTCTTGGACCTGAAATGTATTGTTCATCACAAAGGTATGCAAAGATTCCTTCACCTTGATGTAATTCACCTTCTGGATCAAAGAATCTTTTATTTTGTCCCGCCCACCAAAAGTTTCCAGGATCACTAAATACATTCTGTTCAAATAAGTCTCCAGCACCATAAAATACGCCTTCAGCACCACCGCAATAGTCTGTTTGTCTATCTCCGCCATTTCTTTCCTGAGTTACCCACTTACCAACAACTTCACAACTCTTTACTCTTCCAGGAAAATCAATATATTCTGAATCAGTTGAACTAGAAGATATTCCTTCCGTTTTAGCTATAAACCAAAAACTTTTTTGATAAGTAGTTGTTAAAGAAGGCAAAGGTGCGGTAACTTGTTTCTTAGGTTTTCCTTTACATTCAACAGTTAAACTATCATCCGCATATATTTCTCCAGCTTCATTGTGTAAAAAAGATCTAACTAATTTGATTCCTGATTCATCCCCCACATTTCCACAACAAGTAACGGGACTTGAAATCATTCTTCTATCATCAACTTCTCCGCCAAATCCACATTTAAGATAATCATTATTTGCACCATCCCAATTTACATTTGCACAAACACTAAAAGAATCAGATTCCCATGTACAAACTGCACCATTCATTTTCAAAAAAGAATCTACTTCTACAATTTCTTCTCCGACGGGAGCCTCATATTGAACTAAACTTGGTGAAAAAAACACCAGCAACGCTAAAGCCAAAACTAAAAATAATATTGTGTACATTAAAAATTTAACAAACCTACTATGTACGAAATCTGGATGGTGAGGTTCAATATGTTTTTTAACTTTTTTAACAACCGGCTTAGATTTTTTAACATGTTTAGAACTAGTACTCTTTCTATGATTCACACTCTTTTTTCTCACCATAATAATAAAAGAAAGTTATACATATTTAAACCTTTTTAAAACAAAAAAATTAAATATCTAAGAACTTCAAAAACTTATCTGCATTAAATTCTTCAAAATCTTCATATTCTTGTCCTGTTCCCAAAAATAAAATAGGTTTCCCAGTAACATACCCTATAGATATTGCTGCACCACCTTTTTCATCTACATCTGATTTTGTTAAAATCACACCATCTAACTCAACAGTATCTCCAAATTGCTGTGCCTGTAATACACAATCATTCCCCGTAGTGCTTTCACCCACAAAGATGTTAAGATCAGGAGTAGATACCCTTACTATCTTTTCAAGTTCTCTCATTAAATCTTTATTGCTATGTTGTCTTCCAGCAGTATCAATTAAAACCACATCAACATTATTTGCTTTTGCCGCTTTAATTCCGTCAAATGCAACTGCAGCAGGATCGCTACCATAATTATGTTTGATTACTCTAATACCTAAATTTGTTCCATGTTCTTCTAATTGTTGAATACTTGCGGCCCTCCAAGTATCTCCTGCAACAAGTAAAACACTTAATCCATTTTTCTTAAGATGATTTGCAAGTTTTGCAATTGAAGTAGTTTTACCAGAACCATTTACTCCAACAAAACAAACTACATATGGTTCATCTTTTTTATTTTTAATTTTATCAATAATATCGATTGAATCTACTTCAAATAGATTAGTAATACTTTGTTTTAAACTTTTAAGAATTTTTGATTCTATTTCTTTTCTTTTAATTGGTTTATCTACTAATTCTTCTTTCAAATCATTTTTAATTTTATCAATAACTTCAAGCGCCACATTATTTTCTAAAAGTGCAATTTCTAATTCTTCAAAAAGTTCATCAAATTTTTCACTAGAGATATTTTTAGTATTTATTTTTTGTTTAATCTTGCCAAATAAACCTTTTGCCCTAACTTCTTCTACTTCTTCAATACCTACAGCTTTAGTTTCTAATTCTTCTTTCTTTTCTTCTTTCTTTTCTTCTTTCTTTTCTTCTTTCTTTTCTTCTTTCTTTTCTTCTTTCTTTTCTTCTTTTTCAACAATTTCTTCAACAATTTCTACTTCTTCGTCTGGAAGCTCATTTTCTACTTTATCATTAATTTTACTAATTGCTTTCTTTACCTTATCTTTCAAAAATTTAAACATCTTATAGATGTCATCAAAAAGAGATATATAAATTTAGCGAAATAAGCTTAATTAGCATTAAATATCTTAGAAAGTAGTTTCCAACCAATTACTCCAAAGAACCCTACAACCAACACTAAAAGTAAAAAGAACGTAAGTATTTGACTCCAGGTGCCCCCTGCAAGCTTTACAAACTTACTCCACATCCCTACATTAGTATACTCTCTCGTTTTTTTAGTTTTTTCACTTTTCTCAAAAGAACCATATTCTTTTTTAGGTTCAATTACTAATAACTCTGCATAAACATGAGGATAATCTAAATCTAAGATCTTTAACAAAACATCAACAGTCCCATCTCCATTAAAATCAAATTCTTCAGTATCTTCTTTAGAAACAATAAATGAATAATCTCCTTCCTCAGAATAAATAGAGGCATATTTACTTTCAGAATCCAAATAGTTCACAACAAATCTATAATTTTTCTCTTCAAATCTAATAAAGTACTCAATCTTTTCCTTAGAAACATATTCTTTTTCCGGTTCATCATCTAAATCTAAAGTCCCTCCTTCTTTCACAGTCTTTGGACCGCCTGCACCACCAAATAAAATGTTAAATAAATGTAAACCTGTTCCACTTAATCCTTCGACTTTCCAGTAATCTTTACCAGTCAATGTATCTGAAAAAGTTGAAACTGTATATCCTTTTGTATCCCCTCTTGGAAAAATTGTTGTTGGAGTTCCTCCGTTTGCAGCACATAAACTATCGCCTACAGTAGCTAATAAACTCGCACCTTCACAAATATGAATTGCATTATATTCTGAATTTTTTTCAATAAACATATCAATATTTCCAAGTGCTGCACCCACACCAGAAACTTCATACAAAACTTTTTTGTCATCAATATCAATATCAATAGTCAGCTCGGCAAGAGATGCATTTTGAGGTGAATCATTCACATCTCTAAAATTCAAAAGAACTTGTCCAACAGGATATTCCACTTCACCTACAACATATCTAGATAATACTGTAAGGTTTGATTTGTTAGTTATTCCGTCCCATGCTTCAGAAGGATCAGAAGAAATATACTGCACAGTGTTTGAAGGTTCATCAATTATCTGAGCAAAGGGCTCAGGATCAATAGGGCCAGGGCCAGCAATCACAAAAGAACAAACAAGAAAAAACAAGATAGTTAAAATTGAAACAAATTTCATACAACACACCTAAAGATTAGAAACCAATGCGTCCCCTACAAATTCAACATATAATAACTCTCCTTCTTCATAAAAATTCAAAACATCTTCAGGATTTATTGCGAATTGAGAACCATCTTCTCTAAAGTATGCCACACCTATTCTTTCTCCGGAAACATAATTCTTAGGTTTAAACATTGGAAGGATAACAGTTTTAGATTCAAGAGTGATTAGGGTATTTTTTAATAATTCATCAGGTAAATCAATCACCCTTAATGTTCCAGAAATATCTCTAAAATTAATATCTTCGGAGGTAATTTCTAATTCATTGACTCTATCAGCTTTTCCACCTCTAAACTTAAAATTGAAATCTCCTTCTAAAGTTTCAAATTTTACTTCAACATCTACTTCTCCAACAATTCCTTGAACATTCATTAAATCGGGAGAACCAATTACGCCCCCATCAGGATAAGTTATTAAAATTTCGGGATCAAGTAACTCAAATTCTTCATCTAATTCTAATTCATTTTCTTCAATCCATAAAGCGATAATTTCAGAAACACCAACATTTCCTGCATGATCCACTGCCTCAACTCTTAGTTCACCTATACCTGAAAACCTAGAAATATCCAATTCAAAATCATACTTATTAGAATTTAACTCTGTAGGTTCAACAAATCTCTTCATTACTACCGAATTAAAATAAACTTTAAGCACTGCAACTTCGAGTATTGTTCCCTCATCGAATGCTTCAACAGAAACTTCCACAGAGTCACCAACCTTACCTTCAAGTGGTTTTAAAATATTGATTATTGGTGCAGTTTCATCTACTATTTTTTCACTGGCCAGTACACCTTCACAGAAAAGCTTTATTTCAACCTCTCCACGACTAGTTTCTAAAACAATTATATTTTCAACCACTCTTTCTTCAATAGGTGCGCAAGTAATTTCCACGTATTTTCTTTCACCGCCAATCAGGGCCATTTTCTTTGAAGGGTCAACTATCAAGGATTCATCTTTTCTTATACCTTCAATAATTAAATCTTCTAATCCTAAATTTTCAATTCCTAATTTTTTAGTTTTTTGTTCACCTTCTTCAATATCTAAAGGGCCAAAATTTAACATCGAATCTGTAAATCCTAAAGAAGTTTCATCATCAACAAACACTATTTTTTCACCAGTATAAATCTCTGCAGGAACATCTTCAATAGAAGTCAATTCCTTCCCCATTGCAACAATTCTTTCAATCAAATCCAAAATAGGATTTTCTTCTACTTCAACATCAATTATTTTTTCAACTTCGACAACTTCTAATTCATCAACTACCTTGAATTCAAAACTAAAAGAGTTTACACCTTTATTGGTAATAATATTAACCACTGCACTAAGTTCCACTCTTTCTTCAGGAAAAAATTCCAAACCAATATTTACAATTTCTTCAGGATACACGGTTAATACACTTGGAAGATTTAAAGATAAGTACTCGCATCCACTTTCAGAATCTAAACTTTCAGAATCTAAAGAATTACATTGCAAGTCTACTTCATATATCACGATAGCAGAATCAACCAACTCTTCTTTTTCAGAATTTTTAACAGAAATATCTACAATTTTTCCTTCTTCAAGCAAAACCTCGACAAGATTTAATCCTTCAGTGGAAAGTTCAGCACCTTCAAGATAATATTCTACTGCATGTACATCAGCACCCCATAAAGCAAAACCTCCAAGTAAAAACACTGCTAAGAAAATAAATAAAAATGCTTCATGCTCATGAAGTAACTTCCTCTCTCTATTTGTACCCCTCATAAGCATAAATTAGCATTTACAAATTTATATATCTTTCCCAGTTCAATAAAACAAATAATCTATCAAAACAGTTGCATAAGATCCCTTACCTAACTCAAATGTTAGGGTGCATTTGTTTTTTCCGGGAAACATCTCATCCGATTCCCAAATATAAGAAAAATTATTTATATCTAAATATAATTTTCTTTTAGTACCCTCCATACTAATTTTTTTTAACTGTTTAATCAAAAAATCTTCTCTCTTGATTCCCTCCTTAGTTAATATTTCTTCATAATATTTTGCAACATTATCGTCTTTACAATCGGTTAAAAATCCAAAAACTTCTAGTTCATCCATATTTTCTATTCTATTTGCTACATTATTCCACAACCACGATTGATAAGCACTAATATAAATTCTTAAAACCCTTGCATCTAAACTTGCCAAGATATTTACAAAGTTTCTATCTTCCACCTCAAGTTTTAACAATTTACAAGCCAACTCAAAGTTTTTTTTCAATAGCGCCCTACCGACTTCCACATTTTGATTTCCAACACCAAATCTCTGAGGGCCATATAAATTCTTAACTTTGTCAAAAGAAAATGTTTTTTCATTATCACATTGTCTAACAACAATTTTGAATTTATTTCCTTTCAAAAAACCCAAAGTAATTCTTTCAGTTAACCAGCCAACAAATTTTATTGAAACTCCATTTAAATTTAAATTTTCAACATTTTCAACTTCGCTTTCAGAAAGAGGAATCGTAATATATTGTTCAGTGATTGCGAACTTATCTTTGTTACCTGCATAACCAATTGATTTTGTAGAAATTCTTAATTTTTTAGCAATTGTTTCAATAACTGAAGGAGTATTCCAATTTTTTTTAATTAATTTAAAGCATGCAAATTCACCAGAGGATTTTAATTCAAAACAGGGATCTTCCTTTACCTTGAAATCTTCTTCAATATATTTAAATTTCATATATAAAGCCCTCAAGAATCCATTATAAGCCTTCCTGACCTAAAATTTAATAAATACCTGTAAATGAATATTTCTGGAGAATCCAAAATGTTAACCTTTGAAACCTTATTCGAATTACTTAGAAAAGAAAAAATTAATCAAGAATTGCAAAAATTAGATGATGATTTTTTTGAACAAACTAGCCAATATCTCCAAGAAAAAACAGCAGTGTTAGAGACAGAAAAGACATCAGATTCAATATTTTCCGGAGACTCCAAGAAAACACAGCTACAGCTGGAAAATGCAAGAAAAATTCTAAAAGAATTCTATGAAAAAAGAGAAAATAAGATTATTAATTTAGCAATGCTTTCTTCTAGAGCAGAAGTAAGAGAATCGGGGACAAATATGCTAAAAGAGGAAAAAAGACTCTACAGAGAAGTCCTTGAACTACTAAACATATATAGAGAAGGAATACTGAAAAATGCAGTAGCTGGGAAAAAAGTAAAAATCGCCCAAAAGAAACTACCAAAAGATATAAAAACAGGACAAAATGCATCTACTGGAAACAAGATGATAAGATTCCTTCATCCTGTTCCAAAATTCGTGGCTGACGATTTAAATACGTACGGTCCATTCGAAAAAGAAGAAATGTCCTTTCTTCCACAAAAAACAGCAGAATTGTTGATTAAAAGAAAAAGGGCAGAGGAAATGAAAATTGAAAATACCTAAAATTAGCAAAACGTTTTGCCCATATTGTAAGACTCAAACAGAATACAGTCTAACAGTTGCAAAGAAAAGAGATAGGGGTACCCTAAAAGCAGGATCATTAGCACGTTTAACAGCTAGAGGCAGAGGAAAGGCAGGATTCGGTAATCACGGTTCAAAATCAAGAAAAGCTATCTCCGCGTTCAAGAGAACTGGAGCAAAAACTTCTAAAAAATCAGATTATAGATTAAAATGTAGTGTTTGTAAAAAAATGCAAGTAAAATCTTCAAAAGTAAGATCAAGAAAATTCATTATAGAAACACAAAATTAATTTTCTACTAATTTTAAATAAATTGCAATTAATACAACAATTACCAATACTAGAACCATTGATGCAAGGTTACCGTACAATTCTTCAAGAACGTTATATCCAGTAATACTAGTAATAGAATATGAATTAAATAATAAAATTGTTGTTAAAATTCCTAACATAACTGCCAGAAAAGTTAATAGCCTGTGGGTAGTGTAAGAACCAGCTTGTTTCTTAATTTTAATCCCTCTCATCACTCAATTTATAAATGAACTCATATTTAAACATTATGGAGTATCAAAAGACAAAATTTATAAAGAAAACTGGGAGAAAAACCATAAAATGACAGAATTAATCAAAGAACCAAAAAGTAAATTCATAAAAGTATGTTGCTCAAAATGTAAGAATGACCAAGTAATATTTGGAAAACCATCTACAAAAGTAATTTGTACAGTTTGTGGAAAAGTTCTTGCAGAACCAAGTGGCGGAAAAGGAATTATCAAGGCTAGAATTCTTGAGGTATTAACCTAATGCATCAGAAGAAATCAGGCTTCCCGGATGAAGGGGAGATTGTTGCATGTACCGTAAAAAAGATATTAAAAACCACAGTTTTTGTTAAACTTGATGAGTATGAGCAAGAAGGAATCATACATATTTCAGAAATATCCCCTGGTAGAATCAGAACTATCAGAGATTTTGTAAAAGAAAATAAAAAAATAATCTGTAAAGTTTTAAGAAAAAATGAAAGATATGGAAACTTAGATTTATCTCTAAGAAGAGTAACTACAGGACAAAAATTAAACAAAATAAGAGAAGACAAATTAAAAGATAAATGTCTAAAAATTATTGAATCAATTTCAAAACAATTAAAATTAGATGTAAAAAAAACCCATCAAACTATTCTTGAAAAAATTAAAGGCAATTATGAATCAATTTCTGAAGCCTTTCAAACTGTTGCAGAAGAATTAGATGAAAGTCCATTAAAAGAAATTGGAATAGACAAAAAACTTGCAGATGCATTAGAAGAAACAATCAAGATCAGATTAAAACCTAAAGAAATCAAAGAATTAAAAAATCTAGAAATCACCTGTCTTGCAGGAGATGGAGTAGAAATAATAAAAAAAGCTTTAGAAAAAGCAAGCAAATTTGCAAAAGAAAAAGAATATAATCTAACATTAACTTATGTATCTGCGCCAAATTACCAGCTGTCAGTTACTTCTCCAAATCCAAAAGAGATTGAAGCTCAAACTGAAGAGATTATCGAAGTAATTGAAAAAGAACTAAAAAAGGCAAATGGAGAACTAAAGGTTCATAAAGTTAAGAAATGAAAACAGAAATTCTAAAATGTTTAAACTGTAACACATATACTCTAAAAAAGAATTGTGAAACTTGTAATAATAAAACATGCACGAATAAGCCTGCAAAATATAGTCCAGAAGATAAATATGGGCATTATAGAAGATTAGCAAAAATCGAAAAAGGTGAATTATAATGAGTTGGAAAATAAACACAATTTCAAAAACTAAAATAAAAAATCCTATACTGATAGAAGGACTCCCAGGAGTAGGGAATGTAGGAAAAATTACCGTAGAATACTTAATAGACGCACTAAAAGCAGAAAAGATTTTAGAGCTTTATTCAGAAGACTTACCACATTATGTATTTGTAAATGAAGACAATTTAATCGAACTTCCGAACATCGAGTTATATTTGGCAACCGTAAATAAAAAACAGATATTATTACTTTCAGGAGATATTCAACCTCCAAATGAAACCTCGTGCCATAGATTCTGTAATCAAATATTAGATACATTTGAAAAATCAAAGGGAAAAGAAATTATTACTTTAGGGGGAATTGCGCTTCATGAAGTGCCTAAAGATCCTTCAATATACTTTGCAGCAAATAATCCCAAAATATTAAAGAAATATAGTGCGGGAGCTAAACCTAAAAAAGAATTACATGAGATCATTGGTCCTATTGTGGGGGTAACCGGATTACTACCAGGGTTGGCAGGAAGCAGAAACATACCAGCAATAACATTACTTGCGGAAACTTTTGAAAGTCCGGGATATATAGGATTAAAAGAAGCAAAGAAAATAATCAAACATCTTAATAAAAAATTAGAACTAAAACTAAAAGAAAAAAAGATTGACAAAGATTTAGAAATAGAAGTACCTAAAATAAAAACGCCTGTAAAGAAAAAGAACAACAAAATAAAAAAACAAAATAAAAAGATAGAAAAAGTTCCAGAAGAAGCAAACGGTAAAACTCACCACTACATCGGTTAAATTAATTTTTTTACTTTCTTAAAATCTGATCTAAATTGTTTAATTAATTTTTCAGACATTCCGTTATATAGCAGATTTGCAGGATGCAACATGGGCAATATTTTATACCCTTCTTTTTCATAGATCTTTCCCCTCAATTTAGTAATTCCTTCTTTAGTTTCAAGTAAATATTGTGTAGAAAAATTACCTAAAGTAATCACCACTTCAGGATTAACTAACTTTATACACTCATTCAATCTAGTTTTACAATTCTTTAATTCTAACACCTTAGGATTTCTATTTCCAGGAGGCCTACATAAAATAGTGTTTGTAATAAATACGTCCTCTCTTGTCAAACCTATTTCCTTCAAAAATCCATTAAGGATTTCTCCACTCCTACCAACGAAAGGAATTTCAGATTCATCTTCTTTCTTTCCAGGAGCTTCCCCAATGATAAGAACTTTGCACGCATTCATATGTTTAGACCCAAAAACAACAGAAGACCTATTTTTAACTAATTCTGGGCACTGCTTACAATTAGAATACTTTTTCTTCAGAATTTTCAAACTAGTGGGCATAAAAAATCTAAGAATTCATAATTTATAAGATTAAGTAAGAGCGTTTTGTACAGTTAGTGATGTTCTAACATGGTCCCTGTACATATATTCTAAATCAATAATTAATAAATCTTGATAACTTACTTCTTGTAAATCGGTAGTATCAAGATTGCAGGTAATCTCTTTTCTGCCATTTACCAGTCTTAATTCTCCACTTGGAGATTTTCCAAAAGCACTACATTCTGCTTCAAAATTATTTTGAGGATTTCTTAAAGTAACTTTTAATTTATCAATATTATCGTCCATTCCCTTACATGAATCAGTAAATGTTTCTGGAAGATAAACTAATCCTTTCCCCACGTTTTGTACAGTAAATACTATTTGTACTCTATTTGCGCCAACTGCTTTCTGTCTCAATCCAGACACTTGAATCGGAGCACCAGAATTGTAAACACTTAGCTCAGGATTATTTGTTTCACAAACATCTTCAATTGATTTTTTTACTACATTTTCTTTCAAACATAAATGTGCTAAAGCCTCAGTTTCATATTCATAACAAACATCTGCTCTTAAGATTACATCAAAACTAGCAGCAACATCATTAACATATTCTGCTTCATCAAACTCTAATAACTCTTCTCCACCTTCAATAAAATACCCCTGATCATTTGCAACACCTGTAACTGGAATTGCACTAACAGTATTCAATGAGCTTAATCCAAATGCATTTGCATCAACGCCACTTAAAGAAGCAATGATACCTTCTTCAGGAATTGTATATTCTCCCATATTTTTCACAACTAATGTAATAAAAAAATCTTCTTGAGAATCATCTAAAACTATTTGAGGAGGTTCATATTCTTGAAATGAAAATTTTAATCCCTCAGATCCACCAACATAAGGACCATCTAAATTAGTAGTTTCTTCTGTTTGCTCACATCCTGTTAAGAATAAAGCAACAGCTAATATAAAAATTACTGAAATTAACCCTCTTTTATTCCTAACCATCTTTAATTTCTCTGATTGCTTTATTTAAAAAACTAACCCTTCACCTCAATTTTACGTGTAGAGGTTTTATAGAGGTAATCATAATCAGTAGTAATTTTTATTCTAACATCTTTAAGAGGTTCATCAATGGCCAAAGTGGAAGTGCATGTAATCTTTATTGAACTTGACCCCTTTAACTTCAAATCCATTGGAAGAGACTTAACATCGGAATCAAATTCACCATAACTATTTGTAGCATCATCTGACCTACAAGTAAACTCTAGAGAATCAGATAAAGCATAAAGATTAAAATTTAAGATTTCTCCATCAAATATGCTTTCTTCAAGAGGATTAATTAATTCTCCCTTACCTTCATTTGAAATCGAGATATCTAGATTAAGGAATACAGAACTTTCATCTGCCCCATAAATTGTTTTCTTTATACTCTTAATTGTTATAGGATATTTAGAATTTTTATCGCCTAATTTTGAACCAGATAACGTTTCACTCAAGGAACAAGAAGAATCTTTTTCATAATCTGGATTAGTAACACAGAAATTAACATCCACATCTGCACTAATCCCATATCTTAATTCTGCTAAAAATTGAGTATAATCTCCTACCTTCACATTTTGGTAATTAAACATACCCAGATTATATTTTTCCACAAATGGCTTGTAAAATTTACCAAGATCATATATTGCAGGTTCAAGGAAATAAGAAACTCCTGCCTTATCAGTAAATCCCTGTAAAGGGCTAACATCCCACACATCAACACTTACCGAAACAGACTCGTCCATATAATTAGATATATCTAAACCCACTAAAAAATCTCCAAAGATTTCATTTTGAGGCTTACCTTGTTGAAATTCAATCACTATTCCCCTTTTAGCACTGCCCATACTTGCAGAAGGGGCAGCTTTCTGTATTCCATCTGTAAATGGCAACTGTGCATCACATCCGGCAAGCATTACTAGACCCAAGATTAAAATTCCAATTTGAATAATTTTAAGTTTCATAATAATCTGCCCCATCATAACCTTCTTCAGGAATTGTTTCATCGCCTTGAGCAATATTATTCATTCCTTGTAAATCTCTTGTTTCAATTATATTTATTGTTTTCTTAGTAGTTACTAAATAATCATAAGTTGCCTTAGCCATAAACTCATCAAATCCAATAAATATTCTGGGTCTTGAAATTCTGTAATCACAGTAGAATGCATAATCTGATGCAGTGCCATAATCATCTTTTATTTTTTCATTTAATATTTCAAAATAAGGGGCATCCCCATCATCAAAAATCGCATCCCCTCCAAAGTTTTCACACGCAATTAATTCAAAATTTTGAGGAGTCATAACTTCTAAACTCTTAACTTTCTTAATGTCTCCATACCAATCTGAATCTTTTCTTAAGCTCATACTAAATGTATATGATCCAATTTCTGTTTGTGGTTGTTTTGATGTTTTCAATGCTAATCTTGTTAATCCACATCCAGACAAACATTGACTTCTCATTTTAAGGTTTGAGTCAAGTAAGGGTTCTTTAATATTTTCAAACGGATCCCTCAGTTGATTTAATTTTTCTCTTTGAAGGTTGTATACTTTAAGCAAACTAGTAGTAACAAAATCGCTGTAAATTCCTTCTATGCTCACAACAAAGGTTCTAATATCTTCAATCTCGTCTTTTCTTTTATCTTCATCTGTTATGCCGCTGTCTCCCAAATCTAAATCTATTCCATTAAGTTCACAAACAAAATCTACAACTTCATTTCTTCCAGCATAAACAGTAATAGAATTTCCTTCTATTCCTCGAAGTTTTAAAACTCCATTAGAATTATAATTTTCATTCTTTATTTTTTCAGAAATATTATTTTCATCGAAACCACAATTAAAAGTAACACTCGTATCTTTATCCTTCATCGCTGAAACTTTTGCAGTTCCAGTAACTACAATGTTCATTCCTTCTTTGAATTCATCTCTTCTAGTTTCAACTCCAAAAAATTCAATGCCTTTCAACTCTTTCTTTTCAGTAGATTTGGGACTGTCCCATGAATAATATTCATAAAATAGTTTTTGAGGATTTCTAATATAATCCATCAATCCGCCACCAGTAGATTTTACAGCCTTATCAACACCAGAGTCTTCCAATGCGGTAGCACCCCCTTTCCAAATACCACTTTGATATGCAGCCTTACCAAAGTAAATAACATATAAAATTATAATTCCTAAGGCAGCCCACACAAATATAGATTTAACAAGAGCATATGCCTGTGGAGGAATTATTGCTTTTAGTATTGTAAAAACTAATAATAATCCAATGGGGACCCATATCCACCAACCTAAATTTACAATGAATTGCCCTGCAATTCCCAATATTGTTAAAAATATAATTTTGAAAAAAGTTCCACCGTCTAAATTTGAGGAACTTTTTCCCTCAGAGATAACACCTAAAGAGGGTTTAGAATTTTTTTGATTATTTTCACTCATTAAAGACACCTATTCCATAAATACATTTAAATTTAACATTTTAAATTTAGTTTCAGGTATAACTGATATCACATTTTGACCTTCATAAATCAGACCATTCAAATCCGCTGTAAACTCTGAAGTATATGTATCAAAATAAATCGGATATCCGTTAACATAAAATGTTCCTGACTTTCTTTTCCCATCATTTTCAAAATTTGATTGTAAAGTTATATCGTCTCCATCAAAAATACCTTTCATAGTTTCAACTTGAACTGAAAAATAATATCTAGGATATTCTTGAGCACTATAGTCTGATTCAATTGCTAAATTTTCTAAGACATAATGGCCTTTATCGACTCCAAATTCAAGAATATTTCTTCCTTCAATTAATTCTCCTAAACTAAAATCAATTTCAGTAACTCCTGCATCGCATACAGCCAAAGCATTTTGAACTATTCTACCATTCAGCTTAATCATAATTCTTCCTTGATATTTAAGAGACATACAATTAAGCCTGTAAACTAAAGAAGCATGATTCATATTTTTTAATTCTTCTCCGGTTAAAACAAATTGTCTAAACTCTGCATTATTTTCTACTAAATAATTTTTAATTAACATCACATCTTTTAATTCATAATAATTTACAGTCATGAATTGGAAAACATTTGGACCTTCTACTTCAAAACTAATCCTATTAACTCTGCCAAGTAAGGAACGGGGAAGAGTGATTGGAAGCACATCGCTAGTAATTTCACCACTAAGAACTTTAACGCCGTTCAATTTAACTTCTAATTCTCCATTGTAATCTAAAACAAAGAATAATAATCGAACATCTTCTAAATTATTTAAATCGTCTAATACAAATGTAAATTCTGCGTCATCTTCTGAAACTAAGCTATTTTCTAAATGAATATTAGTTGCAATATTTTCAAACTTTTGACTTTCTACTGAAAACAAATCTACGCTCGCCAAGTTTGTTTGAGTTACTGTTTCTAAAATTGGATCCATAAGACCTGGACTCTCACTCAATAAATTTCCAAAGTTCAATGAATTACCATATCCTTGACCTACGGGAGGTAAATTTGTTTGAGAGGGTAAAGGAGATTCTCCCATCATTTCTCTTTTATCTGCCACAGGCATTAAAACTAAATATGCAATAGTTAATATTCCTATAATTAACACCAAAGATGCAGCATTTTCTGCTTGACCTTTTTTAGAAAATAATCCTCTTTTAACAACCATAATTTATAACACCTCTGAGATTTAAATAGGCTACAACATTATTTAAATCTTGCTAATGAATTAATCTCGCTCGTACCAAGGAGTCCACTTCTTTTTAGTTGATTTAGTGCTAGTTTTTTGAATTTCATCATCATCATCATCATCATCTTTAGAAAAAAGTCCAATAAATTTCCCTAGTCCGTATGCACCAAGTAAACATAAAACATCTTTTCCCGCCTCACCACTAAATTCAGAAAAATTATAAGAATCACTAAAATAATTAACAATTTCTGGCACCATCATAACACCATAAGCGCCAACCAACCCAGGAACGCCAAGGTATCTTGAAGCTCCGATTGTAACTGCAGCAGCCATCCCTCCAACATCATGCATTGTTCCTGCAAAATTTATGGTATTTTCTAAATCTGAAGCATAAAACTTTTGAATAATTCCAGTAAGTCCTTCGGGATCAGAATTCTCAGTTGAGTATAATTTATTGCCAGAAGATCCAGAACCATAAACTGAACTCCCAACCTCGGGAGATGTCCAATATGTTGCTTCAGTATATTCTTCTTCCTTATTGTTCATTACCATGCAGCCCCACACGTAAATATCTACAAGTGCAACCGTTATTTTTAATTCAATGGGCCATTTATTAATCTCTCTAACTGTATTCCCCATACCTCTAACAATATCAGCACACGTTGTTTTATCTTTATCATCACTCATGTTTAAAACACATTATTTTCCTATTTTTGGGTTATTTAAGCATTTTTAGACAGAAACCGTCAGATTGAAGGACTACTGAATAGTAACTACACATAGAAAAGTTTATAAGGTTGTTAACTGCAAAATATCTATTGGAGGATATATATTAAAATGACAGAAAAACAACCATCAACTATCGAAAGCATAGTAAATGCTACTAATAAACTTAATGAATTACCTACGAAGGTGAAGCAATTTTTAACTGTAGGTGCAATAGGCGGAATGTTATATGTAGGGGCACACATAAATGCTTCAGAACCAACTGAAGCACATTACTGGACATCTCCAGAAGTTCCATTAAGAAGTGCAACATATCAATCAGCTACACAACAACCTACAACAATTTCAGTAAATGCAAATACTCGACAATCAGTTACACCTATTCAAAATACAATGAGTCAGGCAACAGTTCCAAAAACACAAAGAAATTTATTATCTCCAATAACAAGAAATGGGATTATTTCTGGAACAATTGATTATGTTGTAGAAGATAATGGAAAAGTAAT
>JABIPM010000005.1 GCA_018658955.1 Candidatus Woesearchaeota archaeon | reverse complement strand
TTTGTTGTTTTCTTTTTTGTAGCCTTTTTTGTTGTTTTCTTGACTGCTCTTTTGTATGGAGGTAATCCTTTTTCTGCTCTTTTTCTTTCTTGTTCTTTTCTCCATTCAACCTTTGGAGGACACTCTTGATTCAAACAATAATCAAAAGGCCTTTTTCCAGAACGAATTGCCAATACTGTATGGAAATCACATTCCTTACACTTCTTACCATGTGTTCTAACTAATGAATTTGCAGGAAGTGAATAAGTGTTCTTACAATCAGGGTATTGATCGCATGCAACAAACTTTCCAAAACGGCCATTTCTAATTTGAATAACACCTTTTTTACATTTTGGACATTCTGCAATAGTATTTAATTTGTATTCTGTTTTTCTTGTCGCCTTAACTAGTACTTCTCCAATTTCTTGTTCATGTTCTCTAAAATGCTTTAATGTTTTTGTTAATGTTTTCTTTGCTTCTTCTAATACTTCTTCTTTTGTTTTTTTATCTTCCATAATCTTTTCCATTTCTTCTTCGAAATGTCTGGTGAGGTCTGTATCTAGAATTTCAGGACAGAATTTTTCAAGTGCTTCAACTGCCCGCATACCTAGTTCTGTAGCGGTTATGGATACATCTGTAACATAGTTTCTGAGGTATAATGCATCTAAAATTGAAGCTCTTGTTGCTTTTGTACCTATATTTAACTTATCCATTTCTTTTAGAATAGACGCCGGAGTGTATCTTCTTGGAGGTTGAGTTTCTTTATCTTCTTTAATTACTTTAGGAGAAGTTAGCTCTTGCCCTTCTTCTAACTGGGGAAGCTGTAATTCTTTTAATCTTAAATAGGGTTCATAAATTTCATGCCACCCTTTTTTTACAGTTGTTGTTCCCTTTGCTACAAAAGGTTCTTGATTTACATCAATATCTGCAGTAATAGTTTTTCTTTTTGCAGGTTCTGCAAAAGTTGAAAGCATTCTTCTAACAATTAAATCATAAATTTTTTTGTTTTTACCTGCAGTTCTTGCTTTTTCACCAGTAGCATAAATAGCGGGATGTGCAGAATCTGATTTTTTACCTTCATTAGGAACTAACTTTGTTTTTAGTAATTTTTCACAATGTGGTTGGTAATCTTTTACTGCTTGAAGTTTTTTGATAATTTTTCCTAACTCTAATGCTGCAGGATACTTTTGTGAAGAGGTCCTAGGATAAGAGATTAATCCCTTAGTGTATAACTCTTGAGCAATAGATAGAGTTTCTTTTGGAGAAATATGGAATAATGAATATGCTTCTGTTTGTAAATTTGTTAAATTGAAAGGTGGTGGAGGTTTTGATTCTGTTTCTCTTTCAGAAATTTTAGAAATAATCGCTTGAGGATCTTTTGTGTTTTTTAAAATTGAATCTACTTTCTTTTTGTCAAAGATTTTTCCCTCTTTGTGGTATGCTTCTATTTTGTGTTTTTTAGCTTCTGCCTCTAAGTTTATTTCCCAATATGGTTCTGAAATGAACTTTGCTATCTCTTTTTCTTTTTCTACAATTATCTTTAAAGTTGGTCCCTGAACTCTTCCCGAAGTCATTAGTTTGAATGCTCCAGTAGATTTTACTGCCAAAGTTAGTGCCCTTGATAAAGAAATACCCCAAAAATAGTCTAAATGGTGTCTGGTTTGGCCTGCATTGATTACTCCGAAGTCTAAATGTTTTGAAGCATTTTTATAAGACTCTACTAATTCCTTTTTTGTCAGTGTTGAGAATTTCATTCTTCTTGCATCTTTTTTCTTTGCAATGAAATTAACACAATTAAACCCGATTACTGATCCTTCAGTATCATAGTCACAAGCAACTGTAAATGAGTCTGCTTTTTTTACTAATTTCTTTAATGCTTCGATGTAAGGTTTAGAATGCGCTTGGTTTTTTCTTACTTTGTATGCTTCTACCCATTCAATATCAAAAACTGGATAGTCCCATCCTTTCTTTTTCTTTATTTCTTTTAATCCAAATAGGTGCCCCACTGCACAACCCACAATAATCTCTTTTCCATTGTGTGTTAATTCAAAATAGGGTGCTTTGCCAATTGCTTTTTTCGTAGGCGCTATATCTGCTAGAGCAAATGCTATTTTTTCTGCTTGTGCTGGTTTTTCTGTAAAGATTAACTCTACCATGAGATAGTGTTAGAAAATATAGGTTATATAAGTATTTTGGAGAATGAATTTTATTTCTTGGGTTTTATTTCTTTAAAATTAAGATACTCGTGTAACACTTTTGGAATCTTTACTGATCCATCTTTTTGTTGGAAATTTTCCAGAATTGCAACCATTGCTCTTGATGTTGCAACCATTGTGTTGTTAAGTAAGTGTACATATTCTCTTTCTTTTCCAGTAGCGTATTTGATATTTAACTTTCTTGATTGGTAGTCTGTGCAATGACCTGCAGAAGTTACTTCTTTGTATGCTTCTTGTCTAGGGAACCATGCTTCAATATCGTATTGCTTTGCAAACTTGTCCCCTAAGTCTCCTGAACAAATTTCAATAACTCTGAAAGGAATTTCTAGGCTTTCAAAAAAATCTTCAGTTATCTTTTCCATTTCTTCTAACCTGTCAAATGAATTTTCTTTTGAAGATAACATAACTTGTTCTACTTTGTTAAATTGGTGCATCCTGAATAGACCTTTAGTATCTACACCTCTGCTCCCAATTTCTTTTCTAAAACAAGGAGTAACTGTACATAACTTTGTAGGTAGGTCTTTTTTGTCTAACACTTTTCCAGCGAACAACGCAACTAAGGGATGTTCACCTGTACCTATTAAGTAAAGATCTTCACCTTCTACTTTGTAAATAACTTCTTTAAAATCTGCAATGTTTACTGCACCACTTAATGTTTTTTTGTTTAACACCATTGGAGGAACTACAAAAGTAAATCCTCTCTGAATTAAGTAATCAACACCGTATCTTTGTAATGCATAATCTAATTGTGCAAGTTCTCCAATGATATAATTAAAACCTTGGCCTGCGACTTTTCTCCCTGCTTCAAAGTCTGCAATGTTTAATGACTCTGCAAGTTCTCCATGACTTTTTAGTTTGAAATCAAACTTCTTAGGCTTACCCACTTTTTTAATTTCTGGATTTTTAGATTCGTCTTCCCCTACAGGAGTAGTTGAATGTAACATGTTCGGGAGTTGAATTAACTTTTCATTCATGTTTGATTTTAGAAGATCCATTTTTTCTTCAAATTCTTTAACTCTTGAAGGAATCTTTGCAGCTTCTTTAATTTCTTTGTCTGCTTTTTTCTTTTCTTTTTTTAGTTTATTAATTTCTTTAGAAAGTTTATTTCTTTCTGAACGCAGATCATCAATTTCTTTTTTTAGAAGTTTGAAACTAGTATAATCTTGGATTAATTCATCAACCATCCAGATCTGGCCTTCTTTGAATCTCTTTTTTAGATTGTGTTTTACCTCTGAAGGATTTTCAACAATGAATTTTATGTCTAACATGACTAATTTTTTGGAAAAGGTATATAAAGGTTTTTTGGTCTAACTCTCAATGAGCATAATTTCTTTAAATAGTGTCTTAAAAGTATAGTATGGAAAGAAAAGGTTTAAATATACGAGAAAGGATTTAATTTCTGAAAGGGAAAATTAGAACCTTTTGAAAATAATCATCATTTTATTAATGAACTGGGGGGAGTTTTAATGAAGAAAAGCGAAAAAGAAATATTTGAAGTGTTTTTTAGATCAAAACCTGCAATGATGTTAGTGGCACTAAGAAACAGCAACAAGAGCAGATATGGATCAATATTAGCAAAAGAAGTAGATTGTACATACAGTCACGCAGTAAAAATTTTACAAGAGATGGAAACTGCAAAGCTTGTTGAGTTTCAAAAGAATGGCAGAATTAAAACCATTAAACTGACAGACACTGGACATACAGTTGCTGGACATATTGAAAGAATCAGAGAGATTCTTTAATTTTTTTTATTTTGTAATTATTATATAATGGTTACTCTTTCTATATTTTTTTAAAGTTTTATTCAACATTTTAGTTGATGGCATTTCTAGGATTTGGAAACTTTGTAGGACTTCTCGCACTGTTTTCTTTGATCCCGTTTTTAATTTTATTTTTTATAAAGCCTAAAGCACGAGAGATGATTATTCCCTCTGTAATGTTTCTTTCCAGAGGAGATGAACGTAAAAATAAGCGTAGTTCATTTAAAAATTTAGTAAACGATAAGTTATTGTTACTACAGATTTTAATTATTGGTTTAATTGCATTATTCTTTGCTGCACCTTATCTCTCTGTGTCTACGGTGGGTAGTGGAGATGTGGTCTTTGTGTTAGACACCAGCGCAAGTATGGAAAAACATGTGGAATCACTAAAGGATTCTGCATTAGATAATATAGGTGCTAGGAATACAATCATTATTGTGGGAAGTTCTCCTAGAATAGTTCTTGAAGGGGGAGATTCAAGTGAAGCTAAAAAAATAATTAAAAAATTAGGCGTGAGTGGTTCTAAATCTGCAATTACTGAAAGTCTTGTGCTAGCTAAAATTTATTTAGATAATATTCAGAGTGAGAAAGCACTTTTCTTTGGAAGCGATTTAATTGATACAGAAAATGGAGAATTGATTAATCAGTTAAATGAATTTGATAATAGTAAAATTCCAATTAAATTAGTTGACTTTTATTCTGATAATAAAAACAATGCAGGATTTATTGCTCTTGATTTAAAAAAGAATGGGAAAAGCATTGTAGTGATTAAGAACTTTTGTTGTGAAATGAAAAGTTTTGAGGTTTCTTATGAAGGTAGGAAAAAAGTAGTTACCTTGAATGTAGGAGCTAGTGAAGAATTTGAATTTGATATGGTTAAAGGAAAAAGTGAAATTAATCTACTTATCGAAGATGAAATTAATGGAGATAATATTATTTATTTGATTAATGATGAACGTGAAGCTGTTAACGTTATGCTCATACAAGAAGGTACAGACAAGTATCTGGAATCTGCTCTTGATGCTTCTGGCACTGTTAAGTTTGTTAAAAAATCCGTGAACAACATTAAAAAAGGTTATGACGTGTATATCCTTAATAAAATTTCTAGCCTAACAGTTGAAGCTAAAAAAATATTGAAGGAAGAATTAAATCTGGGGAAAAGTGTGATTGTAATTGGATCAGAAGAAGGTTCAGGCGTTGGAAGTTATGAGGATTTCCTTAATTTTGATATTGGAGAGAAGGTTAGTGGAGGAGAATCTAAATTGACAAGAGGGGTTTCTTTTACTGAGGGTCTTAGTTTTGGAAGACACAGTAGAGTGAGGGGGATTGATTGTGGAATCTCCTGTCAAGAATATCTTGTTGCTGGAGATCAACCAGTTATTTTTGTTAAACCGTTTGAAAAGGGATTGTTTGCATACTACGGTGTATTTGGAGAAGACTTTTCAAATAGACCCGATTATCCAATTTTCTGGACAAGATTTGTAAGATATCTTGGAGGGTATAAGGGGCTTAATGAAATGAATACAAACACTGGAACAATAATTAGTTTTGGTGGTGATGCAAATTTCAAATTACCCGGCGGAACAAAAGAAAAAGGCAATTCATTAATTATGGAAGAATCAGGATTTTATGAAATAGAAAATAAGATTTATTCTGCAAATGTTCTTAATGAAGAAGAATCTAATTTGGAAAGAGAGAATTTATTAGAAAATCGTATTAGTAATGAAGACGTTATTCAGAGTAAGGTAAAAAAGAATATTTGGAAAGAGCTTTTGATTATTGGAATGTTCTTATTAATACTTGAATGGATTGTATCCAATAGAAGGATTGCAAGGAGAGATTACAGTGTTTAGTTTTTTCTCTAATTTATTTGCTGCTCCAGAGTATCTTTTATTCTTTATTTTAATTTTATTGGGCATATTTATTTTTGCTAGGACTAACCGAAGACTGTATTGGACTAGAATTTTGATATTAGTTCTACTTGTGTTGGCAATTTCTGAACCTTACTCTCTAGATAGTATTTTGAGCGGTGGGAAAAATAAGTTAGTGATATTGGAAGATGAAAGTAACTCATATGATCTTTTTGGAGGAAATATTGATGAACGATTTATTAATGGTCTAAAAAAGAAAGTGGGTGCTAAACATAAATTAATTGGGACTAAATTAACTTCAGATATTGGTGAAGAAATCATTACCTCATTTAGAAGGGGTGAGAATGTATTATTGTTTAGTGATGGGCAGATAAATGAAGGTGTTAATTGGAATAAAGTTTTGGAAATTTCAAGGATTGAAAACTTAAGTTTAAACTTATTTGAAAGGGACTTAAAGGAATCTGACTACTCTGTAAAAATTGTAGGGCCTTCTAAAATTGGACCAGATACGGAAGCACAGTTTACTGTAATTGTTAGTGGAACTGATAATACTGCTCAAAGAGTTAGTTTAGTGGTTGATGGAAAAGAAGTTGTTTCTCAATTCGGAACTGAAATAGAATATTCTGCCAAATTTTCAGAAGGATATCATGAATTAGTTGCAAGTATTGGAGGAGATGATTTCTTTGAAAAAAATAATGTTTATTATAAGAGTGTTAAAGTTGTAGAAAAACCTAAAATCTTATTGTTTGGTTCTGCTGGAACAAGGTTAGAAAAACTTCTCTCTAAGTTATACTCTGTTGAAGTTGGAGGACTATATGGTCTTGATAAATATCATGCAGTTGTTATAGATGACAAACCTGTTGATAGTTTTGGAGATAAGGTTGCAGATCTAAACAAATATGTTGGAAAAGGAAATGGATTGTTTGTTGTTGGTGGAAAAAATTCTTTTGAAAGAGATGGAAGTTATCCCGGAAGTAAGTTTGAAAAGTTATTGCCTGTTGAAGTTGGAGGGACTGGAAAAAAGATGGGAGATATTAATGTGATACTTTTAATTGACATTTCTAGCAGCGTTGGTGCAGAATATGGCGGAGGAAATGCTGCAGATGTTGCAAAGGCACTTGCTGTAGGTGTTGTTGAAGATGTTACTGATGACCATAGTTTGGGAGTTGTAGCATTTAATGATGAGGCATATATTATTGAGCCCTTGGGATTATTAGAAAATAAAGATAGGTCTGTTGTTGAAAGTAATATTGTCTCTTTGGTTCCAGAAGGATACACATACCTGGGAAATGGTGTAACTGCGAGTGTAGATATGTTGAAAAGTTTGTCTGGTGGAAAAAATATAATTTTATTTAGTGATGGATCAAGTCAGGGAGAAACTAGCGGTGCTATTAATTATGCCATCCAAAATAATGTAAAGATATACTCTGTAGGCATTGGAACAAATCCTAATAATGTTTTGCTAAAAAGTATAAGTAACCTTACGGGAGGAACATATTACTGGGCAGGACAATCTCACCAACTCGCACTGGTGTTTGGAGATCCTGCGGGAACTTCTAGTGGAGAAGGAAAAGTAAAAATATTTGATGATTCTCATTTCATTACAGAAGGATTATTTCCAATTGAAAATATTTATGGGATGAATAAAGTACTTCCAAAAAATGCTGGAAGATTATTAGTTACTGGGGGAAGCGGGGACCCATTACTTAGTGTTTGGAGGAAAGGTCTTGGAAGAGTAGGCGTACTCTCTTCAGATAGCGGCGCAAATTGGGGAGGAGAACTTTATTCGGGAATAAGTTCTACTCTGTTAAGTAGATCATTTAGTTGGGTTAGTGGAGATCCTGAACGAAAGAATGAATACTTCTTCGAGTTTAATGATGCGAGAATTGGAAAAGAAGTAGAAGTTACAATCATTGGAGGAAAACCTCCAGAGGCAGAAGGTTTTGAAATCAAACGAAGTCCTGATGGAAGTTATTTAGCAAAAAAGACTGTAGAAGAAGTGGGATTCTTCGAGTTTGGAGATGAAAATTATGCAGTAAATTATAATGATGAACTTGAGAATATTGGAACTAACGATGAGATGAAAAAAACAGTGATTTCTACTGGAGGAAAAATTCTGAAAGGAGAGAATATGAACGAATTGGAGTCAGTTTTAAAAGAAAATAAAACAGTGATAAAAGGTACAAAAGAACTGTTTATTTGGCCACTATTGGTGTTAGCAATGGCTATTTTTATAGTCGATGTGTGGTTTAGGACTGTTTCCGAACGCAAAAATATTTAAAGATGTAATAGGAAGGCTATATTATGAGTTTTTTAGATGATGTAAGAAAAGGAATGGACAAAAGGGCCCTTGATAAAGTAAATAGGGAACTTGAAGAATTAAGAAAAAAAGAACACTTATTTGAGAAGGGCGGACCTAAAGGAAATGAGAAAATATCTATTGGTTCAGGAAGCTCAATTAGTAATTTAAAGAAGATAGCCATATTTTTATTTTTGTTGTGGGCAATTACATTTTTTGTCTACATGGGAAAGGTTGCAAACCTAGAAGCTGAAGTTGAAGATGTGGCTTATGAGAAGGATTTAAAGATATTGAACTTGACAACAGTCTTAGCAGAAACAATTAGTGAGTTGGACAATAAAACTCGTGCAGAAACTGAGATTAGTACAGAATTAACAGATCTTGGAGAGTTAAAAAACATTTTAGAACTAGAGATTTATGAGTTAGAAATCAAGATTGCAAGTCTAGAGACTAATCTTACAACTCAAAGCGGTTTAGTAAATAAATATGAGGCGTGTATAGTTAGTTCTACAGGATTTAATGGTTCACTAAATGAATGTTCTAACTATTAAATATCATAATGGTTAATGTAAGAAAAGAAGTTTCTAGAATTAAACGAAGATTGGTTTTAACTAAATTCTTTGATTGTTTCTTAGATAGTATTTTGATTAGTTTGTTAATATCTTTATTCTTAGTATTTTTTGGACTTAGTTTTTTAATTGCTGTAGGCATTAGTGGAGGTTATTTGGTTTTTGGGCTTATTAGATCTGCAAAAAGATCAAGTATTTCTGAAATTGAGAAAAAAATACCTGGATTGGAGTGGCAATTGAGAACTGCAGTAGATAATTTTGGAAAAGATAATGAGATTATTAATGATCTGAACGATGAAGTTGCTGCAAAGGTGGGATTTGTAGGTTTTTATGATTTAATTAGTGGAAAAAGAACAATCAAAAGATTTGGAGGGTTAGTTGCTCTGGGGATTCTTTTATTTTATATTCAGAGTAGTGGATTTAATATTCTGGATACTGTTGAAGAGTTTGGAGGAGAAGGAATTGGAAGCCCAACTGGATTTTTTGGTGGAGGGGAAGCTAAAATTGGAGACTTGGCAGATGTTCAAGGAGATGGAAGTCTTGCAGAACTTGGAGGAGAAGAAATTGAATTAGAACTTGGGACTGTGGCAAATGAAGCTGATTTAGGCTCAGAGGGAGAATATGAAAAAGATGTTGGAGGGCAAAACTTTGATGGAAAAATTGGAGGATCCCAGGATAAAAGCTTCAACGAAGATATTAATTTAGATGAAAAATCAATAGTTGAAAGATTTTACAATAATCTTAATAAATAGACAAAATAATTTTATTCTAGAGGTGGTAAAAAGAGAAAGGAGTTATAGGTATGATATCAAATTTAAAGAGTTCAGAAGATGTAAAATCAATTATTGATGAAGTTCTGAGCCATATTGGTTATATTGTCGTTGGACAAGAAGAAGTAATCAAACAAACAATTATTTCTATTTTATGTGGAGCAAATGCACTTCTTGAAGGTTATCCTGGATTAGCTAAGACTCTTACTGTAAATAGTCTGTCTAAACTAATGGATTTAAAATTTAGTAGAATACAAGGAACACCCGATTTAATGCCCTCAGATATAATTGGAACCCATATTTTGGAAGAAAAAAATGGAAAAAGAGAATTTTCATTTCAACAGGGGCCTCTTTTTTCTAATATTGTTTTAATGGATGAAATTAACAGAGCAACACCAAAAACTCAAAGTGCATTATTAGAAGCAATGCAAGAAAAACAAGTTACTGTCGGAACTCAAGTGTTTAAGATGGACAAACCTTTCTTTGTTTTAGCTACACAGAATCCAGTTGAACAGGAAGGAACTTATCCATTACCTGAAGCTCAGTGTGACAGATTTTTATTTAAGATTAGATCACAATATCCTAAGTTTGACGAAGAAGTAGAAATTGTGAATAGATTTACTGAAGAAGAAAGGGAAATTGATTCATTAAAACCAGTTTTAGGGAAAGAAAACATAATTAATTTGCAAAAAATGGTGAGGCAAGTTCCGGTTGCTAATGATATTAAACATTATGCAGTAGATTTAGTAAATAAAACTAGAAACCATAAAGAGCTTATTGAATTTGGTGCTAGTCCTAGAGCAAGTTTAGGCTTATTAATGGCGAGTAAAGCAAAGGCCCTTATTGAAGGAAGAAATTATGTTAACAAAGAAGATATTAATGAAATGGCCTTACCAGTTTTAAGACATAGAATTATTTTAAACTTTGAAGCTGAGAGAAATAATTTTGATGCTGATGCAGTTATTAAATATCTTCTAAAATGATTGAAGATGATTTCCTAAAACATTTAGATCGGATGTGTTTACTAGTAAATAAACGAGTTTCTTCTAATTATATTGGAGAAAGAAGTAGTTACGAAAGTGGAAAAGGAAATTTGTTCAAAGAACATAGAATTTATACTTCCGGAGATGATTTTAAAGATATAGACTGGAAAGTTTATGGACGAACGGATAAACTACATATTCGAAGATTTGAAGAGGATAAAAGTTTAAGTGTCCATATTATTATTGATGCTAGTAAATCTATGGATTATGCTTCTGGCAAAATAACTAAATTTGAATATTCTTCAATGATTGGTTTGAGTTTTGCTTATATGGCAATGAAAAAAAATGAAAAGTTTATTTTGAGTACTTTTTCAGATAATCTTGAGGTATTTTTGCCTAGAAGGGGTAAAGCTCAATTTGTTAGGACATTAGATTACCTTAGAACTAAAACTGCTGAAGGGATAACACGGTTTGAAGATTCTTTAACAGGATACTTAAAAAAAATAGGATCGAGAAGCATGGTTGTGATTGTGAGTGATTTTTTTTATGATCTTGATGAGATTGCAAGAAGTCTTGGAAGATTTAAAAATTGTGAGATTAAATTAATACAAGTTCTTGATGATGTTGAAAGTAACATGGATCTAAAAGGAAATTTAAAATTAAAAGATATGGAAACTAGTGAAGTTATCCATGCATTCATGGATAAGATTACTAAAAAAAATTACATGAATAAGAAAAAAGAACATAATGCAAGACTGAAATGGATTGCAGATTCATTGGGTGCAGAGTTTTATAGTTTCAATAGTAGTTCGCCAATTTTTGATTCAATTTATGAAGTTCTAAGAAACTAATTATAATTATGTTGAATAATTGAGAAGATAATTAATGAGGTGGCAAGTGCAACTGTTACCATGTCAAATATTTTGTGTCTTGATTCTTCATCTGACTTTGCAATTAAAATAATTAATGAAAACAATGCAGTGGGTGCAGCTAACATATTTTGTTTTACTGCAGAGATTACAAACATGTAACCAGATAAAAGGTTTAATATTAATTTGAATGGTCTTATTATCATCTTTTTTATGCGGGCCCAGAGGGATTTGAACCCCCGACCCCTTGGTTAAGAGCCAAGTGCTCTAGCCAGACTGAGCTATGGGCCCATGCCTCTTTTGTGATATTATGTTAACGTGGAGTTTTAAAAAGTTTATGCTATAAGAAAATTATATAAACCATGAAGAGAAAGTAATTTTAAATGAGGTATAAACTTAAATCTAAACCTAAGAATCCTACAATTGTAGAAGGATTTCCAGGGTTTGGTCTTGTAGGAACAATTGCTACAGAATATTTAATTAAACATTTAGATGCCAAGAAAATTGGTTACATTCGTGTTGAAGAAATTACTCCCACTATTGCAATCCATGACGGAGAACCGATTGAACCATTAGGAATATTTTATTCTAAAAAGAAAAACCTATTAATTCTTCATGCTCTTGTGAATGTTTCTGGACTTGAATGGAAAATTGCAGAAATTCTTGCTAAGATGGCTAAAGATTTGAAAGCTAAAGAAATTATAAGTCTTGAAGGTGTTGGTAGTGAAACAATTATGAAAGGTAAAACTCCTAATTCATATTATTTGAGCCACAATAAAAAGTTTAAGTCTAAATGTGGAGAACCTTTAGATGAAGGAATTATTATTGGTGTGACTGGCGCACTAATTGTTAGAGACGATGTAAAAAATACATGTATTTTTGCAGAAACTCATTCTACACTTCCAGATTCAAGAGCGGCAGCAAAAATATTGTGTGTTTTAGATGAATATTTAAAATTAGGCTTAGATTACCAGCCGTTGATCAAAAAAGCTGAACAATTTGAAGGCAAATTGAAAGATGTTATGTCCAAAGCTAAAAAAGTGTCAAGATCTGCTGAAGAAAAGAGCCAAAGTTACTTTGGATAAGATGATTTTTCTAAAAAATAGGAGTTACGGGGTGTTAGTTCTCACTTTATTGGTTATTTTCTTGGTAGGATGTAGTGCCCACCCATATATTTTCGTTGAAGGTGAAAAAATTAAGATTGAAATAGTAGACGAAATTGAAGAAATGTCTAAAGGTTTGATGTTTAGAAAAAATTTATGTGAGGATTGTGGTATGTTGTTTGTATTTAAAAGAGATATGGCTCAAAGTTTTTGGATGAAAAATACATTAATACCATTAGATGTGGTCTTTATCGACTCTAACGGAATTGTGGTGGATGTTTTACACGCTAACCCTTGTGTAAAAGACCCTTGTGAACATTACAAATCTCAAAAACCTGCCAAATATGTGCTTGAAGTAAATCAAAATAAGTTTAATGATGAATTAATAGGGAAGCTAATAAAAATAAAATATTAAAGGTAGTTATTTTTTACCTTTCTTTTTCTTTCTTGATTTTTTAATAATAGGAATTTCTTCCTCAATAATGTTCAAAGAATCCACAATGCCTTCCAATTCTCGAATTCTTGCATCTTGTTCTCTCACTTTTGCTTCATAATCTCGATGTTTATCCTTAACACGAGAGAAAGAATTCTTTGTATTAATTTTATGATCTCTTAAATTAGATAAAATCTCCTTAAAAGTATCACTTTTTCCCAATAACCAGTCTGCAATTACTATCTTTATCACCTCTGTGTTTATTTTTATTCTTTTTTTTATTTATAAATATTATTGTTATTTGGTAAAGTATATTTTTTAGTTTTTACTTAAAACTTTTAAGAAAAGTTGAACATAAAAGATTTAATTTTTAATTATAATATTTAATATTTACTGCTGATTAAAACTTTTAATCATTTCTTAAAGATTATTTTAACCAGGTGCTTAAAACTTTTAGTTCTTTATCGGAAGTTTTCAATACATCCAAAGGGCTTTTTACTTTGAGTAACTGTTTCCTTGAAACCTTAGTATAGCGCTGTGTGGTGGAGATATCTGAGTGTCCTAAGAGTACTTGAATAACCCTTATATCTGTTCCTGCATCAAGTAAATGTGTTGCAAATGAACTTCTAAGTGCATGACAGAAAACTCTTTTCTTAATTCCTGCACGCTTTGCAGAGTTGGTTACAATCATCTGTGCTCTTCGTTCAGTCCAATGGTTACCTCTTGAATTAAAAATATATTTTGATTGTTTTTTTCTTGTTTCTAAATATAATTTTAAAGTTTTTACAAATCCTTTAGACAAAATAATGTTCCTATCTTTTTTTCCTTTTCCTGACCTTATGGTCCCCATGTTTTCAATTAAGTCTAAGTTGTCTACCTCTAAATTTACTGCTTCTGAAACTCTTAAACCTGAAGAATAAAGTAGTTCTATGAGTAATCTTTGACGGGTGTTTTTAGTCGCTTCTAAGAGACTTTTTATTTCATCCATGGAAAGTACTATTGGAAGTTTTTTTTCAATTTTAGGTGCCTTTAAATCGCCTACAATGTTTTTTTTGAGAACCTCTTTGAAATAAAATTTAATTGAGGAGATTGCTAGGTTTACTGATGCAGGTTTTAATCGTTTTTGAGTCATCAAATGTGCAATATAGTTCTTTAAATCCTGTTCTTTAATTTGCCTTGTTGGTTTTTTTACATAATTTAAAAATTCTTGATTCTGTCTTAAATAACTCTTTAGCGTAATCTCTGAATAACCTCTTATTCTCAATTCTGTTTCTAAATTAGCTAAACGATCTACCACTTTTATTCGTATAATGCTGTGTCTATATGTTTAAATAATTTTAGAACTAGAAAATATCAGTGAACAGATTTCCTAGTAAAAAAAAATTAGAAGAAAGATTGATTATTGGAATTGATGAGTTCAATAATGGTAAGTCTCATCCAGAAGTACCTTTTATTTGTGTTGCATATACTAGCTTTCCAAGTCATAAACTCAAAGGGAAGATTATCAGTAAGGGGAGGGGGTTCAAGGATGACCCAAAAGTTAGAAGTAGATTCAGGAAAAACGCTCTTGAATTTTTAAGAGAGCATTCTAGGTTCGATTATTTTTCTTTAGAAGCTTCAGCAGACCAAATTTTTTCTAGTGCTACCCGTGCTACTGCTACAGCACGATTGATTTATGAGTCTGCAATCAAACATATTCATGAAGACCCTTTAATCATTATTGATGGCGCCCCATTCAGCCCCCTTGCAGAAGAAATTATTGAAGAAACTCTTGAACGTTATGGCCTTCCATTAGAAGATGTGTTCTTTAGAAAAAAAGCAGATGTAATTTATGATCCTGTTAAGACTGCAGATAGGATTGCATATTGTTTGGGTGCATTGAGATATGGGTCAATTGGAAGTCAAAGAAAATGGCCTTACCGAAATCGAAAAATTGATTTTAGGGCAGAGCCACCAACAGAAGAGGACTATCTGCTGTATGGGCTCAACAAGCCTTCTATGCAGAGATAATGGGCTACTTCGTATAATGTATGTTATATGAAATTAGAATATTTTTCAAACTTTGAATTCTTGAGCTTTTAATTCTTGAAAAATTTCGTATCCACATTCTCTCAAACCTTTTGGTTCATTTATGATTTGATAAACGCATGGAAAATATGAAAAACATAAATCATTAGATTGCTTAAAATAAAAATTATCTATAACACAAATTGATGCAAGTCTACTACTTTCTTCCCTTAATGGAAAATCTTTGATTATTTTTGAGTATAATTTTTCAGATAATTCTGTTATTTTATTCAATGCATAGATTGTCATTTTAATTTTTTGGAAAATTAATTTGTTGAAGTAAGATATAAATCTTTCTTTTTAGTTTATAGTCTAATTTTTAGAAAGGGGTTTTTCTGACCGATAACCACAGTTTTTGCAATATTTGACATCATATGGTCCATCTGAAAACTTATGGTCTCCTTTATGAAGTTTTGACTTGCATTCTGGGCAAAATTCTTTTTGTTTCATATGAGAATATGTTGTTGTCTTTGCTTAAAAGTTTTTATCAAACAGTCAATAACAAGAATAAAAAACTTTGCCCTTTACTGGGTCAGTCGGATGATTAATAACTCTTTTTTTCAAACCTTCGTCTGGGAAAAATTCCAACCATCTTGCAAAATCAAAAAATGCTAAATCCTCTGTTTTAGGCACATAGAATGTGTTGTTGCACATCCCAGTATCCACAGGCAAATAACCTAAAGTCATAATTTGATCAAGATATTCTGTAAATTTTTCTTTTGCTTTTAGTTTTAATTCTGATGGAAGATAAGTAGGATTTTGTCCGTCAAGTTTTTCCATAACTAAACCAAATTGCCTACGTCCATGGTTGTGTAAAATATGGTCTTTTGGAAAAGATAATTCTATTGAATCATAAATATCTGGTACGTGTATTTGATTCTCTGCTAAGTGTTGATTAATCCTAATTTCTTTTCTTAATTTTCTACTTTGCCTAAAGAATTTAACTGCCTTATCGCCCTCTAAAGAGTAGACAATTCCGTCTGCACCTTGACCAATTTTATTTTCTAGAGTAAAATCTTCTATATAATATTTCTTCATTTTGTAATCACTAAGTATATTGTTGAGTATATGCTTTAAAAAGGTGCATACTATTGAAAAAACTTGTATTTGTTAAATAATATCTATTTTTGTGTTAATTATTCCAAAAATTGAGTATATGAATTTTGAAAATGAGTTAAAAAATAAGATTGTGTTTATCTTCCTTCTAATTTTTCTAATGAGTCTAAATTGGCTATATGGTATGATTATGACCTTTCAAATTATTTGAATGATGGATTAAAAATAATCAATCGTTTATGGGGCGAGAGTAAAAGAATCGAAAATTTGTTGATCCAGGATACTTATTTGGCAGAAATTCAAACAGTTGAAGTAAGTGGTCCAAATTTTGAAAATATTACTATTTTGGAGGTAATTACATATATTCATTAAAAAATTCGATAAATATATGTACTTATTTTTAGAAGATTAGGGAGAGTTTATCCTCACTTAATTTGAGCTGTTGCTTTTTTGGGCTGCTTTTCTTTATTTGTCTTGAAAAATTTATTACCTTTTTCCGTAATTGCGATATATGTTTGCTTACCTTTTCTATTTTTGTAAAGTATTCCTGCATCTGCCATAATCCCTACATATTCTGAAACTGTTGACCTCACTTTGTCATAAGGTTTTCCAGGATATAGGTCTTGGGCTAGTGTTTTAAGAGAAGTCCATTCTTGACCAGATTCCCTTTGGAATGCCCCTAATCTGAAAAACATTGCTTTTTGGGTCTCAGTTAAATCATCTAAAGGTGATCTTTTCATCTCAGGATAGCTGTTTTTTGTCTCGTAATCATAATATTGTTCTTCTTTTTGAACTTTTTTCTTTTTAGCTGGTGCTATTTGTTGAATTTGGTCTCTTTGAGCTAAATAGGATAAAACTTGTCCAATTTCTTCAATTCTAGACTCCATATTTTTGAATCTATCTTCATATTCACCATCTTTATCTTTGAAAAATGAAAGCCAATCCCTTACTACTTTTATGTCTGATTTTATTCTTGTGAATGATTTTTTTAAATTACCAGAAATCTGATTAATGTGTTCTACTGCTTCGTCAACCTCTGACCTCTTTTTACCGAAGAATAGGAAACCCATTAGATGTTTTTAAGATGTTTTTATTTATAAATGTAACTAAAGCGTCGATGATGCGTCGAAGGCTCCTTAGAATGATCGTAGACGCATGTAGACGTGTCGTAGACGGTTCGTAGACGGTTCGTAGACGGATAATCGACGTATAAATAGACGTTATTTATAAAGAAATTGAAGAAATGTAGACGTTTCCGACGGATGAAAAAAATAATATGAACTAACTGAGAAGTGTGAAAATGACCCGTAGACGGATGAAAAAAATATAAATGATCCAAAAATAATCTTAGAAGTACCGATTTTACTTTGTGAGGGTACAATAAACAGAGATATAGGTACAGTGAGGGTAATTTATTGAATCAAGCTTGAGAGTAATACGGTCTCTAAATGGGAAAAGTGAGTGTTTAGGACCAGATAGTAAAAATAGATGGAAAGATAGGTACCTGGGGGCAATATTATTGTAAAATAGGTACCTCTTACTCAAGAATATCACATAGAATGGTCCCTAAATGGGAAAAGTGAGTGTTTAATAGAAGTATTAGACCTGAAAACTTGTTATTTGAAAGATTCCACTAAATAAGGCAGAGGTAATGGGTATGATTATAGGTTTGAATAAATACGAAATAAGGTTAAAACAAGCCCCATTTTAAAAAAGTGAGAGTTAAAAAGAGCAGATTATGGCTATTTTTTAAAAATTGGCAGAAAAGGTAGTCTGATCGGTAGGATTTTGCCTCAATTGAATAAGTTTGTTTAATAGGCCAACGTCATGAAAGGCTTTATTTATGAAAAGTGAGGTCTTTCCGTTGAATACTCTTTCCTTAGTAACTGGTAGTCCTTTTGAAATTATACGGTTAATAGCCCCCCTAACAGTGCCTTCTGTAAGGTTTAAGTGATTTGCTAGTTGGGAGTAGTTTACTTCTCCAAATTGTTTTTCTAGCTCTATGATGGCTATAAACGCTGAAAATTCTCTATCTGTTAATGTACTGAACTGTTTCTGTATGTCTTCCCTTATGCCTGAAATGGTGTTTTGAGAGGTATTTTGAGCTGTTTTTGGGATCATTGTTGATGACTGTTGCTCATTGTTGATTGTTGAAGATTGTTGAAGATTGTTGACTGACCCCTTCATTTCCAGTGGAACTTTATTAAAATTTTGTAAAAAGACCTTTATTTCAGTAATATCCTTAGAAATAGATTGGATATTAGATTTAAGGGTCAAAATGTCCTTTTCTTGAGAATTAATAAGTAAATTGATATTAGAAAGTTCATTGGTTAGATTATGGATGTCGTTTTTAACATTAGAGAACGAACTACGCAGTTTTTCACTAACAGAGGTATCTTCTTGAGGCATTTTATCAATAAATAGGAGGTATTAGGGAATATTTAAGATTTACTTGTTTGGCATTGTTGGGCACTGTTTGGCACTGTTGCTCATTGTTGAAGATTGTTGACTGACCCCTTTATTTCCTGTGGAACTTTTTAGAAATCAATAGATATAGAGCCATGAACACTTCTTGGGAAGGCTTTAGCCCTGATGAAACTAACTTCTTTGCAAAGTCTCTTCCAACTTCTTTCTCAACTGACTCTATTGGCCTATAATTCATTAGTTTACTAATGGAGTAACTAGAGATATAACCTTCATTTACCTTTAAACATATATTCTGACCAGTTTTAACGTCTTTTACGACTGATCTTTGAGTATTGATATAAATGTTACCTCTTAAAAAAGAATCTTTTGAAGTCTCTTTAAAGCCATTAGAAACTACTAATTCTTTGAACATTGGCTTTAAATTGGCTCTAAGTGTCTTTAAATTGGGCGTCGTTGATTGTTGAAGATTGTTGTTTAGTTCAATTACTCTACCTAAATAAGCTACAACCTTTTGTTTAGGATGTTTCTTACTTCTTTTACGCCTTACAGATCTTACTAG
>JABIPM010000006.1 GCA_018658955.1 Candidatus Woesearchaeota archaeon | reverse complement strand
GATATCAACTTTAGAAACCACATCAAAAATATTCTTAACCCCTTTACTTCGGATATTAAAATCAAAACTAATTTCATCACCTTCATTCACACTTTTAGTTTCAAAATCATATTCTAAATACTTGTAAGGATAAGGTACATCCACTACAATTTTAGAAAGTACACTTAAATAAGCACCAAGCCCTTTAGAAACAAAGCTATTTTTTTTAACTTTTAAGAGAACATTATTCAATCCAGGTGTATCAATTTTTGCAGGGAGCCTATATTCAATATTAAAAATTCCAGTGCCTAATGATGATATGGCAATACTCTCTTGTTTAATTGAAAAATATTTAGCTAATTCTCCTTCGAGTGTTAAAGAAGAATTAATATTTTCATTTTCTGTATTGATTATATAAACTACTAACTCTCCTTCAGATAAGGGTTCATATTCTACCTGTAATCTATCTGGAGAAATTCCTATTGCAGATACAGAAGTAGTTAAAATAACTAATAATAAAAATAAACCCCCCCATTTCATATTTATAACTCAACTTAATTAATTTATAAGTCTAACCTTAACTATGTTCTAAGGAGATAACCATAAACTCTAACTTATCTTCATAAGTTCCATTCCCAGTATCATTTGTAATTTCTAAAAATATTGAAACATTTAATTCATCTGTTCCAGCCGAATAGGACATATTTGGACAAAGAGTATCGTGTGTTTCTCCACTACTAAATGCTACACCAATTTGCGAAGAATTTGATTCAGCATAATTCCACCTGTCACGGTCATTTGATCCTCCACTGTAGTTTCCACAAACAGTAACTAATGCCCCATCATTTCCAGATTCCATACCATATTTATATACTTGTTCAGAAACTCCAAAGAACTCTGTAGCAGTACTTCCATTTACAGTAACATTAACATAAACATTTCCATCATTTCTCAAATGAAATGGTCCAGGTTTACTAAAACCACTAGGATTTCCAGAATTAAGATTACTGCTATTAACATATTTTGTCCCGCTGCCTAACGCTCCAGAACCAAATTCCACAGTATCTTGTACCAATGTAACAGCAACTGAACCAAGCACAGTAACATTAACATAACCATACGTAGTATTTGTAGTTGCAAAACCAGTGATTCCATCTACGCCACCTAACTCAACTAATACAAAACTAACACAACCCAAACTAACAAAAAATGCTAAAAGTCCAACTAACACTAAAGTTTTATCTGTAACTTTCATGAACCATCACCCTCAACTTCTTCTCCAATATATGGTAAAATTTCAACACCTATATTTCCTGAACCTGGTTCTAAAAATAATTCTTTTTGAGATTGACCTGTTGCCAGATTACTAGAATATTCATCAATAGCTCCAAGAATTGTCCAAGTAACTACCAAACTAACAAAAATAACCATAACTAAAATAGCTAAGATAAGTTCTCTCTTAACTTCCTCTTTTTTTGTTCTTCCCATCCACATATTCAACCCATTATTTGTTTATAAGCATTATGATAACAAAAACTATCTCTTTGTCCTACCAAAATGCATGAACCAAAGCAAATTAACAATAGACAACACAATTAAACTAATTATAATTGTCCATGTTAATGTTCTTTCACCTTCAACAACAGTCACACTTCTACCTGCAATCTTAATTGAAGTTTTAATTGCTTCTTTAGAAACAATCGTTTCAACATTTCTTTCTAATAATCTATCTCCATACCTAACAACGACTATAGTATTATAGTTTCCTTCAACCACCTCTAAAGTATCCCAATAACCTTCAAGTAAAATTTTTTCACCACTCTCTAAATCTTTTTTATCAGTTACAAATGTTTCAACTAAATTTCCTTCAATATCATAAACTTCTAATTCTGCATAAATATTCTCAACCCTTTCATCCCAAATATTTTTCACAGCAATTTCAAATTTAGCAACACTTCCTAATTCAAAATCATTTACAGTAACTTCATTTAACAAAATCTTTTCACCTTCAATTTCAAATGAAACTTTTTCGGTTTCAGCTACACCATTACCATAATCTACAAATAATTGAGCAGAATATATTCCTTGACCAACATTAACCTGCCAAACAGTTCTAAAATCTTTTTTTTCATTCACTAAAATGTTTTTAACATCTTCAATTTTTTCAATCAATTTTCCATTTTTATCAGTTATTTCTAACACGACTTTAGCCCCTAAGACGTCTTCTGCACCATTATTCAAAATAGGGGCAACAAATCTAATCCCTCCATTAACATCACCAGGGTAAGTAAACAGCTTAGTTTCAAGATACGTTCCCCCATAGGGAACATTGATCACAACAGAAGTGATTAATGCCATTCTTGTACCCAGATAACTTCTTTTACCCCTAGTTTCATCCGTCCGAGTTAATGTAAAACTAACGCCATTAAGTCCAGGTTTTACTTTATTATTCGGATTTTTAATTTCATAATTTATTTTTTTCTCAAATTCTCCAACTTCAAAATGCACATAATCTTCAACAAACACATAATCACTAAATTCTCCACCCACTTCAATCCTAACTTTTCCAGAAGTCAATTCATCATTATAAATAACAAACTCTCCAACATATGGAAGATCTTCAGGGTAATCAATTAACCTCCTTGCAGGAGAAACACTAAATGCGTTAACAACAGTACTAAATATCAAAAGTGAGACTAACAAAATTAAAATTCTTTTTCCATTTTTATTAAATAATTTCATGGTAAAGGTATTGGTTCAATTGGAACATAAAATCCAGTAAATGTTAATATTGAACTTTTATTTCCCATTGGTTCATTTAATGGAGAAGTAATATTTATATCAATTCTCACTTCATCATTAGAATCCCCATATTTGAATTCTTTAATCAATTTTTGAGGAATGCTTGCTTCACTAAATGCCACATAAGTTGTATTTGTTCCAATTGCAGTATATGCTGTACCTTCTCTTCCAGGACCTGCTTTTATTGAAAAATAATCAATTGAATGGGGATAAGCGACAGAATTCCAAAATGAATCTGCGGGAGGAGTTACATTAACGTTTAGTCTTCGATTTCCTGCATTTTCAATTAATAGAGGGCAAGGGCTAGGACTAAAGGTATTCAAATCACAGCCAGAAGTATCGTTATTAGTATTGACTGCTAGATGATTAAAATTAACTGTGTTAGTTAACATTGTCATTCCTGCCAAGATATCTAGTGTAATCGTAAACCCAGTTCCCAAAGAACTAGCCCCATATTGTTCAGATCCAGTATCATAAGGGTCCTTAACATCTACTGTCCAATTATAAGACACCCCGTCATCATTAAAATAAGTTAAATCTTTAGAATAACTACAATTATCTGAACTATCATAAAGATCATTACTATTTGAATCACAATTAGTTACATTTTCATTGATTTCAATATAGTGAGTATCATCACAAATAGTTCCACCATCATAACAAGTTATATTTAATAAAAATGTCACATTATCACTATCTAAATCTGAAGTATTCTCATAACAGAAGAATCCACTACACCCGACATAATCTGAAGGTTGTAATTGTCCAGAAGAATTGTCTGGTTTCCAAACAAAAACAACAGTGTTATTTGTTGAACTATAATCCGATTCAGGAGACAATAAACTAGGAGGATAAGGAACAATATTTAATATTTCCAAAGCACTAGTGGTTATAACTCCAGAACTGTTATCATAATCGTCAGTAATTTCCACACTACAACTCCAATTATCAAAGTGTTTATGATTGTATGCGGGAGAAGTAACACTAAAACTACTTCCGACAGTTGCGCTTCCAGTACTTGTTGAATCTAAAATACTTTCATTATAAAATTTAACAGTGTAATCTACAGTTGATGCTAAATCATCATTAGGAATAAAGGAACAATTTAAGGGAACAGTAATGTTTGGAGCACTGGGATCGAGAGTTACACTTGCCAAAGTTGGAGGCCTATCCAAAATAAATTGATAAGTTTCACTTTCATTTGAATTTCCTGCAGTATCAGTTACATTAACTTTCCAATAATGTGTTCCAGATTTTAATTGATAGGTATCACTTACTTCAGAAGCAGTTAAACTTCTATTTATAATTGCAAATTCATCAATCAAACCATTAAAACTAATTCCAGTAGTTATATGGGATCCCCCAATTCTAGCAACCTTATCATTTGTTGTAATTGAAGTATAACTAAAAGATTGATTATATTCTCCATCTTGGTAAATCGAAGCATATGTATCATTCAAAACAACTACGATGTGCGTCCAGGTATCCACCACAAAGAAATTAGAAACAGTATTAACATCTCCATCTATTGAAATTTTTAGATCATCAGAATTTTTGTGAATTGCGAACCCATCGCCTTCAACAACACCAGTGTGTTTACTAAAAATTCCTTCTTCTCCAGTTAAATCTCTAGGATTTACCCATCCAACATAAGAAATATTTTTCTTTCCAATCCAATCATCCCTATCTCCAAATCTAACAAAAGATCCATCAGATCCAGAACTATTTAATGCTCCTGCAATTAATCCTTCTTCTTTAGAAATCACTGCATCCCCTTTTACAGTACCATTTCCTGAATTCCCACCAACAAAATTATAAACTAAAGTTTCATTTTCAGCATAATCTCCATTATTATCAAAGTGAGCCAATAATAAATAATCATCATCTAAATCTAAGATTGGTGCAGTTAAATTATAAGCAACATCGGAACCATTAGTAATATTCCCATTATAATAAACTAGATCATCAGAATTCAAACTTACGCCAGAAGTTCCATTTGTCACATAAATTCTAACAGTTAGATTAGTTCCTTCTGAATCACTAACAGTTGTATTAAAAATAATATTTCCTGTTGAATTATAAACTGAATTATTAGCGGGAGCATTCAAATCAGCATTAGGTTCAGTATCTACTCCAATTGTAAATTGATTCATCGCAGTAGTATTTGCATAAGTGCTATCATTTCCTGAAGCATACCAGTAATAAGTTCCATCTCCCATTTTAGAAATATTTGCAATTTCGTCAGAAGTTAAACTTCTATTGACAACAATCAAATCATCAATTCCTCCATTGAAGTTAGTATTTGCTCCTGAAGGATTAGAAGGATTTGCATCATCACCTACAGCAATATTTGCCCCAGTATCAAAAATAGTATTAGTATTGGTTGATGTTCCGAAAGAAGCCCCGTCTTTAAAAAATTCATAACTTCCATCACTTTCACGAACAATACCTACATGGACCCATTCGCCCATAGAGGTAAAGAAATTAGCAGCACGGGCAGAATTAGCTCCAGTAACAGAAGTTTCACCATTACCATGTACAACAATTAAATCTGCACCATCTTGAGCAACAAAATAACCATAGTATTTATTTCCTCCTGCAGTTTGAAATGCTCCTTGTGTAAAGATAAATTTACCTTGAGAAACATCTGGTCTAACCCACACCATGATAGATAAATCACTATTCTTATTTTCAATGTCGGGAAAAGTTCCACCACTAACCCTATCAGATGTACTTCCGCCACTTCCATCCAACTCTAAATGCCCTCCAAAAATATCATTAGAATTATTAATGAATGCTTGTTTTTTCAAAGTACCATTATTATTTCCTGCCCAATCATAAACCAAAGTGCTTGTTTCGCCAATATCTTCTCTTCCATCAAAATGATATCCAATTAATGTATCTGAATCGACGTCAAACGGTTGATACCTCCAACTATAATTTGCACTTGAACCATTAGTTATATTTCCAATAAATAATAAATCATTATTTGCAGCAGCCACATCTCTTCCTCCAAAGATCATAGTAGTAACATTGTCTAAAGGCAATAAGTCATCAATTATATCTACACTCAAATTAACTTCAGAGATTCCAGAAACATATGAACTATCATTTGCAGGACTAGCTAAATCAACATTTGGAACTTCGTTAGGATCAACAATAT
>JABIPM010000008.1 GCA_018658955.1 Candidatus Woesearchaeota archaeon | reverse complement strand
TTCTTAACTGCTTTTCTTTTTACAGGTCTTTTCTTAACTGCTTTTCTTTTTACAGTTCTTTTCTTAACTGCTTTTCTTTTTACAGTTCTTTTCTTAACTGCTTTTCTTTTTACAGTTCTTTTCTTAACTGCTTTTTTTGCTGTCTTTCTAACAGTTTTTCTAGTTGCTCTCTTAGCAACTCTCTTTCTAACAGTTTTTCTTACTGTTCTTTTTACAGTTCTTTTCTTAACTGCTTTTTTTGCTGTTTTTCTAACAGTTTTTCTTGCTACCTTTCTTGTAACTTTTCTTACTGCTTTTCTAACAGCTCTTTTTATTTTTCTTCTAACCATTTTTCCTCCATTCACGTATTATCGTAAACTTATTTTTAGGTTTTATTTATTGCAATTACAAAACATTTTACAAAATGTAGTTTGTGATTACTCTTTTAACATATATATTATAGTATATAAGAGTTATTATTAACAAATTAAATAAAAATTAAATAAAAATTAAATTTCGGTTCCATCAATTAAACTTTCTAATGTTTCACGACGTTGAGAATGAAACTTAATCATTTCTTCTTTAGAAAAATATTTACTATGTTTATTTCTAGGATCGATAGCATATTCAGTTCCACAAAAATAATAAACCCCATTCTTAAATTTAATAAATTTTCCAGGATAAGAATGTACAGTTAACTTCCCTAATTCTTCAACAGTATCTGCTTCAAGAGGATCATAAGATTTAGAACTAGCTCTAAATTTAGTAATTGTATCATCAGAATAAATATGTAATCCTACTTCCAAATAATTTGAATCTTCTTTCATTAAAATCACTCAACATTAGAAGAACTATTCCAAACAGTATCAAACATTGAACTGAATGATTTTGTAAAGAACGGAGAATTTGCCCAAATTGCAGAATCATATGCTTCATGAACATCTTTATCATCTGAAACCATAAACAACATTTGTGTTCTGTCCACTAAACAGAATCTAGCATTAATTCCTTCTAATTTTTTAATTTCTACTACATCTTTAAGGTCTTTTAGAATTGGATTATCTAAACCATTTAATGGTGCTGCAATTTTAACTTTTACACCTTTCTTATCTAATCTAGTAAATAAATTTTTAAATTTCTTAATCTTTCTTAATGCTCCTTCTTCAGTAGTTGCAATCATTACTTCATTTTCAGCACCTTCAATCATGCTTTTTAATTGTGTATAAATATTATCTCTTCCAGTAACAGCACCAGATAGATTAGAATGGTCTACTTTCTTAATACCTTGAGTGTATAATAATTGGAGATCTTCATAAATATTCTCCCCCTTAATATTTTCTAACTCTGTTAATCTAGCCTTACTTTTTGTTTTAACTTGCTCTTTAATTCTTCTAATAATCTCTTCAGGTTTAATTGCTAAATACTTGATAGGCTTTCCTAATTTCATCATTACAAAACCTTTCTTTTCTAAAGAGTCTAAAACATCATAACTTCTACTTCTAGGAATTTGAGAAATATCGCTAAGTTCTCCAGCTGTAGCTACGCCTCTACAAAGTAATGCTGTCCAAATCTTAACTTCATAAATATTAAGGTCAAATGACGCTCTCAATTTCTTCAAAAGTTCTTCTTTTACTATCATTTTATAATAAAAAAATAGAATCCATCATTTAAAAAACTTTAGGTTTTTAATCATCAAGGAGTGGTAAAAAAAGAAAGAAATTAGGGACCTTATAATGTAAAAGAATCGCCTAAATCTTCAAAATCTTCAAAATCATCCTCTCCAAACTCATCTAGATCCCCAAACTCATTATCAAGTTCTGGAACAGAATCGTCTGTTGATGGTTCTGAAGGTGTTTCTGGAGTCTCTGGGATTCCTTTTGGAGCACATCCTGCTACAAAAACCATCAACATCAAGAAAACTGCGAAAATCATTAATTTTTTCATATTGTTAACACCTCATTAATATTTCGATAACATAAGCAGGGAAAGGCCCTATTTAAAGGTTTCCACCCAAATAAAGCCAGCTACCCTAATTATTTAATGCCTGAGAATTTACATCCGTAACATCTACCTCTAAAGATTCAACATTTGTAGCAATCATTTTAGTTATTTCTGTTTTAACTGCACCAATATTTCCAGAAGTTTCATATCTGTTTATTTCAACTTCAACATCCTTAACTTTATCTGCACCATATTTCTTTTTCCAGTTTTTAGCTGCAGACCTAAGTTTTTTTACAACTTTTTCTTTATTGTATTTTTTATAAGCAATAAGATATTTATTTTTAGAAATTGACTTAAGTTCTTTTCCAAGAGAAATCAAATAAGTTTCTTTAAGTTCTTGATAATCTTCACTAGTTACTGAAACAAGACCCATTTCACTCATACCACTATCTGATACAAATTCATAAAGTCCCTCATATAACTCTAAAAGATCTTCTTTTTTCTCACCAATATTTTCTAATGCATCGGGATGATTCTCTAAAAATTTAGGAGAATTTTCTGCCCTTTTTTCAGCATTCTCTAAAAAATCAATTGCTCTTTCTGTCAATAATGTTGAAAACACTAAAAATTTAGCAGCTTTTTCGCCATTATAATTCTCTTCTTCTAAGAATTTATCAGACATTAAATATTTAATTTTTTCACGATAATGATTAATTGAATTTTTAATTTTACTTCTTCTTTCACTTTTTTCAACATCATCTTCCATTTTTCCCAATACCCTTGTTCTAGGATTTGCTTCAATTGGTCCATCTATAACTCTAGGAGTCATACTAATTGGCCTAATCCTAATAGGATTTACTGTTATAGGATTATTTACTCCAACTCTTTCTCTTGGGGCAACCCTTTCAAAAGAAATTCTTCCAGAACTTGCATCTATTGTTCTTATATTTGTGTCAGTAGCATCTGTATCTGCCTCTGCAAAGGCCGCAGGAACAATAATAACTAAAAACATTAAAGCCATACCTAAGGTAAACGCCCTGTTCATTAATTTTTTCATATTCTATACCTCCTGATATGAATTTAATCTACAATTATTAGTAAAGGATTATTTATAAACATACTTTAAGGAAACTTTAGAAAACTTTAATCTAGCCCGTATTTCCAAAATATCAAAAAAACTTCATAAGAAAGGTTTTTATATTTTACATACAGCCAATCAAATATGAAAAAACAAAATATAACCAAGATTATCACAATAATTTTAGCTATGCTAACATTTTCACCATTAGTTAATGCTGCAACAATTCAAGGATCAGTATATGATATATTTTTAGAAGAATTAGATAAGGCCATAATCACCGTAGATACTGAACCAAAACAAATGGCAGTTTCAAAAGACGGAAGTTATTCTTTTGAAATTCCTCCAGGAGAGTATACTATTTTAGCAACTTACTATGGAGAAGAAGAGACTTATGAATTGGAAGAAGGGATCAAGATTAATGAAGGCGGAGTATACACCTTAGATTTGATACTTACTCCAGTGCTAGGAGATGACATCTTGGGAGATGATGTAAATAATTTTGGAAATTTTAGTGAAGACAATTTAAATTTAGATGAAGAAAAAGAATCTTCAAACTTAGGAATCATAATCACAATTATTGCATTATTAATAATTATATCTTATTTACATTTTGCAAAAAGCCATTTCATCAAAGATTTAGATGAAAGCAATCTAAAAAGCGAAACAGAAGAAGATTTAGAAAAATTATTAAAATTCTTAAAAGAACAAGGTGGAAGAAGCACCCAAAAAGAAATAAGGAAAAAATTCCCTTCAAGTGAAGCAAAAATATCTTTAATGATTACAGAATTAGAATCAAAAAAGTTAGTTAAAAAAATAAAGAAAGGAAGAGGAAATATAATTATCCTTACAAAGAAATAAAATGGGAAAAGAAAGTAACGGGACATTGAATATTTATGGCAGCGATACTGGCTATTACTTAATCAAGCATAGCGGACTTTACAACCTACCTAAAATTCTAAAAGAATGCAAAACAATTTTAGATGACCTAGGATACTTCATCCAAGATAAAGACCATAGTGAATCTGTTAAACCAAGCGGAAAAGAACTAACCACTGAATGGAAATGTGAAAAAAAAGTAAGTGAATATGTGAAATTCAAAACAGAAGTAAAATTAATCACTGTAAGACAAGTAGATGTAAAAATAAAAAATAAAAAATTACAAAAAGGAGATTTTGAATTTAGATTATCTTCAAGTATGACAAAAAACTATGAAAAAAGTTTCAAAGGCACATTACCAGGTAAAATTCAAAGACACCTTTACGAAAAGTTTATTATAGCAGAAAGATTAGATGATTATGAAGATAAATTAGATGAAGAAGGACAAGAACTAATAAAAGTAGTCAAGGAAAATTTATATTAAAATGGGATACATGGATTTTGTAGAAAGAGGAATTGAAGTAAAATTTAGTGGTAAGCTAAAATTTAATGATCTTTACAAAGAAATAACTAGATGGGGAAAACATCACCAATATAACATTGATGAGAAAAAATACGAAATAAGTAGAGGTGAAGAAGGTCAAAACACAAAAATAGTTCTAGAATTAAATAAAAAAGTTTCAGATTATGCAAAAATTAGCATTATTGTAGCACTAATAGGTACAGAATTAAAGAATGTAAAAATAAAAAATAAGATAATTCAAGAGGGAGATGTTTTAGTATCTCTAACCAACTTCATCAAAAGAGACTATGAAGATGTATGGACCAGAAAAAATCTTTACAGATTCATAAGAGAATTCTATGATAGATTTATAGGCAATAGTAGATACGAAATTGATGAAAAATTACTGAAAAAAGAGACTAGGGAGCTTAGAAACACCATTAAAGACCATTTCAAGGCACCAAAACTCAAAAAGTAAACTATATAAACACATTATTTCTACAATAATCTAGCCCACTTGAGAATCACTCAATTGAGCACGATAATTATCAAGCAAGGAACTTGAGAGTTAACTGTGGGCAAAACTCACAATTATTAATAAATCACACATCGCAAAAGTTTATTATTTGAATAAAAACGTTAGAAAAAATTAATATTTACGGCAAATTAGCCGATTAACAGCATAAAACTCAAAGTTTAATGGTAAAACGCGTTTTGCTTATTCTATAATAAACCAACAGAGTGCGATAAAGGAGCACAAAATGGGAAAAATAAGTTTAGTATCAGCTAAATACATAATTCATGCTACAATAAATATTGACGGCATGGTAGACAGACCTGATGTTATTGGTTCAGTTTTTGGACAAACAGAAGGATTACTAGGTTCAGACCTAGAATTAAGAGAATTACAAAGTTCTGGTAGAATTGGAAGAATAGAAGTAGAAACACACAGCAAAGATGGAAAAACTTTTGGAGAAATAAGTATTCCTAGTTCTTTAGATAAAACAGAAACGGCACTAGTTGCAGCAGCATTAGAAACAATTTTAAGAATTGGACCATGTAATGCAGAAGTTAAAGTTACAGGCTTAGAGGATGTTAGGGCGGCTAAGAGAGATCAATTAATTGATCGTGCTAAAAGTTTATTGAGCACATTTACTCATGGGACACTTCCGGATTCAAGAGAAATCAAAGAAGAAGTTACAAATGCAGTAAGAGTTGCAGACATTGTAAAATATGGTGAAGATCAATTACCTGCAGGGCCAGACGTAGAAAATGCTGAATCAGTAATTCTAGTTGAAGGAAGAGCAGATGTAATAAATCTTCTAAAATATGATATTAAGAATGCAGTTTCTATGAATGGAACCTCAGTTCCAAAAACAGTAATTGAAATGGCAAAAAGCAAAGAAGTAACTGTTTTTGTAGATGGAGACAGAGGCGGAGACTTAATCATCAAAGAACTTGCAGAAGTTGCAAAGATAGATTTTGTTGCAAAAGCGCCAGATGGAAAAGAAGTGGAAGAAATAACACACAAGGAAATTCATCAAGCACTTAGAGGAAAAGTTTCTTTGAAAGCTGCATTGGAATATAAGAGGCCTGCAAGAGTTAAACCTAGAGTAGGAGATACCTCCGAAAGAGACAGAGGAAGATCTGAAAGAAAACCTTTCAATAGAAATGACAGAAGACCTGAAAGAAAACCTTTTGATAGATCTGAAAGAAAACCTTTCAATAGAAAAGACAGAAAGCCTTCTAATGGTAGATTTAACTCTAGAGACAGATATCCAGACAGAGAATTTAGAATTCCAATAAAACAAAAAGAAAAGTTCATTGATTTAATTAAAGAAATGGATGGAACTAAAAACGCTTGTCTATTAGATGGTAGAGGCAATATCTTAGGAAAAGTTCCTGCAAAAGAAGCAGCTTCCACAATGGAAGGATTAGGAAAAGCTACTAGTGTAGTTATTATTGATGGTTCATTAACAAAAGAACTATTAACAGCTGCAGAAAATGCAAGAGTAAGATATTTAATAGGTAAAAAGTCTTATCTTAAGGACGTGAAGTCACAAGTAAAAGTTTTTACAAAAAAAGACTTATGTTAAAATAAAAAGGCGGAGGGTGAATAAGTGGTAGAATACTCAGAGAATAAAAAACTCAGAAGCGGTATGAAGCTTATCATCCTTGCCATAATTTTAACTGGAATATTTTTCGCAGCATATTATTCTGGAATGACCAGAGAGTATTGTGGTAAAGACCAAGATTGTTTTTCAGAAAATGCAAAATCTTGTTCTCCTTCAGAAGTTTATCTTTCTAGAAGTAATAATGTTTATCATTACAAATTAACACCAATAATAGGAAATAAGTGTAATTTAAAAATAACTTTTGAAAGAGCTCAAGAAGGATTACCTCCAGAGCATATAGAGCTATTAGAAGGAAAATCTATGAACTGTAACATTCCAAAAAGCGTTCTAAGAGAAAAAGACTTACTAAAAATGGATGAAATAATGCCTTATTGTTCGGGAGAATTAAAAGAAGCATTGTATGAACTAATTGTAAAAAGAATGTACGAATTAATAATTCTAAATCTTGGTGAAATTGCAGAAGAAGCAAAAAACATTATGAAAATGTAGACCGTAGCAGATGGAATCAAACACCAATACTATTGAGCCCCAAACTTTCCTCCACTTCGTTACCCCAAAAGCGCCAACAACAATGATTAAGGCTGCTTCCGTCAGGATCTGACCTGGTTCTCAAGATTATCGGCCAATTGGGACAAAGTTTCGCCGTACGATTCGGGAATAGTACCAAGAGTTCAATCCTCTCCGCTACTTCAGCCCCACCCTAAAGCCGATTTGTGGTTACAAGGCACGACTACTGCCCCGGCCTAGTCTACACCAAATCTTAGTAAAATCTATTATTTAAATCTATGTTATAGGACTCAAATAACCAGAATTAATATTTCCTTTAATGAAAGAGTCTCCGATACCTCTCCCAACACCATAAGAACTTTTAGCTCCAATCATATCGAATGCACTAAAGAATCCTTCATCAACTTCATAAACTTTTTCTTCCAACGCTAAACCTGTTAAATTTTCAACCTTTTCCTTACCTTCTTTCATTCCACCAAACTCGTCAATCAATCCAAACTCCATTGCTTCAACACCCAAGTAATAAAGTCCCTCTGCAATTTCTGCAACTCTAGTATAAGTTAAATTTCTATTCTCTGCAACTGCGCCTAAAAAGTTTTCATAAATTAAATCCAATTTCTTTTGCATAATTTCCCTTTCTTTAGAATTTAACTTTTCATATTTATTTCCCATATCTTTATACTTTCCTGCAGTCATTTCTTCATAACTTACACCATACTCATCCATTAATCCACTAAATTCTAAATAACCACCATTAACTCCAATTGATCCAGTAATGCTCATCTCATCAGCAATAATATAATCACTAGCACTTGCAATCCAATAAGCTCCGCTTGCTCCAACTTCACGTATAACTGAAACCACTGGAATCTCCAATTCTTTTACTGCTCTAGCTATTTCTTTAGAAGCAACTACAGTTCCACCAGGACTATTAATTTTTAATATAATTGCTTTAACGTTTTTAGCTTCGCTAGCTTCTTCAATAAGATCAACAATAGTTTCGCTATCTACTACATTTCCTCCAAAGGGGGATGCACCCATAGAACTCATTATTGGCCCCTCAATAGGAATAATTGCAACTTTATTTCCAACTTCACCAGAAAAAGCTTTACCAATAAAAAAACTCAACACCCAAATAATCAATAAAACTTTCAAAACAGTTTTAAATTTTTTACCATCAAATTTTTTTCTTTTACTACTCTTAATCAAATTCTTAATATACTCTTCTTGATATTTATTATTAATTGCTTTAGCACTCTTTTTTGTTGTTTTTTTTCTTATCATTTATTCACCACAACAGTTGAAGAATACTTTTCTAAAAATCTTCTTCTAGTTCCCTTAAATAAACCATAAATACTATCGATAAATAAAAACATTACAGACATTTTTGAAATATTTCTCATAAAACACTGTCTAAATGTTAATTCTCCAATTACAGATTTAACTTCTAAACCCATCATCATTTTTCCAACAGTTTGTGAAAGTTTAAATTCTAATAATGCAAAATACAAAATAAATACTAAAGCTAAAACAAAATCAAGTAAAAATATAGAAAAACTCATTTCATTTGAAGCTGCAAACAACGACGAAAATGTCTCTCCACCACCAACCATTCCAGAAAATAATCCTTTCATAGGAAAATACATTACTAAAGATACAACCAACATATCGATAAAGTACGCCATAATTCTCTTAATGTAGGATGCACCCATAACGTCGGCTATGTTAGACGCCTTAGACGCTTTCTTTCTAGAACTCACCTTTTTATTCATAAACTAAAATACCTTAAAAAGATATATAAAACTTACTAAAGCCAAACAAACCATGATAAATCAAGAAAAAAAAGAATTTATGTTAGAGATTGTAAAACATGCTAAAAATGTTAAGTCTCGTCAAGAATTCAACAAATTAAAACACCAAATTGCAAAAAAGTTAGGATTAAAAGAAGTTCCAAAAAACGCAGAGATAGTCCATACATTACCTAGATCTCAAAGAAAATCCATTGAAGGATTCATCACCAGTAAACCTGTAAGAACATTATCAGGAGTAGCACCTTTAGCAATTATGGCTGCACCAATTTCTTGCCCACCTCAAGCTAAATGCACTTATTGTCCTGGCGGTCCTAATTCAATTTTTGGAAGCACACCAAAAAGTTATACTGACGGGGCACCTGCAGTAAAAAGAGCTATTAGGAATCAATATGATCCTTATTTACAAGTTTTCAACAGATTAGAACACTACATCTTACTAAATCACAACCCTACAAAAATAGAATTAATTGTTATGGGTGGAACCTTTACTTCATTCCCTAAAGTTTACAGAGATGAATTCATTACCTTCGCAATGAAAGCATTAAATGATTTCTCAAAAGAATTTTACGACAAAGAAGGAAACCTAAATGAAAAAAAGTTTAACAAATTCTTTTTACTTTCAGAAAAACTAGATTCCAAAGAAAGAGAAAAGAAACTAATTGCAAAGATGTTCAAACTAAAAGAAAAGAACAAATCAACCACATTAGAAAAAGAACAAAAAAAGAATGAAAACGTTAAGATTAGATGCATTGCACTAGTGATAGAAACAAGACCTGATTGTTCACAAGAAGATGAAATAAATGAAATGCTAAGGGCAGGGACTACAAGAGTAGAAATGGGTGTTCAAAGTCTTAATGATAAAATATTAAAAGAAATCAAAAGGGGACATCCTACTGCAACTACAATTAAAGCAACTCAATTGTTAAAAGATTCTTTCCTAAAAGTAACTTACCACATGATGATGGGATTACCTCTCTCCACTAAATCCTCAGACATAAAGGAATACAAAGAACTATTTACTAATCCTAACTTTAAACCAGATTCTCTAAAAATTTATCCTTGCTTAGTCATGGCTGGAACCCCATTATATGAAGATTTCAAAAAAGGAAAATTCAAACCAATAAACACTGAACAAGCAACAGAAAGAATAATTGAAATCAAAAAAATAATTCCAGAATATTGTAGAATCATGAGAATACAGAGAGACATTCCAACCTACATGACAGAGGCAGGAGTAGACAAAACAAATCTAAGACAGTTAATTTTACAAAAATTAGAAAAAGCCAAATCTGCATGTAGATGTATTCGATGTAGAGAACCAAAAAACAAAGAAGTTTCTTATGATCATGTTCAAACTAAAATAGACACTTATGAAGCATCAGGTGGAACTGAATTATTCATCTCTAAAGAAGATACTAAAAACGATATCCTATTAGGTTATGCTCGATTAAGAATTCCTTACAAACCATTTAGAAAAGAAATAACGCCTAACAGCGCAGGTATAAGAGAACTACATGTATTTGGTAAATCTTTAGATATTAACAATCAACCAACTAAAACTGCTGAAGCTCAACATAGAGGATTAGGAAAATCCTTAATGTTAGAAGCAGAAAAAATTGCTAAAGAAAAATATGATGCAAATAAAATGCTAGTTATTTCTGGAATAGGCGTAAGAGAATATTACAAAAAACAATTAAATTACATTCAAGACGGCCCGTATGTTTCTAAGAAATTAATTTAATTAAAACTAATTTTAAGTTTCTTTTCTCTAACTAAATAGAATCCTGCAATTAAAAATAATCCTACCATCCAACTGAATAAGTCAAAGGCAGATCCTTTAACGGACGGTTCTGGTTCACAATTAATTGTTGTTGTTGGCAGTGGACAAGTAGTTTCTGAATCACATTTAGAACAAGTTCTTGTTTTTTCTCCGTCAGTACAATCACCCCATTTACCGCACACATAATCCTCATCCCCGTTGCTACAACTAGGAACCATTATTGTGGGATTATTCTTAACGCTACAATCACTAGCTACACATTCATTAAATTCTGGACTACAAGTTTCTCCGTCAGTACAACTCTCTCCAAAGCCCCATTCAAAACATCCATCAGGAGGATTACCGTACTCTGCACAAGTATAAAGTGTGGTCCCAGTAGTACTGCACATCGTATTTCCGTTAATACAATTAGAATTACAGTTACCTGAACCGCCCCCACCATATCCATCTTCTAAATCACAAGTATCATCACACCCATCTCCACTTTGAGGGAGACATAAAACATTTGCAGTACATTCACTATCTGAAGTACAATATGTAGGGGTAGCTTCGCATCTTCCACCATCGTCACAAGCTTCATCTATATTTTGAATTCCATCACCACAATAACCGCCACTACTTCCAACACAATCAGAAACATTTAAAGTACATTCATTAGCATCTCCAGAAGCATAACATCCCAAACTTCCACCAGTAAATTCATCAATATCTATACAACTTAATCCAGACATATTTGTTCCATCACAAGTTTCTCCAGGATTAATATTTCCATCACCACAACTACCACTAGTCC
>JABIPM010000007.1 GCA_018658955.1 Candidatus Woesearchaeota archaeon | reverse complement strand
GCCATTATAAGTCTCCTCCGACTACATATGCATATTCTTTTGCTGTTTCAATTGATTCTTTTCCAATTTTAACTATGATTTTTTGAACTGTTGAAAGATTTACTCTGTCTAAAATTTCATCTACAACTGCATTGTGCCCCATATGTTTACCTGCTGTTAGGAATACTTTCGCACCTTTTTCAAGTTTAAAATGTGAAGTAACTTTATTTTTGTCTAGTACTACTGAATCTCCAACTTTGTAACCTGCATCTTTATCTAAAATTATGTTTTTACCTGCAAATAGATTTAATTGAGTTCTACCTTTGGAAAGCATTGTTTTACCAATAATTCTTGAAGGTCTTTGGGCCGCTTTTGTTTGTTTCTTAAATTCAAATTTACCTAATTGATTGTAAATTACTAAATAGGATTCTTTTAATGCCGGGAATGAAATTTCATCTAAGAATCCGATTGGAAATCTATGATCCTTTACTGTATCGGCATTAACCAATACGTCTCCAGTACTAAGTATTTTTTTAGTTTCTCTTGATGTTTTTACTATTTGTAAAATATCTCTTAATGCAACTACTAAGGATACTGATTCTTCTTTCTTATGTGTTCCAGGTGATTGACAAACTAAATACTTTGTTGCCTTTCTTCCAAGAGGCATTCTCTTTGATGTTGCCATTCTTTTTTGATGAGTCATTTTTTATTTTCCTCGGTTAATGAATTTAATTTTAATTTTCTTTTGTTATCTTCAAGATTTAACTCTTCGATTAGTAGGTTTGATGAATTCATTGGGTGAAATGATTTTGAACCATCTCGCTTCATTGTGAATAATGAATCAATTTATACCTTTGATGTTTTTATATCGACGGAATCGATTTTTCCTGTTTTTCCGCTGTATTGTCCCCTCATCACTTTTACCTTATCTCCAGATCTTAATCTGAATGACCTTATCCCATATTTTTGGATTAGTGCCTTGGATAAATGTGCATTTAGGAATTTACCACGTAAATGAATAGGTGCATTCGCTATGTATTTCCTTTGCTTTCTTCTATTCTTACTTGATTTCCAAAGTGGTGAAAAAAATTGTTTCATTTTATAATATAATTCTCGCTATTTTTGATATTCTTGGCCATCTGTCTGCCGCTTCTTTTGATATAGGTCCTTTAAAAATAGTACCTTTTGGTGTTCCTTTTTCATCTTTAAGCACTACCGCCGCGTTACTTTCAAAACATATATGGGTTCCATCTGGTCTTCTATATGGTTTTTTTTGACGAACTATAATTGCTGGAACTACTTGTTTTCTCATTGCAGGGGTCCCTTTGATAACTGATGCCAATACTAAATCTCCAACTTGGGCTTCAGGTTTACGACCTTTAACACCTTTTGTACCTTTTACTGAAATAATTCTAAGAACTTTAGCTCCTGAATTGTCGCAAGTAGGTACTTTTGCCCTATGTGGTAAACACCTACTCATACTCGCAGATAATGCTTTCATTGTGTAATGACCTCCATAGCTACAAAGTTTTTTGTTTTGGAAATAGGTCTTGTTTCAATAATCTTTAACATATCTCCCTTTGCTAATTTGAAATCTTCTGGAACATGTACTTTGATTCTTGTTTTTCTTTTTTGGAATCTTTCGTATTTAGAAACGTATACTTTTCTATCGAACTCTATTGTTGTTGTTTTATGGAAAACATCAGAGATAACTCTACCTACAAAGGTTCTTCCATGTGTTCTGATTTTTGTGTTTTGTTTCATTTTATATTTTGATTTTTTTCTTCAGGCGTTCTTCAGGTCTTCCTTGAAGAATTTCTCCTTCAATTATGAATGTTTTCCCTTGAATTTTTGTTTTTATTGTTACTTGTTTTTTTATGAGTTTCTTTGTTTCTCCGTTTTCTGTTTCAAGCGTGAACAGATTTTTTGTTTCGTTGACAATTTTTCCTTTCAATCCGAGTTGTGAAGGATTGTTTGCAGAGATAATCTCCACAACCTTGCCAATGAATTCCGTTCTTGGAATGTTTTTTGCCTTTGTTTGCATATTTATTCTATGGATTCCCTTGCAAAGCCCATTTTTTCAAGCTCTTCTTTTGCTCTTCTCTTGTGTTCTCCTTGGAGTTCAACATTAGTCCCTTTTACGGTCCCACCACAAGCGAGCTTGGTTTTAAGCTTTTTTGCAACATCTTTGATGTTTATTGACTTTGGATCTAAACCCAGTATGACTGTGATTATTTTTCCGAACTTCCTTTTTTCAAGTTTTACCTTGATTCGTTGTTCACCTTTGGCGATATTATCCCAAACGTCTAATTCCTTTGGAAGTCCTGTTATTGGATCTCTCTCAATCATTATGCTTTCTTCTCGACCTCCTTTGTTTTTTGCGAGCTTGATTTTTTAACTACTTTTTTTACTACCCTTTTTACAACTTTTTTTTCTTTAACTTCAGTTGCAGGTGCATTTTCTTTTTGTGTTATGTAAGTATTAATTCTTGCTATTGCTTTTCTTGTTGCTTTGATTAATCCAGGATTTTCTGGAGGTGTTCCACTAGCTCTTTGCATGTTTAATTTCATTAATTCTTTCTTTAGTTCAGATCCTTTTTTCCCTAATTGTTCAAGATTTAATTGAGCAAGTTCTTTCTTTTTGATTAACATTTTACTCTACCTTTTCTCCTTTAATTTCTTCTTTAGGAGCTTCTTCTTTAGGAGCTTCTTCTTTAGGAGCTTCTTCTTTAGGAGCTTCTTCTTTAGGAGCTTCTTCTTTAGGAGCTTCTTCTTTAGGAGCTTCTTCTTTAGGAGCTTCTT